>JBPCVE010000081.1:0-20830 GCA_051010795.1 Rubripirellula sp.
CTGCCTGCACCAAACCGTGCTGTGCAACAACCGCTGCCTGCACCAAGCCCTGTTGTGCAACATCGGTCGCATGTGACAAGCCGTGCTGTACGGAAACAGCTGCCTGTACTAAGCCGTGTTGTGCAACATCGGTTGTATGTGACAAACCGTGCTGGGCGGAAACAGCTGCCTGTACTAAGCCGTGCTGTGCAACGACCGCTGCCTGCACCAAGCCTTGTTGTGAAACATCGGTTGCATGTGACAAGCCGTGCTGTGCGGAAACAGCTGCCTGTACTAAGCCGTGCTGTACAACGACCGCTTCTTGCACCAAGCCTTGTTGTGCAAAATCGGTCGCATGCACCAAGCCGTGCTGTGCGGAAATAGCTGCCTGCACCAAACCGTGCTGTGCAACGACCGCTTCTTGCACCAAGCCTTGTTGTGCAACAACGGTCGCATGTGACAAGCCGTGCTGTGCGGAAACAGCTGCCTGCACCAAACCGTGCTGTGCAACGACCGCTGCCTGCACCAAGCCTTGTTGTGCAACATCGGTCGTATGTGACAAGCCGTGCTGTGCGGAGACAGCTGCCTGCACCAAACCGTGCTGTGCAACGTCCGCTGCCTGCACCAAGCCTTGTTGTGCAACATCGGTCGCATGTGACAAGCCGTGCTGCAAAGCTCAGGCAGTTTGCGAGAAAGAGTGCTGCAAGGTTTCGGCCTAGCAACGCCACTTGATTGTCGCGCCCGCGGCCACCGACACGAATACCTGGCTCAACCCGGACCTCAAAAAGGTCCGGGTTTTTTCATGACCAACCGCGTTTGTCCATCACAAGCTCCCCGTAGAGTGCTCGCCAGCCAATCATCAGAGTTCACCGTTGGCAATCGCTAGGATGTTGCAGGCCGCATTGTAGTCACCGGCTTGTTGAATTAGTTCTTTGGCTGATGGTTGAGATACTCAGAAGTGTGGACCAGAGGTTGCGAAGAAATTAAATGTGTCACATCTAGCGGTGACTCGTCATCCCCAAAACTACATATACTACATATCGTTGTCAGCCCACCACCGTAGGTATATTCCCGCTCCGCGTCCGATGACAAACGAGAAACATTGCCCGCTGCCTTCCCGCCTGGTCGTCTACATAATCTGTGGAAAAAATCCACCGCATCGGTCCAACACACCATCTCAACTGGATGGTCAATACCTTTGAATTTTCTGGCAGCATTTGATTACTAAGCATTCGGTCGTGACTCCACGTTTTGGATGCACCCCTCACCCTCGACGATGCAGTCCTTGCTATTCAGACCGCTATAGCAGCCGACCGATGTAATCGATCAACAACGGCAGAGTAGATCAAGAAAGCTTGATCAATAGATCGGCTCACTTCCTGAGGCTTACGCTGTCCACCACGAAAAACATCAGAATACGAAACACTCGCTCCGGGCTGGACGCCCATCAAGACTCACTCACTCACACTGGTCGATTTCTATCCGGGCGAGGTCACAACTTCCAGAACACAGCTGCATTACCACCCCCCACCCTGTCGGCATAGCCGTTACCAGACGGGGGGCCATTCAATTGATTCCGACGGAAAAGGGGTAAATCTTCGCAAATCTGTCATTCGGATTCCCATGATTGGACGATCCTCCTCAGCTTAGAGAGCCGTTTTCGCACTGTTCATGGAAACGGGCATTGAAAACTCAAATATGCCCTCCGGTTCCCATTCGACGTGACACCTGAAGTCCACACACCTGCGTAATTGGGAGACATCCAGAATGCGATGCCTTAAGTTTCACCTGCCCGTCTTGGTAGCAGCCACCTTCGTGGCATCGTGTGTTGTTGGTGCAGAGCCAAGAATGCCAGAGCAAGTTGATGAGCGTGTTTGCGATAACTATTCTCAGACTGATTTTCGGAGTAACGAAGCCCATCAGTATTGTGACACCGCACCACAACAGGCAGCCGTTGCACCGGGAGCGGCCCGTTTCCTTGATTCAGCCTGTCTATGTAAACAAGGCATTCAAACTTCCGGCTTCGTTGACATTGGCATCGGAGCCAATAACTGGGGGGCAGACTGGAACGGACCAGTTTCATTTAATGATCGTTCGTGGCAGGGTCAGATGAACCAGCTCTATTTCATCACGGAGCGGGTTCTGCAAGAAAATGAGCTGAGCTGGGGTGGTCGAGTCGACCTTCTTTACGGCACTGACTCTATATACACAACTGCCAGTGGACTTGATGGGCCGCCTAGTGATTGGTCCACGAATCGTTATTATGGCTTGGCCATGCCACAGATCTATGGTGAACTCGGAAGCCAGAAACTAAATGTCAAGGTTGGGCATTTCTATACGCTGCTTGGTTATGAAGTTGTGCCGGCGACAGGTAATTTCTTCTACACGCATTCTTACACCATGACTTATGGCGAGCCATTTACACATACCGGTGTACTTGGCACGTGGAATCCAAATGATCGATTGTCCATCATCGGTGGTGTCACCAATGGCTGGGACAACTGGGACGTTGGCGCGTCAAACAACCAGGCGAACCCAAGTTCTGGAAGCTCGGGTAATGCAGCATTTCTAGGAGCAGTTAAGTTCACAAGTTGTGATGGAACGCGGGCACTTACCATTGCCAATTCAACTGGTAAACAAGAGAGTGGTGCGGAAAACGCTGCTGGTCAGTCATTCACTGGCACTTGCTCTATTACTAGTCTTGTGTACTCAAACGACGTCACAGGTAAGCTGACGTACGTGTTTCAGGGTGACTTTGGTTACCAGGAAAATTCAAACCCGTTTTATGAGACTCCGGGCCAGCCATCTGGTGCAGCGTATTGGTATGGCCTGAACCAGTACCTCTTCTACAACTTCACGGATTACTTAGCTGGAGGTCTGCGTTTTGAGTGGTTCCGTGACAACAACGGAACGCGAGTTCTCACTGGTGGTTTGCGTTCTGGTGCGGCTACCGGTAACGGAAACGGCTTTGCCGGTAACTTCTGCGAAATGACATGGGGTCTTAATTGCCAGCTCGGCAAAAACATCGTCATCCGACCAGAGTTACGTTACGATTGGTTTAAAGGCGACGATGATTGGTTTGCCCAAGGTGGTGGCGGCCCGGGCAACATGCCGTACGGTAAAAACCTCGAAAGAGATAGCCAGTTCTATGGTGGCTGCGATATTATCTGGAGCTTCTAATAAATGAGAATTCGTCATCCAGCACCAGCGAACTGGAAGCTGTAAGAAACAGGCCGTGTTTTTTTGACAGATCACATTGACCGAAACAGAAATGTTTCTGGAATTCAATCGCTGGTTTGTGTTGCACCGATGCGCAACCTCTTCTCCACCGCCAACCGGAAACCCTCACGGGACTTAACTTCGCTCAAATCTGTGAGCAGAACCGTCGGCGAAAGAAAGTGTCAGCAGATTCGCAGTTTCCGGTTCACGCCCCGAAGCCTGCGCTACCGACTTGCAGCACCGCCCAACGTCGCTCTGCCCCGAGTGGCAGGTGATTCATTTATACTTGCTGCTGGCCAATACTTTCTGAACCACTGGGGTGTGCGTGAATTTTCTCAAATCGCTTGTTTTTTTTCCGATTACCGACGACAAATCGGCACCTTTGAGAGGAGGCCAAATGAAGTTCGGTTTGCGTTCTGTATTCTCTTTTGTCTTCGGCGCAGCATTGCTGATGGTTGGGTGGACGTCTTTTTTCTGCATCCCTCGTTTCTATGCCGCAGGTCGCTAGACTTATGGCTGGATCTGATTTGTAAACTCTGAACTGGGTTCTGGAATTCAAAATGAAGCTGTCACTTACTGCCTTGCTGATGCTGTTAGCCGCCGCCAATGTGGCGGGAGCTGAGGAAGGGATGTATCCCATCAGCGAGGTGGGCCGATTGGGATTGGCAAAACAGGGTCTCAAGCTAGCACCAGAAGAAATCTTCAATGCTGATCGAACCTGTCTTGTTGATGGCATCTGCAAGGTCAACGGTTGTACCGGTTCCTTCGTTTCTCCTCGTGGTCTAATCATCACCAACCATCATTGTGCCTACCGAGCGATTCAAAGCTCAAGCTCCACCGCCAACGACTACTTGCGTGATGGATTCAATGCTCAAAACATGGGGCAAGAATTACCTGCCAAAGGTTACACCGTTCGGATCACGGAATCTTTTCAGGAAATTTCAGACCAGGTACTGTCCGCAATCGAACCGGAGATGAGTTACACCGAGCGGACCAAAGCAATCGAGCAGCGACAAAAAGAATTAGAGAAAGCTGCTGAACAAGAACACGTTGGTCAACGTGCGGAGGTGGCCGAGATGTTTGCCGGCAAAACCTACGTGCTATTCATTTACACCTACATTCAGGATGTCCGATTGGTTTTCGCTCCGCCTGCCTCTGTGGGTAACTTTGGAGGTGAAATAGACAACTGGGAGTGGCCCCGTCACACGGGTGACTTTTCCTTCATGCGGGCCTACGTGGCACCTGACGGTTCAAGCGCTGAGTACGCCAAGGAAAATGTGCCTTACCAGCCAAAGCGATTCATCCAGGTTGATCCCAAGGGGGTGGACGAAGGGGACTATGTGATGCTGATTGGTTACCCAGGACGAACCGCCCGGCATAAAACGGCGAGCTTTTTAAGGTACGAGCAAGACGTGCGACTGCCCTATGTGGTGGACCTGTATCAATGGCAGATCGAACAGATGCAGCAGGCTGGCAAGCTCGATCGCGCTATCGCGTTGAAGCTTTCCTCACGAATGAAGGGCCTGGCGAACGTTGAGAAACGCTCGCGTGGTCAGCTCAAAGGACTGGTGCGAAAGAACATCGTTGGTACAAGGGCTGCTGCCGAAGGTGAGTTGCAAACGTTCATCAACTCCGATCCTGATCGCCGGAAAAACTACGGTAGATTGTTAGCAGAAATTGCCGCCGTTTATGCAGAAATGCGGTCCAATCAACACGAATTAGACGTCCAGAGTCTTCGCTCAGCGAGCCAGCTGATGAGTTTTGCTTTCACAATCTACGACAGCGCGGTTGAGCGGCAAAAAACAGACTTGGAACGTGAAACGCCCTACATGGATCGAAATATCGACCTGACGCGCCGCCGTTTGATGCTTGCCGTCAAGGACTACCACGCACCGACCGACCGTGTGATCTTAACCGAGTTGCATCAACGCATCAGGGCACACGGCGAGAAAACAAAAGACATCGCTGGTCTGTTACCTGATGAGAATGAGCTAGGCAAACTCTATGACGAGACAAGGTTTGGTGACCCTGAGTTCATTCAAGATTGTCTTGACAAAACCCCTGATCAGTTGGCGGCACTCAATGATCCCGCACTCACCGCGATCATTCAACTCTACCCAAAATATCTGCAACTGCGTGAACAATCCAAAGCGCGTGCAGGAAAACTTGATCAACTTTATGGCAACCTCGTGACTGTCAAGCAAGATTTTCTGCAGCAGAAGTTCGTGCCTGACGCGAATGCCACGCTGCGACTGACCTACGGTCACATCAAGGGATATTCCCCCGAAGATGCGGTCTACAAGTCGCCCATCACAACCTTGGGCGGAGCCGTCGCCAAAGCAACCGGTGAGGAGCCTTTCGTTTTGCCGCGTTCCATTATCGAAAAGCATGAAGCACAGGAGTTCGGGCAGTTCATGCATCCGAAATTGAAGGATGTTCCAACTGCGATCCTGTACGACACTGATACCACGGGAGGTAATTCAGGGAGTCCTATCCTGAATGGCGAAGGAAAGTTGGTCGGCGTCAATTTTGATCGAGCGTTTGAAGCAACGATTAACGATTTTGCCTGGAACGAATCCTATAGCCGCTCCATTGGGGTTGATATCCGCTATGCATTGTGGATCACCGGTAACGTGTACGGCGCCAATCATCTGCTGAAAGAAATGGGTGTTCAGTAGTGAATGGCTTAGGCGTCAAAACCGAAAGTAAGATCTGGATCGAACAACCTCGACTGCACGTCCTCTGATCAGGTCGATGTTTGGCTCAAAAACGAGTCGAGGTTGTACGGGGCTGGCACACATGCGTGCGAACCTTCCGGCCAGCTGCCAGCTCACGAAGCAGGATTACGAGCTGGCAGATTTTAAAATCGATCTTCTTTGGTGCATTTCCATCACCTCGCACCATCGTCTCGCAATGGTCGTTTGGCACCGTCTCCAGAGATCATCGCGCGGCACATTGCTTTTCCGGTGTTTAGTTACCAGCTCAACCGCCTCGACCGTGCGAAAACGCTTGTTCGGTCGCGGAAAATCAGCTTTCCACGTGGTGCTAGATGGAACCTCGGATTTCAGTTTGCCAGACCAGGGGTACGCAGGCACCAAACCAGGGGTACACAGGCACCAAACAAGGGGTACGCAGGCACCAAACAAGGGGTACACGGGCACCAGACCAAGGGTACGCGGGCACGCTTCGCTCAGCAAACAGCCACCCTCTGGACGCCAATGCATTTGCCAGCGGGATTTCTCACATCACTCGCCTCGGTCCGCATTCTTCATGTCTATCAACTGGCCCCGCAAAGAACGCACCAAGCCATCTGTAGTTGAGCCTGACATGTACTCGCTCCATAGATTTCTGTTGCTTCCATCTAAAACTCGTCCATCGCCCGCAATCAGCATTGATACGTCTTGATCAGAAACATAAAACGCACCGGGGTGTTCTTTCATGTCCCACAGTGGATCATGCTTACGAATCAATCGGCCCGGGTAAACGTCCTTTGGCGAGTTTGCCAAAATGATCTCACTGTCGGGTTGAGTTAACACCAGCCTTGTCATGATATCGAACAATAAGACGTAAGAATTTCCCCAGCGATGATGCCGACAACTGTAGTGCGATCGAGTGGGTGTGATGGTAAGACGCATATGCTTGATCGCCAGTGCGACAATCTCTGCGGTTGGCACACCTTGCATGAGCATCTCATGCGTCTTCAGGCCATGATCTCCTGGTCCTCCCGTCAACCAATTCTCGACGTTGCCGCACATGGTTAGCCGACCCAGTGGTTCCCCTGACTTGGGGCGGGCCTCGCAAGCCAACTCATTGAGCTGGATCCCATAGTACCCCAGCCCTTCCCTGTTAATCACATGCGGTACGATCCCGTGCGACCGATAAAACCGTTTACAAAACTCATTCGCAAGAAACCAAGCCAGACCAAACGCATTGCCTTCGCGTGGATTTGATCGCCATTGCTCAAAGATAGTTTCTGTCACCATGATTGTTACTTTACCCGAATCGTGCCCCATCGTGATTTTTCCAGTCACCGCATCCATGAAGTAAGCTTCGACACCATCGAAGCGGACAACACGGCTTATCGCATCACGTTGCCTTTGTGGCTTAGCCGTTGACTGGAAACATTTGAGATACCCCCAGTACACCCCCTTTCCGAGTTACGCAGCCCAACGACGCTTGCCTTTTGCAATCTGCTGACAGAATCGATCGAAGAACCGCCACTTAAGTTTGATCTTTTGGGTTCTGTACCGTATTGGGATCTTTCCACTGTGTTTGAGGTAAAGCCGGAATACTTCTGCAAAATCCTCGGACGCATCTGTCGCGGCATAGCCCGTCACATGCTCGTCTTCTAAGTAGTCAGACGGAATCTCACTGTCGTGAGGTGTTCCAAAAATGTCTGCAAAGCATCTGGCTAGAATCAACCCACGACTCGTGTCCGCCACCGCGTGGCCATACTCATGACGCAAGAGATCGCGAAGCGACATCCGAGGCCCACCGAAGATCCTTTCACAGACACAGTTCAGTGACACTGCTGGAATCTCGATGTGACCCGAACCGCGATACAACTGCCAGCCATAAGCATTTCCCAACCATGTTAGATAAACATCGACCTTGGCCAGTCGGCTATTCCACATGCCCAGCTCATCTAACTCGCCCATGACGTCGTCCAGCGCTGATTGCAGACGCGGCATGTGATGAATTTCTGTTTTACATTTGCCATCGCAACCAACTCAAAAAAACACGAAATATGAGACACTACACTCTCGGCACTAAGGTTATCGACGCAGCGCAACAACCACGTGTCGAAGCCCCAACCTTGTCCCCTCTCACTTCCTAGAAACCGAATCCCTGATTCCCTGCCTTTTCTACAACATTTGGCGTCAGATCTTCTTTACACAACCAAAGAAGAATTTCCTCACATCACAAATCTCAAGGGCAGTACCTGACACTACAAAAAACAGACCACCGTGTGTTCCCCCTGCCACAAAACGTTCTCAATCAAACGACTCCTCAATACTTTTTGCTTTCGAAAGAACGCCCAATCAAAAGTGCATCGTCAATTCTGCCATCAACATAACGGTGCTGCTATGAAGCACCGACACGCTGCCCGACCAAGTTCGAACTTTGGCTAGCAGCCCCGAATCTGCTCTGTTGCCCGACATAACAAGTGAAGCCAACGCCCAGTACGAGGCATTTTGCTGCATTCTTTTCCAGCCTCAGTTCGCTCTAACAGTCAGTGCCTTCATAGACCGGGTCTCCCGTCAGTTCATCACAGCCCTGCTCCTATCGCACCAACGGAGGTTTCCCATCGCCTCCACTCAAAAACAACAGCAGCGATCATGTGCTCCACTCCGGTGATCTACAGCGTCTTGCCTGGGGTATTCCGCCAAGGTTAGGACGCGAGTTTACAAGCCAGCTTGTCTCTGTTTGCAATCGTTTCGAGCTGAATTCACCATCAAACTCATGAGTCCACAGGCGAGGTCGACATGCGTAGGGGTGACTTATCACCCAATGAGAGGAAAAAACAAGAGACCGCAATGGCAAGCGGCGTGATGATTCCGACCAAGCCAACGCTGAAGTACCATTCACCGACGTCAAACGTTACTGGAAACCAAGTCAGAAATGCTTGAATGAGATTGAAGACCAAGAGGGCCAATAATCCAACTCGAAGAGCCACCAACACAATGACCACCTCAAACGCTGCGATCGATAAGAAGGTCCAGATCGAGTCACCCGAGTTGGAACTGATGTAGGTAAAGACACAGATAAAACAGATGGCGGCTAACCAATCAATTCGGGTCACCAAGCGAAACACTACCAGCACGATCATCGTGAACACCGCAGGAAGCGCCGACTGGATCACACTGAACACACCTGTCAGGGCAGCTCTACCTCCCAGCATAAAGTTGGGATGGCATAGGTTCCGGCTCATCATCGACTGACCAATTCCCTCACTTAGCAACACCGTGACGCTAACAAGACAGGCCCCAATCGCACCAAAAATGCATCCAAGCAGGATTTCCTTTGCAACGGAAGGAGTTGTAAACCCACCGTTAATGAAACGGTTCCACGAGACGAGTACCCTTGGCCATGTTTTTCTCACATAGGGTTCGAGGGCGAGATAATAGATCCAGAATCGTACTGTCCGACCAAGCGCATAGATCAAGGCGGATAGAATGGTCGTCATTTCAACGCCCGGTGACGAATTATGATGAGCCTCCAGAAGCCCGAGGGTGAAGTCGATAATCAGCATGAACGCTGCATACTTCAAAGCTCCCTGTTTATCGGTGGAGCCAATGCGAAGATTTCGAACGGCAAGCAACATCGAGATCACGAGCAAGGGACCTCCAATGAGAAACAGAACCATGTTCTGGGCGATCTCGCCAATGTTATTCTGGACAGTTGAGTCCACCGTCAGAGCGGATTGATCTCGAGTCGGCAACGTCCACTGACGGCTGGTCCATGGAAAGATAACTTGGAAGTAACATACCTGTCCGTTGTGCGAGGCTGCTTCAACTCTCGGCAAGTCTCGTTTGGATTCATCTGTTGGCTTCCACGCAAACGAGTGGTCGGCGTCCCACGGTGGACTCCACAGCACCTCCGCGTCCACGTAATCTGCAAACTCAAGACCCGCCCATCGGAATGCCTGCTCCCACACCTCGGCGGGAATTTCTGTTTCTGGTGCATCCGGGTTGCGTTTGAGTGAGGGAACAAGACATGCCTCTCGCAGCAAGCCGCTGCTTGTCAAACGCACCCCCACCATACCGTTCACGGTAGGAGACGGATCAGAGAGTGTCGCTTCGCGTGGTTGCCTAGCATAAAGGAATGGATGTTTGGGACTGAGAAATCTGGGACTCTGCCGGTACCAAAACTCCAGAGGACCATCACCACTACTGGCCAGCACCTCGCGAGACAGAGGTATCTGGTCTGGGTTGTACCAATACCCGTATGCGGAATCACTTACCGAACGCGTCGGGACCCCCAACAATGTCTGGCTAATCTCCTGGGACCTTGCTTCCAGCACTTCCGGTTTTTCGGTCATCGGAGACTGGCTGACTCTGGAAACACGTTGAGTAAGAAACACCGACGCGATCATGACCGCAACAAACAGGCTCAAAAGCATCAAGCCTTGTTGAGGCGAACAGCCACCGCTTCCTCCACTCGCAGCCACCAATTCAGGCGAGGGTGTCTCCCCAGCGGCAAGTGCCGCTGCCAGTGGATCACCACCAGGTAGAGCAGCGGCAATTTGAACAACGTTCCCCGGCCGATGCAGTGCATCATTATCGAGACAACGTTGGATGATCTTTTCAATTGCCGGATCTAAATCTTTCACAAACCCAGACAGACGACTGGGCGCCGACTGATCACGAATTCGCAACAACTCAGCCACAGAACTCGCGCGATAAACCGGTTTCCCAGTAAAGACCTCGTGTAAAATCAAGCCGAGTGAATAGATGTCCGAATGTTCTCCGACATTGCCGCCCGCCAATTGTTCGGGGGCCATGTAAGCAGGCGTTCCTACAATCCCACCCCGGTTACCGGTTGACTCGGTTAACCTCGCCAAGCCAAAGTCCGTGATGCGAACCTTGCCACGCCCGTCAATCATGATATTTGACGGCTTCAAATCGAGATGAATCACGCCGCGTTCGTGAGCCGCGTACAAGCCACTACAAATCTGCCGGGCAATCTCTACTCCCTTGTCCTCCGGCAGACGCCCGATTCGCCGCAGCAGACTGCCCAGATCCTCGCCATCGATGTACTCCATCGACAGAAAGTGAAGCCCATCAATTTCCCCAATGTCATACACTCGGCAAACATTCGGATGTGAAACCGAGCGAGCGAGACGGACCTCGTTGTAAAGCAAATCCATGCGTTCGCGATCGAACGAAAGATTTTCCGGAAGAAACTTGAGGGCAACTGACTGCCCGAGTTTCAGATCGTCCGCACGATAGACTTCCCCCATCCCGCCGCGGCCAATCGGACCAACAATCCGAAAGCGATCATCGAGCATTGTTCCCGGAGGGAAACGACATGGCACGGAATCGCTGGTCACATCACTGGAGGAACCTGTAAGACTGGATTTACGCGACAGGTTCCCAGAGGCTTTTGCTTGCCTTGGTTTATCAGAACCAGCACGTTTGGGCTTCGGACCCGAATTCGGCAACATCTCCGTTGCCGGCGGGTCCACATTAGCGCCGCCCGCTAAGGAATTGGCAGCACCACAGTGCGGGCAAAAACGCTGGCTCTCTGTAATCGATTTGCTGCAATTCGTGCACTTAGGCATGGATAGCTGGTCTAGATACGGAGGAAAATGGGTCGGTGAACTCGCGACGGTCGCCCCGACCTCATGCACGATTCATTGATTCTTGTGCATCCAGCATAGTCACAGAAAAATCCGATTTTTCATTTCTATCGTTATTGCAAGTGCCGCTCCAACTCCCCTCCGCTCGACCATGAGGATCAGTCCCAAACGGGCGCTGCTCGGCACAGGCAAAGCCCCCTGTTGGTGGTAGTGAAGGCCATGCATTTACAGCTGACTGACGGAATCTGCTGATTCTGACGATAACGCTGGCTCAAGCTTCCGCCCACTAAACATCTGCAGACAATCTTGGACGGTCCGATCCCGGTAATCAGTGAGACTCAGATCAGCACCGTTCTGGATCAATATCTGCAAGATTGCAAAGTAAGAGTCCGAAACCTCTGCATTACGGTTTCCGGCCAGGATCGCAGCGGCGTGGGCCGGTGTGTGCCCGTATCGATCACCAATATTAATGTCAGCTCCTGCATCCAGCAGTTGTTCAATATCGCCGGTGTTGCCACTCTTCACAGCTGTGAACAAAGCGGTACGCCCAAAATCGTTTTGAATGTTTGGGTTCGAACACTTACTAAGCAAGACAGGCATGGTGTCATATCTTCGCTTACCTTCTGGCATTTTCGCTGCTGCATGCAAAGGAGTATTGCCATACCGGTCACTGATTCCATCGATAGAATCCACTGCGTCCAAAGTGCTCTGTTGCCGCGCTACATACGCCTCGACAAGCACCTGTGGCCGCCGAAACTCATTGTTGTACTGAAGCAAAGACCCAAAACAGAAGATAAGCAAACCAATTGATACTGCTGGGACCATCACCTTCTTACAAAACGCCGGGAACTTGAACTGCAGTTCGTTGGGGTCAGTCCTGGATTTCCGACAGCCCATGAAATAGTCACCCAGCCATGTATAGCGTACGCCCCAGTGATAACTTGCAAAGATTAGCAGGCTGCTGAATACAAGCACGATATAACTCTTCGTCAGTGCGTTCAAACCTTCGACGCTTTGTGCCATATAAGAAAGCTTGAACGTGATCGGCAAGTGGACCCAATACACCCAGTATGCTGAGTCAGCGAGATAACGAATCGACTTTCGCGGTTGCGACAGATAGCGATGGGTGAGACCAATGAACGCGAAACACATACTCCAGCAAAGCATCGAACGACTCAAAACAATGAGCACTTTGTGATATCCGTTGTGGAATATCCCCTCATACCATACGGCGGGTGAAGCGAATGTAGAACTCCCAAGGTCAATGAAAGTCCAGGTTGTAATGCTGCTAACGACCGAAGCTGACTGGTCAAGGCGTTCGGTCGGCTCATCGATGAGGATGAAAAACGGAACGGAAAAAGCTAGATAATACCAAGCGTTTTCACCCAGCTTTGCCAGCAAATACCGCTGCCGATAAAAGGCAACACCAAATAGATAAAAAACAAAATACAAAGCGAGATCGACAATCGGCACATTGAAACCAGTGGGAGGAAGAAATGCGCTCTTGAGCAGGTATTGCAGTGGGAAGGTGAGTACCCCCAAAAGAAGAAATCCCCACCTGTGACTGACAGCAAAGTCGATCAACGACTGCCAGTTGCACAATTTCTGCATCAACGGAAAACGAATCAGTGGCCGCAAGCACAAGTGCACCACATAAAAGATGATCAGGTAGAAAATGAACCAGAGATGGATCAAGCCATCCTGCAATGACACGTCCGGGTCCAGAACCCCGAAAAACAGGATCGACTTGAGCTTCTCAAGCAATGTGAGGCCATCCATTGTGGTCGCGTAGTAACCGCCCTTGCCCACCAACAGGATGTGCAACGGCATTAACAACACGAGTCCAATGATGAAGGGAAGCACAATGCGCTTGAGGCGGTCATTGACAAGGTGATGGAATCCCTTGCGGTCAATAACGAGTTCCGCAAAGAAACCAGCCATGAAAAAAAAGAGTTGCATCCGGAAAAGGTGGATGAAATTCAAAAACTGCAGATCAAGAACATCACCGAAGTACTCCCCCGTCCCCCAGAAATATTTGTGTGACGGCATGAAAAAGATGCAAACGTGCAACAGCAGACCGAGCAACATCGCTGTTGCTCGCACAAAATCCAGATCGTGATATCGTTGAGTGCGAGAATTGTTCTCGATGGTCACTTGCGTTCCTTTTGAATGTTCACTGTTGTTCGTGCCACTTCCCATCGTTTGACGCTTTCACATTTCAGAACCGATGCTTGCTAAAGCAACGGATTCTCAAGAACGCACGAGGCACCAACGGCTTGAACCGCTTGAGTCCTGTATGTGGGGAAGTTGTTTTGGATTGCATGAATTGCGGTCGGACTTTTAACAGAGCGAAATCACTTGGAAACCTTGAAACATTCTTCATTCAGGCAACTGGCAGCCCCAAAGAACAGAGCCACATCAGCACATCACTAAAAAGCGTTAGCACGGCACTCAACGAACTAACGTTGGCCGCCTGAAGAATTCCTAGTACCTCGCTCACTTACTAGTGCGATATCGAGAAGCCCCGTCCCTAGGGAAAATCGCGAGAAAGCAAAGGCTTTTTACTGGGGCACTCGGAACTGGCGTTTTATTCGCTGAATACAAATGGGAGGCAGAGACTACAAAAGACGCACCCACACCGATCAAAATTCGCTTGAAGTTGGCCAAAACCTCTTCAATCCGCCGCCGTGGCGTGCATTAATTTCGTGATGGATTTCGGGCCCTTTCGCCGGGGACGACTGTCCGCGTTCGCTTTTTCACCCCAAACCGCAGCTAAGAACGTGCAATTACCGCCTGCCGCGGCGTTGTTTTGCAGATTTTCCTGGGTGCCGTGGACTTTTTTTACGCACTGTCCCAATCGAGAGTTAAACGAATCCTAATGTCACAAGGCAGTGCAGGTGGCTGCGTGCCTTCAGATCAGTCAACCGTAGAGGGTCATCCTTTTGGCGTCATCTTCCGAAAGTCGTCTGTATTACATGGATTCGCTGCGAGCGGTCGCGATGTTTCTCGGTCTGGTCCTGCATGCGGCGGTGGTCTTTGAAATGTGGGCATACGACCCCCTGCGTCTTCATGACCAGCCCTCAGCGACGTTGCATTACATCATGGAAATGATCCATGTATTCAGAATGGAACTATTTTTTCTGGTCGCCGGCTTCTTTTCAGCGCTAGTGTGTTGTCGGCGGGGCAAGGCAAGTTATGCAAAGAATCGGTTCCAAAGGATCCTGATTCCCTTCGTACTTTGCGTCACCTTCCTGATGCCATGGATCGCAGGCCTTACTTGGCTCGATATTGAGGGGTCCCAACAATCAATCTTCTCTAAATACGGCGAGATGTTCGTTGATCCGAGCTATATCATTCGCAAGGGTGGCCCAGTGGGAAACTGGTTTTGGCATTTCTGGTTTTTGCACGTCCTTTGCTATTTCATTGCGATCTACCTGATCGCTGCGTGGTGCATCGAGAAACTGGACGTCCGTGTACCTTTCACAACGAGTCTTTTGAATCTGCTAGCCCATCGCTGGGGAATGCTCCTGCTTGTCATTCCCACCTTCATCGTACTTACCTTCAGCCCTCCTTGGGCTGATGTGCCGCGGGTTGGAACTTCACTGGATGTACTGACCTATTACGCAATCTTCTTTTTCGTCGGCGTCCTTTTGAATTCGAAGCCGATTGTCTTGGACGAACTTGCCAAAAACTTCAAATACTATGCCGTGCCATTTGCTGTCGCTCTCGTGTTGTTAATTCCTCTGATCGACAAAGTGACGCTCACTTCGCCGCCGGAACTCATGTTGCAAGATTGGTCACTGTTTCTTGGCGTCGAAGCCAAGGCAGATTTAATTGGAACGGTTCCTCTTCTGCAAAACCCATTCAACTTCAGCACCTTCAGTGCTTCTCCCGACTGGTTCGCGATGTGCTTCCTGCGTGCTTTCTGCACTTGGAGTGCGATTTCTGGTTTCGTGCTCATTTTTCGTACCTACTGCAACCAGCCTTCAGCGCTGGGGCGATACGCAGCAGACTCTTCCTACTTTGTTTACCTCGCTCACTTTCCAATCCAGTTGTCCTTGGCAAGCATCCTTCGAGACCGGATTGATTCTGCATTCCTGTGCTTCTGGATCTGCTTAATCGCATCCTTGGTCATATGTGTTTTGCTATACCACTTCACCTGCCGGGCAACGCCGCTGGGTCGATTGTTGTCTGGTCGAACCTATAGCCTCTCGTTCAGGGATGAGTGGTCGGAAATTCGTGGTCTCATTAAAAGTCGCGCTTTCACATTCGGTGTCACGTTCCTCGTCCTCGGGTCGCTCGTCATCGGTTGGCTTGAGAGCCAACGTGACATTCGACTTCTATGGATGAGTCATCATGCTGAAGTAAGACGTGTGCAACACTATGTCGCTAAAAAAAGCAAGGAAGAGCTAACCGCAACCGTTCGATCTGATGGTCGGAATGCCCTTCACATGGCGGCCCAAGCCATGACCATCCCTCGGCCAGACGACGACGTCGTTTCGACCCTGACTGTTCTTATCAACGCTGGGATTCCAACCGACAGCCTGGACAACTTTGGGCAGACCCCTCTGCATTATTCGATTCGTACCGGGAACCTCGTGGCATTGAAGACCCTATTGAAATTCAATGCAAATCCGAATATTCAGGACCGCGTGAATGGACTTACGCCGCTGCATCTTGCGGCAACCTTCAACGCAGACGAAATGATACTGGCGTTGACCCAAGCTGGAGCCGACCCAACCCAAACTCGACAAAACGGCGAAACGGCAATTGATATCCTTAAACGCTTCCACAAACGCGAATGGAGCACCCTCACCTTGGAAACCAGCGAATAGGCCCCACCTTCACCGACAGAGAGAGAGCCACATACCGAACGACAAAATCTGGTTCGCTGGCACTGCCCTTGTTGATTCAACACAAACCAATTCGAAAACATTTAGCTCAGGTTAGCTCTAGAATTACTGCAGCATCCCCAGTTGTGTTCGACTTGTACGTTGTGCTCGTTCTTCACGTTCTACTCATACTTTGAGTGTCTGCATCACAAATGCAGCACAGCGTATCAACGCCGGCCCCTTCGTTGGGGCATCCGGTGTAAGTTTGCTTGCGGCTGCTCATTGCACTGGTCTTCATCGCCGCATCGCTGATATCCGGTTGGAGCAAGTATTTCAGCCTCAAAGACAACCATACCGAGGCTGGTGTGTCCCTGAAGGATTGGCACCTCCGCAAAATACCCGCTGGGGAAATATCCCAACTCATTCACCGACCAATTCCAACAGTCATGCCCAAGACCAAAGTTTGTCTTTCCACCACTGCCGACGGTGTTTCGATTGGCCCTAGCCATACTGCCATTTGGTTCAAAACGCAGTACATGTACAGGGGTCACAATCAAGCGGAGAAACGGTTGGACCGACTCGTGACTGCATTCCTCAGTCGAGAATCCTAATTGGATACTGAACACTTTGAGCTTGAGGACTACCTCGGGAAACCTCAGGGATTTTTCATTTGCAAACACAACTTAAGAAGACAAACATCTGAGATGTACCCGCTGTAACGGCCTGCGAGCCTCCAGTCGCGTCCGAGTTGCCTTACCTTGAAAAATTCCGACCCACCCTACAGCGACACCAGATCGTTGCCTCGGCAACGTCCCTCCTTCCCCTGCTGTCGATGCCAATCCTGACGGTCTCAAGAGTCTCCTTCAACTGCCTCAATGCGTCATCACGTTATTCCCGCAGACTTTCAGCGTGCAAGCGAGCGTGCCCCAGTTCATTAGGGGAAAATTCAATGCCAGCAATCTTTCGATTGGGGCAGGATTGACACACGGCCGTAACCGACGGCAATCAACCACCATGACCCAACAAAGCGGCAAATCTAAACTGACTTACCGTGCTCAAATACCAGAATCAAACGCTGCCCACGACGCGCTGGCGGGCAATCAGTATCGCCCCAACCAGAACTTGTCCGCATTCACAGCAGATTCCAGTGATGTTCTGAATGAATACCTGCGGGTATACGTGGGCTGGACGCCGCCAGATGGAAGTCACGATGACACCAGAAATGGCGCTGACACAACCAGTTCAGTGACAACAAGAGCACAAACTTTATCGTTGCTCCAATAACGCCCCTTGCGAACTCGCCTCTCAAAGCATCATTCTTTAGCACCCGATTCCTCTACGCTACGGCGACGCGTGTTTGGCTCAGGACAAGTTCCGAATAAGTTTGGGGAAGTGCCCTTCCACTTGTGGTCGCTGATTCCACTTTCAATCACTCAACCCGGACTCCATCCATGAACGACTCCACGATGGAACTTGCGTTCAACCTCTCGCACAGCTACGCCGAGCAATTACCTGGTTTTTACGCCTCCGTCGATCCTACTCCGGTTCGCAGTCCGTCGCTGTTGCATTTCAACACCCAACTGGCCAACGAACTCGGGCTCGATTGTGAACAGTTAAGCCAAGATGTCGCTCAGCAACTCTTTTCAGGCAATGCCTTGCCGCGTGATGCCCAACCTATCGCTCAGGCTTATGCAGGTCACCAATTTGGTAATTTTGTTCCTCAGTTAGGCGACGGCCGTGCCGTATTGCTGGGTGAAGTTCTCGCTCCAAACGGGAGACGCCGAGACATTGCGTTGAAAGGATCGGGGATCACTCCTTTTTCACGCGGAGGGGACGGCAAGGCTGCCGTCGGCCCCGTCCTTCGAGAATATCTTGTTGGCGAAGCGATGCACGCGCTGGGTATCCCGACCACTCGGGCACTCGCTGCTGTTGCCACAGGAGAGTCTGTGATGCGAGACCGTGCTCTGCCCGGTGCTGTTCTCACTCGCGTAGCCTCCAGCCATATCCGCGTCGGAACATTCCAGTTCTTCGCTGCCCGCGGACAAGTCGATTCCTTGCGTCGCTTGGCCGATTACGTCATTAACCGACACTATCCTGAAGTCTCTGACGCCCCCCACCCCTATCTGTCTCTGTTAAAAGTGGTCGCGGACAGACAGGCCGATCTGATCGCACGCTGGATGCTCGCCGGATTTATCCACGGCGTGATGAATACCGACAACATGACGGTATCAGGGGAAACCATCGACTATGGTCCATGCGCATTCATGGAGGCCTACGATCCGGACACTGTCTTCAGTTCCATCGATCATGCGGGTCGCTATGCTTACGGCAACCAACCCACCATCGGGTTATGGAACCTGGCAAGATTCGCCGAAACACTTTTACCAATCCTGGGGCATGAAGATAGCGAACAAGCCGTTGCCGATGCGACGGAGATCCTTGACACCTTCATGCCGACGTTCCAGAACCACTGGTACAACGGCGCCCGAAACAAATTGGGACTGAAACCTCGCGTACAAACGGACACGACCGATGGAGCAGCCCAGACGACCGACGCAGAACGCTCGTTCATTGATGACTGGTTCGAACTGCTGGCAACGCATCACGTGGATTACACACTTGGATGGCGTTACCTGGCAGACGCAGCAGACGGCAAGGCCTGCAACCTTCAGTCGCTCATTTCGAACCCAGCTAAATTGGATACCTTTCTGGATCGTTGGCGTGGCATGCTGAACAACGTCCCAACCGCAGAGGTTGCGACGGAACTTCGGACCATCAACCCCATCTACATTCCCCGTAACCACCTGGTTGAAGAAGCATTATCAGCCGCATCGGATGATGGCAACCTGAAGCCGTTTGAAAATCTTCTGCAAGCAGTACGAAATCCGTTCACCGAGGATCCCAAGTTCAATCGGTATGCGTTGCCGGCTTCCACGGACTTCACTGCCAACTACCGGACATTCTGCGGAACGTGAGGGCTGCACTTCGTCGCTTCAACCCAGCTTCCGGAATGCCTTCCTCCATTTCTTATTCCGGCAGAAAGCCGTTCGCAAATCACACATCCTGGAATGAAACTGCAACTTGTTGAACCAACTTAACTCGGTCCCCAATGCTGATCGCATGTAGTTTTCGCGTGCCCCTTATATGACTCGCCCCTCGAAGTGACGCACAAGTTTAGCACTCGGCGACAATGAGCCACTCGAAACAAGAGCGAGTATCCTCACGTCACGAATGCTGGCATCTCAATTCACATCAAAACATCAAAACATCAAAAAGACCGATCTGCTTCATTCCTGCTTGTTTGCGTCGTTCCCATCGCAAGCTGACGGGCCGTTGGTTCTACCCCGCCGTCCTTCCTCACTCAGCCACGCATTCTCGATCCGCAACGCTTTGTCGATAAGCAATCCGTGATGTGGTAATTCCGTGGATCCACATCATTGACGCTAGCATTCGCGGGGACCTCGCTCGCAGCGTTTTCCAACAGGATCCTTGTTAATTGTGGGTAGTGCTCAGCCGTAAGCAGACGGCCGAGAAAGCCAGCCCCAGCAGGCATTCCCTGTCCCTGTCCCTGTCACGTGCCCATTCATTGGGATTTCCTACCCCCTCTGCCGCAGTTGCCAACAATCGGAAGTCGCTTACAACCATAGCCCTCGCTACTTTTTGTCCGCAAACCAAGAGCATCATCCAAACAGATCGTCGCACTTTGATCGATAACGCGACGCCCCGTGGAAACGCTACAATGCATGGATCGAGGTTGTATTCTTCGATTTTCTTGCAACTTGCGTGTCCAATTTGTCCAAAATTGGGAGTAAAACGGAATGAGATCGATTCAAAACCGGAAGGGTGTCCCTATGAAACGACGAGATGCTTTGAAATCAGCAGGCTGTTTAGTGATGTTGCCTGCGTTGGAAAGTTTTGGACAAGAATCAACGGGCGATGAGCCGGGAAAAGCAAATCGTCTGTTCTGCATGAATATCGGCAACGGGATGTGTTCCGACAACTTCCCGACATCGACCGGCAAGGATTATCAGACCTCCTCAACTTTCCAACCGCTTGAAAAACTGAGGGACGATTTCACCCTCTGTACGAATTTGAGGAACTACGGCAATCACGAAAGCACGATGTACGCTTTTGCTGAATATGGTGATCACTTAAATCCCCAGTTGATTAAAGACTCGGTTGACGAGGTCGCGGCGGCTCACATTGGTAATGACACGCGCATTAGAAATCTGGTCGTTGAACAGAGGAATTCCTATGGAATTTCCTGGAAGGGGGGATTGCCCGTTTCCCCAATCGGGGACGTGCGGATTTTGTTCCAAACCATATTTGGCAAAGTGGACAAGACAAAACGGGCCGAATTGCTGGCGCTCAAAAAATCGATGCTGGATGCCAGTCGAGAAGACGCCAAGAGCATGATGAATAAAGTTTCTCAGGGAGACCGGGCCAAATTGGATGAATACTTTTCCAGTTTACGTGAATCTGAAAAGTCGCTTCAAAG
>JBPCVE010000082.1:0-5016 GCA_051010795.1 Rubripirellula sp.
ATCGTAGCACGGATTTTCGCGTCAGTCGCAGCAGATTTACCCGGTACTGCATCAGGGTCGATGTTTGGAAACAAAATCCGATCGGGTTTCTTACGGCTGAAGTCGAGTGCAACATTCCGACAGGCAACATCATTGGCGAGTGTTCGTTGAATTGCCCCCATGGCTCCGCTCGGGGCGACGGCACGCTGGGTAACTTCTTTTGAATCGATTCCTCCGTAAAGCATGGCTGTCTGGCCTTGAAGGCGTCCTGATGGTCGTCCAAAAACAGCAGTCACTTTACGTTCCAACTGTTCTGGTGACAGCATTCGCACGATGCCAACGTCTTGTAACATTGCCATGCGTTCTGGTGAGGACACTGGCTCGCTTAAACCATCAGCACGATAAAAATCACTTAGCACCCAATCCTTGATCACCGATTTGAAGTTGTAGTTTGACTCGGCAAACCGTGTTGTAATAGCTTCGATCTCGTGTTGTTGAGCGTGGAAGGCAAGGCTCTTTGCATCGTAGAACGGATCCTCAAGGTTTTGAGGCGGCAGCAATGGGCGACGTCCTGTCAGCAGGTAATAGGCATGGCCGACCATCGTTCTGGCAAAGCGGGGGTCTGACGCAGTTTGTTGGCCCAACCACTGTAACGCACGCCACTGTTCGCTCTGGGGAAGATCCCTCCCCTCAAAGCCGCTGGCAAACATATCGGTGAACCAGCCTTCCTTGCGTTTTCCGTAAAGAGCGCTATTGCGGTCGAAACGCCAGAAGTTCTGGAACAAGCCTGCCACGGGGTCGAGTGTTTTGTGGCATACCACACACTCGGATGCCTGCATCGTTGGATTCTCAAATTTTGCCGTTACAGCCGCAGCATCCGAGACCCTGGCTGCCAGTTCCAGGACATCTACCCCAAGAAAATGCTCGTAGTACATACGAGCCCGCAGACGGTTGCGGTTGGTCTCGGTGGTGGGATACCTGCTCAGGTATTGCAGTGTGCTCAGTAGTCCTGCGTGTGGGTAAAAGCCTGTGTTGGAAGTCTGGTTTTCGCTTTCGCGTCGGCCTTGCAGGGATTCAAGCTTCACGGGAATGTATTCGAACGGATCATCGGGGTTTTTAAAGCGTCCTTTCAGTTTGTCAAAGCATCCATATCCACGAGCCGTGTACGGTGTGACCATGATGTAGTCTGCTGTGATAATTTCGGTGAACGGGCGATCGTTACGCACAATGTGCTCGACCAGACTCATGGGCTCACCGAGAAGAGCAGTACGGTAATCTCTCGCTAGTTTGTAGCCAGCATCACGGCGTTCTTTCTCGTCGTCGATGTGGCTTAAGTCGTGCTTCTGATACCAACCACGTGTTTTGTCAAAGTGTTCATAGGAAAGGACTGTCTGGTCAGGATTACCGTCGACACCCACTGTCAGAAAGATGTCATTGAATCCTTCCTGTAGTCGTTCATAGAACGTGTCCTCACGCAAAACTTGATCGAGAATGCTCGCGAAGGCTTCGCGTGTTGACTTTGCTTCGGTTGCATTTGGAATGGCTGCGTTTGAAAGCTGGGATGATACATGCTCTGTCAGGGATTCAATCTCGTCCTGAGTTGGAAGCCGTCCTGCAAGTGACAATGTCGCTTTTCGAAGCAAGTGATGATCGTCAAGCATCGTGATGTTTTCGAAAAATGATTCGGGGCTCACCGAAGCAACACTCGTGATCCCAGCACGCGACTTCGGATTCCTTGACCGACGCACGAAATTTTGCAAGACCCGGTAGCCTGCACTACCTGGCTTGAGAACCTCTTGCCCTCCGTGGTCTTTCCCGCCTGAAGCTTTGATAAGCAATAGCGAACGACCGTCATGCTGCTGGTGGGCCATGCGGATGAACGCATCTTGATTTTTACGCACTGCCGCGGGGCGCTCTTCTGGGGGCAGCCGACTCAGGTCTTGAAGGACAAGTCGTGTGTCATCGGCATCGCCTCCGATTTTGTGGCATTTCACGCACTCCGAACGTCCCACCTTGGGCCACAGTTCCTTGGAGAAAAATCTGTCGAATTCTTCGTTTTCACTGGTTAGGCAAATGACGGGATCGGACGCAAGTGAAGGCTTCTCGGCAACAGTGATCACCGCCATGCAAACCGCTACCTGAAGGCATGACGCAATGAAGGCAGGCGTTCGCTTGTTGGTTGGCATGGCAACTTCCGTTGGGATCTTCTCGATAAGTTTCCGCTTGCACTGACATGAACCATCCCAAGCGTGGATCTCCCCGCAGGTTCATTCTATTCGAATCTTCCTGGGTTTACCCTCAGCTTTTCAGCAGCAATCTCTGCTTTTGGAAATTGGGTAGAGGAAGGTGCATCTGGGCCAACGATCCACCGTGTTTCGCTGTCTGGATAGCTGCAGGCTTCATCCGTTAACGATTTGTGCTGGTTTCCGCTTCGCATTTTCTGCACTCAAATGCCCTGCATTAAGATGCAAGTTGGTTTCAAATTGGCACAATTGTGCTGTGGGGGAAATCCTCTTGCCGCCACAAAGGGTTTTGTCTGTTGGTGGCAGGGGGTATTTTTAAAGCTGACTGCGACCCTGTTGGTTGTTACGGAAGGCGTTGGGATTTTGCGGAAACACTTTTCAAAATCCTGCTGCAAAACGCGTGGATTTAATCATGCTCTCTCGGAAACAGAATCTCATGCAAGCTGATATTTCTGATCAATCAGGCCAGATTGAGATCGCGACGAACGTGGCAAGTGTGAGAATGACTTCAGGTTGGCTCAGGATTTTTCTGGTTTTTGCCAGTGTGTTGGGGTTGGTCTGTGGAGGCGGGATACTCTTTCTCATGTATGTCGCGATCATGGGGCCAGCGACTTATGTCTATCCGCCCGGTCAGACTCCGCAGCGTTTTTTGGCTGTCGCAAAAGAAGTAGGCGGTTTGCAGCCAGGAGAGAAGGTTGAGTTCTTCTATTCAGTTGGATTTACTGACGTGAGAGAGGGGTTCACTTATGTGAGTGATCAGAAAGTCGTGGTTTACGATCCTGAGGGTGAGCCGCCCTTGGTCACGATTGATTATGGTGACATCCAAGGTTTGGAATTTACGCGTAATGAATCGTTCCTGCTTGATAGTGTCATAGCCGTTGAGACCGAGGATTCCTATGAATTGATCCTGGTCGCCAGTGAAAAAGGTCGAGACGTTGAGTTTTACGAGGCGATCCGAGCACGAGTCCGAGATTCAGAGTGATCCTCTGCAACGCATGCAGTCGACTCCCTTCGTTTGCTTTTCAGGACGTGTCGGAACGGCGCGGAGTTCGATGAAGGGGTGGTTCATCACGCGATATCAACAGCGTGTTACCCACCACGCTTGGACCTTGATGGCATCAGCGTACAGCAGGTTGGGAGTGGCAGTGAAGTTGAATCCGTAGGGATCCCCCATGGTGTTCTGTTGGATTTCACATTTTGCGTTGCGAAGCGTCCATGGAGGATGATTGATTTCGCCTCGAAAAAGTTCTCCTTTTCTGTTTGCACTGTAAAGACAGTATCTTGCCGTCAGCCAGTGTTCCAGAGTGTCTGGCTGCGCGTGGAATCGCTCTCCCGTTGGTTGGTAGCTGCCGTTGAATTGGGCCGCAGGTTCGTCACGGTGGGTGCGGAGCGATTCATATTGAATCGCCGCGGATGCGTCCATCTGCTGCAAGGACATCCTCGCGTCCATGTACGGGAGATTGAACGTGACTCTGGCGGCACGGACAGCAATTGCACTGGCTGCGTCAAGGGAGAAAAACCAAACCCCGGGCTTGCCGTCTTTCGTGACATAGGTTCTGACGTTGAGTTCAAGAAACTTGCTGAGGCCCGGGACTGCGGGACAACAACGCGGTGCAACATCAGACATTAGAAATGGCACGACCCCAACCCACGCCGACCCTTGGTGCGTGTCAAGTTCAAGTCCAGTCGGTAGATGTTTGCGAACCAAGTCAGGGTCGACACGCCAATGAGCGAATAACAACTCTGACCATCTCATTCGCATGATCCACGGGGATGTGGGAAGTGGCCATGTACGGTCTGTTGGTTGTGTGGATTGATTCAATGTTGAGATATCAGGAGGATCTGGTGAGGTATGGTGCTACCCGCCTGCGGCGTTTGTCGGAGGGATCACTCCTCTCCCAAGCAGATCAGTTCACCAGTGTCCGTGGTCAGGTACAGTCGCCCTTCTGCGATGGCAAGTCCATCCCATGCTGGGGCGGGGACGGTCGTTTCATCCACGACATAACCTGTTTCGGTCGACACAACCTTGAGTCGACCATCGCGGTGAACGACGTAAAGTTTGCCATTGGATGCGAGTGCCATGGCATGGATTTCATTATAAAGCTGAGTTCCGTACTTGGGCTCTTCTGGAGTTTCCTCTTCTTGTTTGGCAAATGGATCTTTGGTCCACAGGGCATTTTTTGCGATCCGTTGATTTCGGTACGGCTTCCCACCCGACTTGGCTGTTCTTACGGCCTCCCAGCCGGTGATCCACTTGCTGTTGAATTCGTCACCCTCGGCAAGATTGAATTCACGTCGGAAAACACTGGTGTTGCCGTCCAGCGAGCTGAACACGTCGTTGTCGCGAAAGACCGTCAGGGGGCGGCGTTCGGCTTCACCGCGGAAGCGGTCTTGGTGTCGTGCACCATAGGTCCAACTTCCTCGAGGTATCCATACTTCGCCTGCCCCCGTGTTCAGCTTTGCGAAGGCATTCCATTTGTCGACGTCGACTTTCTTGCCATCGCCCGAGATGATCCATCGGGACATGGCGATTCCGTCCCCCTCAGCATGAAGGATGTCAAACGGATCGAACTCAAGACCAGAGTTTTCGTAGAAGCCTTTTTGTGGAACACTGTCGATGCGTTGCACCCAATGGCGTTTACCCGTGTGTGGATTGACTGCAAAAATGAGAATTCCACCATCGGCCAATGGTTGTCGCCCTGCTGCGAAATAGGCGATGTCATTGATAACCAGAATTGCACCGGGGACGGGCCACGGTGATTCGACTTGTCCATATGCAACGATGCGTTCATCA
>JBPCVE010000083.1:0-6643 GCA_051010795.1 Rubripirellula sp.
TCGGATGGGGATTGTCCGACGACAACGCCCATAGTCCTAATGAGAAGTTCCGGGTAGAAGACTACCATCGAGGCATTCGTGCCTCAGCCATGCTGTGGGACGAAATCGGTAAACTCAACTAACTCACCAAGTGATCTATGCTCGATCGAAAATTTATCATTCAAAATGCGGATCAGGTCCGCGAGAATTGCCAGCGGCGTGGTGTCTCTTGCGACATCGACCAGATTGTTTCGTTGGAAAGTGAGCGGTTGGAAAAACTGAAGCTTGCGGAAGAACTCAACCGTCAAGCCAACGAAACCAGCAAGCAAATCCCCAAGGCGGAGAATGCCGACCAACGTACTGAGTTGATCGAGAAAGGTCGTGATCTCAGGACGCAGAAGGAGACCGTGCAGCGGGAACGGGACCAACTTGACGCCACGATCATCGATCTGCAGTCTGCGATCCCGAATATGACGCATCCTGATGTGCCCACGGGGGGTGAGGATGATGCGAAAGAGATTTCGTTTGGAAAAACACCGAAGCCAGACTTCGATTTTGATACGCTTGACCATGTTGAACTGGGAACGAAGCATGATCTTTTCGATTTTGAGGCAGGTGCCAGAGTTGCAGGAGCAGGATTTTACTATTTGAAAAATGCCGCAGTGCGACTTGATTTGGCGTTGCAGCATTACGCCATCAGCTTTCTGGCCGATCAGGGATTCACACCCATTACAACTCCCGATCTGGCACTAACTTCCATTCTGAAGGGAATTGGTTTTACCCCGCGCGGTCCAGAAACCCAAATCTACAGCGTCGAAAATTCGGAACTGAATTTGGTAGGCACGGCGGAGATCACTCTGGGAGGCATGCTCGCTGGACAAACGCTTGATGCCGACCAATTGCCTGTCCTGCTTTGTGGACTGAGCCATTGTTTCCGAACCGAGGCCGGGGCAGCTGGACGAGCCACCAAAGGGTTGTACCGTGTTCACCAGTTCACAAAAGTCGAAATGTTTGCATTCGCGTCAGCTGAGTCCAGTGATGAAATGCATTTGAAAATGCGTGACTATGAGTGTGAGATTTTTGACGCTTTGGAAGTCCCCTATCGAGTGATCGATACTGCCACGGGGGATCTCGGTGGGCCGGCTTACCGAAAGTTTGATCTTGAAGCGTGGATGCCTGGTCGTGGTGACGGAGGTGCTTGGGGTGAAGTCACGAGCACAAGCAACTGCACGGATTACCAAGCAAGACGTTTAGGAGTCAGGTCCAAAAAAACTGGTCAGAAAGGCACTGAATTTGTGCATACGTTGAACGGGACCGCCGTTGCAACCGGACGAGCTATGATCGCGATCCTGGAAAATCATCAGCTCCCAGATGGTCGTATCAGTGTGCCCAAAGTGCTTCAGCCTTGGGTTGGATGCGAGGTGCTCGAACCAAGTGCTTAAGGTGGACATCGATGGGGCTTGAGGTGAGATGATCGCCGAAGTAACTGACTCGCGACAGATCTGTTTTCCCGAGTGTGTCTGGTCGTCAGCAAACTCTCAGGCCATGATCCCGGACTTGATTGCCCTGACCGCCGCATCTGTGCGGTCCGCTGCATTGATTTTTCGCAGCACATGCTGGACATGCTCTTTCACCGTTTCAATGCTGATGCAAAGTGACTTGGCAATTTCTTTGTTGCTGAGGCCCAGTGCAATGTGACGCAATACCTGCGTCTCTCTCGCTGTTAGCGGGAAATCCGACGGTAACATTCTTACGTCGACGGTTTCCTGCATGGTTTTCTGCATCAGGCACAAAAGGCTTTCCTCATCAGCAGCATTGCCCGTCGCGATGTGCTGCAGAGTGTTGAGCAGTGTTTTTGAAGGAATACTCTTCAGCAGATAATCCGCAGCACCCAAAGCAGCGGATCTAGCGATGTAGGTCGGATTCTCATACGCACTGAAGACGACAGCAGGTACATCTGGATACGATTTGCGAATCTGCTCGAGTAATCTCAGGCCACTTCCGTCAGAAAGTCGAATGTCTAATAGGACAAGGTCAATTGATTCTTCTTCGAGGCACTGTAACGCCTCAGCGGCGGTCGGTACCGAACCAGTAACCTGAAACGGGGGGCTATTAAGAAGCCAACTTACGCCTACGCGTGCGACTTCATGATCATCGACAATCAGTACATTCCAAGACACGGCTCACTGCCCCTGACATCATAACTGGTTACTTGTAGATCAATATTGCCTCCCCGTGCGTGTTTAAAACGCTAGATACCTTCAAGAATCCACGAACCCCTGTTTCATCGTTGTACACGTCCTTGAATTTGCAACTCGGCCTAATACAGGCTGCAACAAAGGCACAAGGCAACATGTCGGTCAACAATCAATCAAGGATTTTCAGACTGGATTAATTTCCAAAATGGAAGATGTGAAACATTCTTGTAGGTACCCCATGTGCTAAGCGTGATGATCTTGCGTCAGCTTACACGATTTTTAGCAACCTAGGCTGCTCAATCGTGCGGGAGTCTGCCAGATATGCCCGAGTTTGGCAAGTGACCATGCTTCGCTAAATCCTTTGCAGCAAATCGGTTGCGAGTTCTTGTGGGGGTTTGCTGGCTGGCACTTCAGGGGGGGGGCGTCCGTTGGACAGTTCGGAATGAATGGGATTTGTTGACCATTGTGATTTCGTGACCTAGACATTCGTAGGCGAAGTTGTTGTCCGTTGCGTTTTGTGGCAGGCGAAAGTTCGCGCAGGCTGCTGAGTCTCACCGGCAGTCATCCGCTCTTGTTTGCCAATCCTTGAACAATCCTGCCATGCCTGATTCTGCTTCGATCCTATTAGTTGATGATGATCAACATCTGGTTGAGTCCATGGCTCAATGGTTGCGGGAGATGTCTCATGAGGTGAAAACGGCTTCCACGCTTAGCCAAGCCAAGGCCGCGTTACAGACGGAGACGTTTGATCTGGTTATCACAGACCTTCGCTTGGAAGCCGAAGATGGCTTTGAACTGATTGCATACACCAGCCAGAATTTCCCGGATTCTTCGGTGCTGGTTGTCACAGGATATGCGACGCCAGAGACTGCCGTGCAGGCTGTCAGGGCTGGAGCATTTGACCTGCTAACAAAGCCGCTGATTGACGATGAGTTGACTCTCGCGATTCAGCGTGCCGTGACACAAAGTGAAATCTCGAAAGAAAATGCATCGCTTCGAGAGCAGCTTGACCGTCGCAGTGGTCTGGAGAATGTTCTCAGTCATGACTACCGCATGTTGAAAATCTTCGATGTCATTGATAGTGTTGCGAATGCCAAGGCTTCGGTGCTGATCACGGGAGAAAATGGCACTGGAAAAAGCATGATTGCGAGAGCGATCCATGCGCGAAGTGCCCGAAGGGGTGGACCATTCGTTGAGGTCGCTTGCGGGGCTTTGCCTGATACTCTGCTGGAGAGCGAGTTGTTCGGGCACGTTTCGGGGGCTTTCACGGGTGCCAATCAAGACAAAGCGGGTAAATTCAAACTCGCAGACGGCGGAACACTCTTTCTTGATGAAATCGCCACCGCAACCCCCGCCATGCAGGTGAAACTGTTGCGCGTTCTACAGGAATTTCAATTTGAGCCTTTGGGCGGCACTGTTACAGAATCGATCGATACGAGGGTGATCCTTGCCACCAACGAAGATTTGGCAAAATCGGTTGCGGACGGGGATTTTCGTCAGGACCTGTTTTATCGCATCAACGTGGTCAATATCGTATTACCTTCGCTACGAGAGCGGGTAGGCGACATTCCATTGCTGGTCGAGCATTTTCTTCGTGAGGCGTCCGAGACTTGTGGCCGACAAATCGATGGCTTTGACTCAACAGCAATGTCAGCGTTGCAAGCTTATTCTTGGCCAGGCAACGTTCGACAACTGGAAAATGTTGTTGAACGAGCGGTCCTGCTGTCACGTGATGCAGGTTTGACGATGGAGGATTTACCCCCTGAAATCACCGGACGCAGTGCTCCAGACCTGGGCGGGATTGTGGCGAACGCTCTGCCTGTGCAAACGCTTCCCGATCAGATCAATGGAAAGACGCTTCGCGAAGCTCTCGAAGGTCCGGAGCGTGAAATTATCTTGCAAGCTCTGCGACTTCATAATTGGAATCGTGCCGCAACGGCTGACGCCTTGGATATCAATCGTACGACCCTCTACAAAAAGATGAAGCGACTCGGCTTGGATGATCCTCGTTTGCAATTTGCCTAATGAGAAGACTGCCCGAATCGCAATGTCGAGTCGGGCAGGGAAACCGGAAATGCCCTACCAGATCGAGCTGCGATACAAAAACATGGCCGCCTCTTGTCATCGCTTGCTTTGACTCGATCCACCCCCAGTGATCTCGTGTCGAACTCTAATCTCTCGTTGAACAAGAATCTGAAACAGGACGCTTCTACGAGCAATCCAGTGTTTCGTGTCACGGCTGCCTCGCTTTGCTAGCGATCATTTTGGACTAGGGCATTCACTTTCACTAATCCTCAAGGTCGTGCTGACCGATACAAGCAGACGTGTCTGATTGTTTAAGCAGCGTATGACTGGGACGTAGGACGAGTGTCTGATTCTGCCAATTCCCTCTACTCCACTCAAAAAACCGAGTCTGCCTTTGTGCGCTGGGTTAATCAGTGGGGATCTGCAGTGGTTGATGGCATTACGACCATTGGTGACATGACGTTATTCAGTTGGAAAATGCTGAAATGGCTCTTCACCCGTTTACCTTGCCGAGGCACGGTGCTGGTGAATTTCTATCAGGTCGGTGCATTGAGCTTACCTGTTGTTGCACTGACCGGTACTTTCATTGGTATGGTTCTGGCTGTGCAAAGTTACGCGCAGTTTCACGCCATCGGCTTGGATAGCCGTTTAGGGGCAGTGATCAATAGCACGCTGGTCAAAGAGTTGGGGCCGGTTTTGGCCGCGACGATGTTGGCTGGTCGTGTTGGCGGCGCGATGGCCGCAGTGCTGGGCACGATGAGAGTCACTGAGCAGATTGACGCATTGACTGCGATGGGCGCGGACCCCATTCACTACCTCGTGGTTCCGCGCTTCCTTGCCTGTATTCTGTTGATTCCCTCGCTCACGATCATGGCTGATTTCATGGGGATCGTTGGTGGTTACTTTTATAGCGTGATCATTTTGGGTATCGACCACGCAGCCTACTTGAATCATTCAAGGGATGGTGTGACCGGATTTGATTTGTTCAGCGGTATTTTTAAGAGTATTTTCTTTGGTTCAATAATCGCAATCGTGAGTTGTTATCGGGGGTTCAATTGTGAGCCAGGTGCTGAGGGAGTTGGTAAGGCAGCAACCACTGCTTTTGTTTATTCGTTTGTCCTGATTCTTGCCGTGGATCTGTTTTTGACCATCGTCATGAATTCGATCTACTACACCATTTACCCCAACGGATCTTCCTTTCTATGAATGAGGCATCCGCGTCAGATGAAAAAGACGAGATTTTTGAATTCGACCACTCAGACGATCAAGTTGTGGAAATACAGCAGTCCGATGACGAAACGCCGTTGATTGAAGCGAGGGATGTATCTGTCGTTTTTGATGATCAAGTTGTTCTGCAGGATATTGATTTGCAGATCACGCGTGGTCAAACGGTGGCAATCATTGGAGAGAGTGGTTGTGGCAAGACTGTCTTCATGAAAACGTTGGTGGGGTTGGTGCAGCCTACGCGGGGTGAGATTTATTTCGATGGCGAAGGGCTACACCATATGGGGTATTCGGAGTTGACACAGACACGTCGCAGGTTTGGCTTTGTGTTCCAAAACGCCGCACTTTTTGACAGCATGTCCGTCTTTGAAAATGTTGCCTTCCCACTTCGGCAAAGTGAAATCGTTCCTGAGACGGTGGTTGATGAAAGAGTGATGCAACACCTCGCGGAGGTGGGGTTGCCGAGAAATGTCGCCTACAAGCGACCCGCTGAGTTGTCAGGGGGGATGCGAAAACGCGTCGGTTTAGCGCGAGCATTGATTCTTAAGCCTGAGGTGGTTGTTTACGATGAACCAACCACGGGTTTGGACCCCATCATGAGTGATGTGATTAATGAACTGATACTCGATACACGGCGGCGATATCCGGTGACCAGTGTTGTTGTCACACATGATATGCATACAGCCCGCAAAGTCGCGGATCGTGTGCTGATGTTTTATCCGCGTACGCGACTTGATGAAAATGAATCACAGGTGTTGTTTGACGGACCACCAAGTGCTTTGGAGCATGCAGAGGATCGGCGTGTTCGCCAGTTTGTTCGTGGAGAAGCTGGTGAGCGATTGACGGAGTTGGCGCACGGGTTGTCTGGCTAGTTGGATAGGTTTAAGCCTGATGAGAATGAATCATGGATGAAAATAGACTGCGATTTGGTGTAGGGGTGTTGGTGATTTCGGCAATCGGAATCGGCATCATTCTGACATTTCTGTTTGGGGCCTTTCCCAGCGTGCTGCAGCGCGACTATTCATTGTCAGTGGTCTTTAACTCTGCAGAAGGAATCGGTGCCAATACCCCTGTTGTTCGCGATGGTGTACGGATCGGACGCGTCTCCAGTATCAGTCTGCGAGATGAGGGGGGCGTTCTTGTGACGCTGGCGATGGACGCTACCAAACAGGTGTCTCACTCCTACATCCCACGGATTGGGACAGGAAACTTTGTCA
>JBPCVE010000084.1:0-15080 GCA_051010795.1 Rubripirellula sp.
GAACCAACTCGATCACCTGCGGGTCGAGCCTCAAGTACTCAGGAGCACGACCACCGGGGATCACCAAAGCGTCGTATTCCTCGGGGTTGAGCCCTTCAAAGTCGTGCGTCACTCCAAAATGGTGCCCCGGTTTCTCGCTGTAGGTCTGATGCCCTTCAAAGTCATGGATTGCGGTGGCAACTGTGTCGCCAGCACTTTTCCCGGGACAAACGGTGGCGACATGGTGGCCTGCACAAAGCAAAATCTGAAAGGGAACCATCGCCTCGTAATCTTCAACAAAGTCACCAACGAGCATCAAAACGTTTTTTTCAGCGGAATTCATGAGAGTCACGGATTATTCAACAGCGGGGGGAATAGGTGTAAAAAATCTGTTCGAATTATCGTGTACTTCATCCCCAATTAGCAACGTCCCAATTTGAATAGTCTCCTCGGCGTCCCACCGATGCCAAAATTGTGCCGTATTTGCGGCAAAAATACCGGATCAATCGGTATAGCTACCAAAGCGGACACGTCCCGACAGCCTGTTTGAAAAGCGTTTCAGCAAAGATTCGCTGAAACGTAGATAGGCGACTAGAATAGAGGGTCGGGGTACGCCCCCCCTTTTCCAGTTGCCCATCGGGTACCGCACTCGTTCCTAGGAAGCGATTCGTTATGAACCGTTTGTTGGTAGTTTTCCTCACAGTCGTTTTGACCAGCAGCCATGCCTTTGTTTCGGCAGGTGAGCTGATGACCCCGGATGCCTTGTCTCGCTTGGGATTAGCCCAAGCTTGGGCGCGTCCGGTTCATGTGCCAGCCGGAGCACAGTCAATTCGCGATCAACAACTGTTTGTTCACGAGGAAAACCCTCACGAATACGTCATCATCACCGCGCCCAAGCCCGCACCACCTGCAGATGCTGCCGCGACAGCGAATCAGGATGCGGCCAAGCCGGCGGATACGCCAAAGCCTGAAACCATCACATTGGCTCGCATCCCCATCGATCGCATCGGTATCAACGGTGCTCCCATCGGTCGAGCAGAAGCAGAACGTCTTGCCAGCAATGAGATCCGTCGTTTGAAAAGACGCGGTGTCGATGCTGAAATGAAGATCATCACATCGCCACGCGTGAACCTGTACACCATTGGCAGCGATGGACTCCTGGAATGCCGAAACGCCGAGACGGGCGAACCCATCTGGATACAGCGAGTAGGCAAGCCGTCTCTTCCATTCTCTGACTTGGGTGTGGATGAAAAATACATTACGGTTGTCAACGGGGGCAATCTGATCCAAGTGGACGCCGAAAATGGAGAGATCATTCGAGAAGTACGAACGCAAGGTGCTCCAGCGTTCGGCGCGTTGAATTCAGGCGACTTCGCTGTGGTTCCGCTGATTGGCGGGGGTATTGAAGGATATTCCCTGTACGATCCCGAGCGTGTTCCATTCCGCGAGCGTGTCACCGGAACGACTCTCGCAATGCCAACCAAGGCTCCCAACTCATCAAAGACCGCTTGGGGTACAAGCAAGGGGTTTGTGTATGTGATGGAGCTGCAAGGGAAGCCGTCGGTTCAGTTCCGCCTTGATACCGACGGCATTGTCAGCGGTCGCATTGCCGCGGCATCAAACAATCGGTTCTTCTTCGGTTCTGAGACAGGCCAAGTTTATGGACTGCGAGCAACACGAATTGGTGAGGTCCTATGGTCACAGCCATTCGCTGAACCGTTTTACAACCAGCCGCTTGTGTATGAAGATCAGGTGCTCATTCGCTCCAGCTACGGCAACCTGTTTTCGTTGAACGTCGAAAATGGTCTACAAACATGGAACGGATCCAAGCCAAACATTGGTGATTTGCTCGGTGTGCTCGACAACCGACTCTATGCGACGACCATGAGCGGCGGGCTTGTGGTTCTGGATGTAAAAACAGGTCAGAAACTGGCAACATTCAATAATATTCGCCCTGAGCATTTCATCGCCAACGATTTGACCGATCGACTTTACCTGGTCAGCAATGATGGGGATGTTCAATGCATCCGATCTGAAGGGGCCAGTTTGCCGACTCTCGTCTCCCACACTGAACCGAAGAAGAGCATAAAAGCTGCAACCATCGAAGCCGATCCAACACAAACTCCAGCACAAGGTGTTGGAAACGACCCCTTCGGTGCGGCCAAGAAAGATCCCTTTGGTGCCGGTGGCGGCAACGCTGATCCATTCGGCGGAGGCGGTGGTGGCGGCAACGCTGATCCATTCGGCGGAGGCGGTGGGGGCGGCAACGCCGATCCCTTTGGCGGAGGCGGTGGTAACGAGGGCATGGCCGATCCCTTCGGTGGCAGCCCCTTCTAGTCCATCAGCACCAAGCTCACGCAACACCGGCTATCAGTCAAACCGGTCAACGACCGGACCTAGCAGACTTTGACAATCCTCTCCAAGCGACCATGCGCCAAAGCCCCGGTCTCCGCTGCACTTTCACGCGCTCGTGCTAATCCTTGGATTGCAAAAATCTCGGTGGGTCTCAATACCACCACTGCTCACATTCAGCTTGCGTGCGTTCCGAGCACCAAGCCTCTCTCACGTGACCCGCACTTCAGAATCGCGAAATGGGTGCGTTTAAATGCACCATCAAGAGTCAATGATCGGCCACCAGCCTTTCATCTGATGGGCATCATCCCACTGACGATCCTAGGCACCATGCGTAAAGCACCATGCGTAAAGCATCAGGAACGCGGTCGAGTCGGGCCCCACAAATGTGACTCACAAAAGTTGGACGTACGTTGCAGACAAATGCGTGCCGGATGCAGCCATTTCGTGTACAACCTTCAAGACCACGAACACCAAACGGGCTGAAGCCTGAACGTTTTACCATTTCCAAAGCCCAAACAGTTGCCACAGAACCGATGAAGCCAACTGACGAAACCCCATTACGCAATAAATACCTGCAAGATGGCTACGCTCAGCTCAGCGCATTTCTTGATGGCTCCTCGATCAGAGAACTCGAAAACCAACTCGAAAGTTTTATCAACACTGCAGTACCGCAGATGCCGGCAGACCAGGTGTTTTACGAGAACAAGAATGACCATTTATCCCTAAAGCAAATCCAGCACCTCGAATTGCATGACCGTTGGTTTCATGCGTTGTTTACGGACAGCCCCTTCCGCCGACTTGCAGAAACACTGCTTGGCAGCGAATGTGTTCCGATGAATCTGCAGTACTTCAACAAAGCCCCCGGGGCCAACAAGCCAACCCCACCTCACCAGGACGGTTATTACTTCATGATTACACCGTGCGAGGCGGTCACCATGTGGTTAGCGTTGGACGAGGTCGATGATAAGAATGGTTGCATTCGCTATTTACCTGGCTCGCACCGCAACGGTCTGCTGCCACATGCGAGAACCAGCACGCTTGGTTTCAGTCAGGGGATCGAACAATACTTTCGACAATACGATCCCGACATTGAAACCACCATTCATGCCTCACCGGGCGACCTGTTGGCCCACCATGCCTTGACCGTCCATCGCGCCGACGCGAACACTTCTCAAACACGTCAGCGTCGAGCGCTTGGTTTCATTTACTATTCTGCGGCAGCAAAGCAGGACATTGCCGCACACGACGCCTACCACGAGCAACTGAAGCAGGAGATGACAAACTCGGATAGAATCTAGCAGACCGCGTTGACGACACTGGCAATGCAAACACCGAGAGCTCAAAAGTTGACTCACGTCCAAGCCTTCCTACCACCATCCTCGAACCCATACTCACCTCGATGTCCAAATACTATGTAATCGCAGCCATCCTGCTGATGGCAACGCCTGCTACCGCAAAGCAACCCATCGTCGAGGGCACACTCGACTCGCACTTGGGTAAACCGATGATGGAAATGCACCAAGTATTTTCCGGGCAGCGTTTTCCGAATGTTGTGGTCACACTGGACGGTACCGTGCTGACAACATGGGGCAACAAAAACGTGCAAGCACGCCGCAGTGAAGATGGTGGCAAGACTTGGCAGGCTCCGATCACCATTGCAGACCCGGGGTTTCAAGGTGGTGGCACGACAGTAGATGAAGGCACCGGAGACATCCTGACTTTTGTGGAAGAGCACCATCCGCCTGCAAAGATCGCTCTTTTCCGAAGCACCGACGATGGCAAAACATGGCAGCAGGAACAGACGCAGATTGCCCCCGATCAAGCCGGTAATTTGCCGTCGATGCACATGAATGAACACGGCATCACGCTGCGACACGGAAAACACAAAGGACGACTGATTCGCCCCACACGATGGTACGCAGGAAAAAACGATCGAGCACTCTGGCCCGAACACTACACAAATGCAATCTACAGCGATGACGGTGGAAAGACTTGGCAAACCAGCGAACCCTTTCCAGAAAATGGAACTGGCGAAGCAACTCTTACTGAACTTTCAGATGGTCGAATCTACTACAACTCGCGAGTCCATTGGCAGGACCGCCCCAACAACACTCGTCGCCGCGCTGCGATCAGTGATGATGGTGGCCAGACATGGAAAAACTGGACGCTTGTGGAAACGCTGCCCGACGGACACCAACACCGATCTTATGGCTGCATGGGCGGCCTTGCACGCTTGCCGGTAGCCGACCGCGACATTCTGATTTTCAGTAACATTGACACCGATCAACCCAAGCGAGAGCGTGCCACGGTTTGGGCCAGTTTTGATGGTGGAAAAACATGGCCAGTCAAACGATTGGTATACGACGGCCCCAGCGCTTACTCGTCCTTAGCAGCCGGACGCCCAGGAACGCAAAGCGAAGGCCTCGTGTTCCTGCATTTTGAGGGTGGCCCCAGTGGTGGCTCACAAGTTGCCCGCTTCAATCTGGCATGGCTTTTAGAAGGCGAGTTGACTGGTGATGGTAAAATTCCGGGCGACCTTGAATGACCATCAAGGTTCCAGTTTTGCAGCGGCAACTCCGACTCCAGATTTTCCTGCTTGGAGTGATAGCTATTTCGTGGAATTCGGAGCCGATCCAATGCCGAGCGGCCCCCACTGAAAACGCTACTGAGTCGCTCGCCAGCCGCGGATCGCAGACCACTCCAAATGTGTTATTCCTCGCGGTTGACGACATGAAGGACTGGGTCGGTTGCCTAGGAGGTTATGAGGGCCAGGTACTGACGCCCAACATCGATCGACTTGCCAAACGCGGAACACTGTTTCGTAATGCGCACTGCCCCTCGCCAAAATGCGCACCTTCCAGAGCCGCCGTCTTGACCGGTCTACGCCCATCAACCACCGGTCTTTACGACAATGGCCATTGGTTACTACCGAATTACCCCGACCTAGTCACCTTGCCGCGATTTTTTCGCACTGCTGGGTACAAAGTCGCAGGGGCGGGCAAGATATTCCATCACACTGCCGGGAATCATCCACCTAACCAGTGGGACGATTTTCAACCCATTCGTTTTCGCAATGACCCATGGTTTCGAGGATCGCAAAAGAATTACCCTTGGTCAAAATCGAGCCCCAACCCCCGTGGTTTCCCATTTAGCCAAGTGACGGGACTGGGTCATGAAAACGACTGGGGTTCCCTGAATATTGAAGCAGCTGAATATGACGATGCTCGCTCGACACGATATGCGACCGACTTCCTGCAAGCCAAGCATGATCAGCCATTCTTTCTCGCTTGTGGCCTCTTCCGCCCCCATTTGCCGTGGTACGTGCCTGCAGAATATTTCGATCTTTATCCAATCAATGAGATTCAACTGCCACCTACACGCAACGATGACCTGGAAGACCTACCAGCGGAGGCATTGAAGCTTGCAAGAGATCGCCGGAGTGATTGGAAAGCGATCAAGAGTCAACAAAAGTGGAAACACGCGATCCAAGCGTATCTGGCGAGCATTAGCTATGCCGACAAACAATTGGGACACGTGCTTTCAGCACTGGCTGATAGCCCGTATGCCACGAATACGATCGTAGTACTGTGGTCGGATCATGGTTGGCACCTTGGCTCGAAAGGTCACTGGCACAAATCAACTCTCTGGGAAGAAGCGACTCGCGTACCTTTGATCGTTGACGCACCGGGACTCAAGCCAAGTGTGTGCGATGCTCCGGTCAGCTTGCTCAGCATTTTCCCAACGCTCTTGGATTTGTGCGGGCAACCGATCCCCGAGCAACTGGAAGGTCCAAGTCTGGTTCCACTATTAAAGGATCCCAGCACCTCATGGACGGAACCTGCTGTCATTGAGTTTCGACGCGGCAATGCGGCCGTACGCGATGCCCGCTATCGCTTGATTCGCTATGCAGATGGCGGCGAGGAACTTTACGATCACGCGACCGACCCTGCCGAATGGCATAACCTAGCGGATCGCCCTGAATCTCAATCGACGATTAAACGACTATCAAAATGGCTTCCAACCAAATGGGCTGCTTCAGCAGCAACAAAATCAAAGTTCAATTTTGATCCTAAAAAGTTCCAGTGGACCAACCAAGAAACCGGGAGAGTCACTTCCGGCACCGATACTCCCACGAACCATCCCTGATTGGTTCGTTCATTCAACCAACCGCTATGTTGACCTGACATCGCGCCGAGATCATCAGTAAACCCAGAGTGATCCACAGAGAAAATCGATGAAGGATTCTTTACCACGCACAATCACCCAGTCGCTGCAGTTCGAAAATGGCTGCGCTACAGGCATGAGTCACCGCTGGAAAAACGGCCAGTACTGCTCAATCATGACCGCTACAGGAATCGTAGGTTGTGGGATTTACAACCTTGCAACGGCGGGCGAATTCGGCCAAGCCATCGCCATCGCCAAAGGCACACCGCAGCATCCACTGGTCAATCCTGATGATCTCTTGGAAGCCTCGATCACCGCGGCAACTCCGCAAGCCTTGGCTTTGGGAATCAAACCCGGCATGTCAGGGCGAGCAGCCGTTGAGTTGATGTTGGCAGCAGACTCAGCCACCGGCTGAGCGGCAGAGTGCAGCAAAGCTACCGACCAACGCCGCAGGTCTTCGTACCCATCGCACACCGGCTTGAAACAGAGTTGATGCGGATGAGAACAAACAGGCGTTGGCTAGCTACCCAATCTGCTCACCCTTTTCACGGTTTTGTCCCCAAAACAGGTAATTGAAAAGCCACGGCCTCGGATGAGTTCCGCAGATATAGCCGATCGCCGACCACAACGGGATGATTCCAAGTGCGTCCATCCAAGGCATCCATTTTGAACAATTCAGTCCTGCCTTCGGGCGTGGCTTCAAGAAGCACCAACTGCCCTTTTTCTGCGGCGACCAGCAGCAGGCCGGAATCCTCCAGCAGCAATACCTGCCCTTTTCCATAGCGGCCCCCCTTCCACTGGCGTTCGCCCGTCTTGAGATCGATACAAGTGAAGACACCGCTATCGAAGCCATAGAGATTCCCTTCGTAGACAACAAAATCGTTGTAATCCGGCTTGAATTGCAACGTTGTCCACAACTCGGTTGCGGTCCACCCCCCCTTACCATCCTCGGCATCAAGCTCAATCAAACGGGTTCCAGTTCCCATTCCCGATGGCAACAAAATTTTATTATCGCCAATCACTTGGGGCTGCAGAGAGCGATAGCCTCCAGACTTCCAGTCATAATCGAATAGAAGTCTTCCCGTTTCGAGTTCATGAATACTCAGACCATCGCCAGTCAGCATTAGTAGCCTTACCTGCCCAGCAAGCGTCGCCAGTTGGGCCGAGGCATAAGAATTTCGGCCAGCATTCACGGCCCACACCACTTCGCCATCTGCCGCATTGAACGCCAGCAAACCTTTACGGTCACCACCACCGGCATACACAATCACGAGCCCGTCAACCACGAGCGGTGAAGAGCAAAAGCCCCACATCGGCGGTGAACACTGAGCAACTTCTCGCAGATCTTTTTTCCAGACCAACTCACCACTGACCGGATCCACGCGAGACAACCAGCCCTGTGCCCCCAAGCTGAAAACGCCACCTTCGGCCAAGGTTGGCGTGCCTCGCGGACCTGGCCCACCTAAGGGATCATCGAACCTTGACTCAATGCCCTGCGTCCAAATTTTTCGCCCTGTTCCAGCGTCGTAGCAGGAGATCAACTCACGATCAGACACCTGCTCCTGCGTGTAAAGCAAATTACCAGCGACTGCGAAGGATGACCAACCAGGCCCCACTGGAACTCGCCACTGCTCCTTGGGCGGTCGCGATTCCCAATCACTGGTGAACACGGCACCGCGTTGCCGCGAGTCTCGCTGCTGACCTCGAAAGCCAGACCACTCAGGAGTCGACAGCCAACCCTGAATCTCAGTTTTCGAATACTGTGCAGATGATTCAGCCTGCGATTCATCTTGGATCGCGAGCAGACGCTCCTCGGCATCTGGCGCCCAACGCCAGTGCAGATCAAAAGCAAAGTCACCCCACATTCCCTCAGCTCGAAGTAGGTCGGTGTATCCAAATCCAACGAATGCCATCAACAAGGCGACCCCTGTTCTTACCGGTGAATGGATTCTGGACAAAGCGATTGTCCCCACCGCAAACGCTCCGACACCCATCGGGATGGTCAGCACTAGCATTGCCGGCCCAAGCATCGTGGGATGGAGCAGCACCGCCGCGAGCCCGAACGTCAGTGCGAGGCCCATCAGCCCGAGAAGCCGCTCCTGCCAACGAGCCCGGCTGGCAATCAACCACCATCCCACCACCAGCAGGGATCCCAGCAGAGGCCCAAAAGCGGCACTCATCCATATCTGTGATGGCCCATTTTCAATCATCGAAGGCAACAGTTTTGCAACGACCATGGCTGCCAAAAATAGAATTGCAGGCCAGATTCGGAGATTCGAATATTTCGAAATCGTCGTGCTCACATCACATGAGGCAGGTTCTTGCTGTGCCGTGTTTTCAGAACTGGCCGCAGAATGGTAGGACTCGTTATCCCCCGTCGCACGCGAACCAACAGGTTCTTTCTCACTCATCGATCACGCCACCTTACAGTGCAAAAGACTTACGCAACAAAACACTCATGCGGTTCACCGCAAGAACCCAGCAACAACAAGAAACCTGCCGGCGTTGAGACGATAGCCCGCGAGCAACCCCACATCAACGCCAAACCACTCACCCACGTCGATAGCGGAACTTACCCCGAACCATGGTTTGACGGATCCAGCGATCGTCCCAACCAAACATCAACATCCCCAGAGGGTCCGTATGGTTGTTCAACCAAGCTGTGTCAGGTTGAATCACAAGCAAATCGGCAGATGCCCCCACTTGCAAACGCCCCACTTCAGGCCAGCCAAGAGCATCCGAATTTCCCCCCGTAATCAGGTGCCATGCCTCAGCTGCCGTGGGAAAACCTGACCCAAGTGCAGTCGCCGTTTCGATCATGGACCGGGCTACCCTGACCATGCTGGTTTCATAACCTGCCCCCACATCACTGCCCAATGCGATTCGCACGCCAGCATCTCTTAAGCGTCTGCGATTCATTGCCCCAGCTGACAAAAATGAATTGGCGACCGGACAGTGTGCCACAACCGCATCAGCTTCCTTCAAAGCGTTCATCTCGCCGGCGTTCAAGTGAATGCCATGCCCCATGACCGACCTCCTCGTCAACAGTTTCGCCCGCTGGTAGACATCGACATAGCTAGTGCCACCAAACAACTCACTTACCAACTGACACTCCGGGATCGACTCGGCAAGATGCGTCTGGATCAGTGTTTTTTTCTCTGCAGCCAACAAGCCAGCACCGACCAGAAGATCTTCTGTGCACGCGACAGCGAAACGAGGTGTCACAGCGAATTCAACTCTACCGTTTGCTGGAAAAGCATCCGCTAACGCTGATGCCTCCTGCAACAGCTGTGACGTTGACCGACACAAGGCAGCAGTTGAATTGCGATTCATCAAGACCTGCCCGATGGCCGCCTTCATCCCCAGTGATTCAACGCACTGCATCGCAGCTCTGGTCGCGTCATGATGAACGGTTGCGTAACCGGCAAACGCCGTCGTCCCCGACGCCAATAATTTCTGCGTCGCCTGCCTCGTCATACTAGCTGCAACAGATGAATCAGCCCAACGTTCCTCTGCTGGAAACGTCACCCGGGACAACCAATCCATGAGCCCAAGTCCGTGAGCACCAATGATGTCAAATTGAGGCAAATGAAGGTGAGTATCAATGAAGCCGGGACAAATCAAAGCTTGTTGACTACCAACATCTGCAGACAGCGGTATCTCGCCCTCAACAACGTCCGTGATCTCCTCGCCTTGCACAACAACAAAGCCGGGGACCAAACCACAGCTTCCCGCAGCAACCTCCCGAAGCAGTTGTCCAGCAATGATCAGCTTTGACATGACAGCCCCCCGTATTTTTCAGCTACAGGCAAAATCATCAGCAGTGGTCGCCTTGGATCAAACACATTTGCAATCTCAAAAAAAATCATGCTTGCATTGGTAACATAAACATAGCCGAACCCCGACACCTGACTGAACAACACTTCCGCGATTCCCCCATGTTGTGTTAGGATTCGCGGACGGCGTTGGTCCTACCGCAGTTGCCTACGGTAGATCCTAGAGCTGCGAATCGCCCCCTTCGTCTAGTGGCCCAGGACACTGGATTCTCAGTCCAGAAACGGTAGTTCAAATCTGCCAGGGGGTATTACCAGAATAGCTGCTCATCAGAAGACGGTGCAAATCCTACTCGCAGTAGCTTTCTGCCCCGACAGAGTTGTAGCATCGCACCGCTTGGGAATACTTTTCTGTGTCGGCACTGTTCTGCGTCGACAGCATTCATGCCGTGTTGCCTGCAGCGTGAAAGTGGCCGATAGGTCAAGGCAGTGACTGGTGCCTTGTTTCGGGCACCAGAAAAACTGCCGTGAATAGCGAGACGAGCGATGCAGCGGCCACCCAGTATCCTGGGAAATTGGATTAGCTGTCTCAGCAATCAGCCAGGCCGAGATGAGTGGGGTACTTCCCCCCATCAATCCGATTGAAGCATTGTAGGCAAACGCAAGTCCAGTACATCGAATTGAACTCGGCATCAACTTAACGTTTCCCGCAGCGACACCCGCCGAGAACATGCCCAAGCCCACCACAAATCCACATTCACCCAGAAAAATCTGGTAGGCATTGGCAGAGTGCATGAGGTGAAAGAATGGAATGGCTCCGAGAGTGAGCACCGCGCTTCCGCCCACAACATCGGCTTGCGACCGTACAAGTCGGCTAGCCAAGCGAAGAGCGGCAAGATCACCAGCAGCAGAATCATGCAACCCGTGTTGAGATTCAAGGCAAGGCTTTCGGGCAGGTTGTCGACGGTCTGAATGTAAGACACTGAATAAACAAACGCTGAGTAAACCCCCGACTCCCAACCCCGCATTGAGCAAGGCGACTCGAATGACGTCCCAGCGGTGCTTGCCGAACGTGTCACGCACGGGTTTTTTACTGGTAGCTTTTATTTCGGGAGCATGAATCCCATGCCGAACCAGATAGCCAGTGAAAGCGACAAACGCTCCCATCAGAAACGGCAAGCGCCAACCCCATGATGCTAATTGCTCCGGCGTCATAAGCGTTGTCGTTGCGGCGCCCACCCCGGATCCCAGCAAGATTCCAGCCGTCGCGCCCCAAACTCCCCAGATCGCCGAGCACGGCGATGTGGCTTCGCATGCTCGACCAAGCAGACAAGCGAGCTGGTGTACTCGCCACCAACAGACAAGCCTTGAATGATTCGAAGCAGAACGATCATCACAGGCGCGGCGATTCCGACTGTTTCATAAGTCGGTAATAACCCCATCAAGACGGTTGTAATCGCCATCGCCAGGACTGAAAAAATCATTGCATGCTGGCGCCCCAGCACATCACCAATGCGACCAAAACAAGCCCCCCTAAAGGACGCACAAGGAATCCGGCCGCAAAAGCACCGAATGCCGCAATCAAAGAAACCGTCGGATTTTCCGAGGGAAAAAACTGTTTGCCAATGACGGTCGCAAGATAGCCATAGACTGCGAAGTCATACCACTCCATGAAATTGCCGATCAGTCCGGCAAGGATCACTCGCGTCGTATTTGACTTATGCTCTGATCTACTCATGCCCGACGTGCTCACCTCAGGGACGCTGGATGCCACTATACCCAGAGATGTGGCCCCGTCCGAAGCCGCCATCAAACTGAAAGTACCGGAGAAACTTTAAGAACCTTGATCCTCAGCAACAACATGAACGCCCGTCAACACATTTGATGGCGTGACACTGGTTCAGCTTGATGACCAGACAAACGGTAGCCATAAGTCTGGTGAATTCCCTCGCCAGCGGACTACCTTGCCCGATCGGGCAAGGTACCGATCGGCGCATCATTTCAACGATCCCCCAGGCCTCCCCAACAGTTTTCATCTGCCATGCTGTCTTGCCTGTCCCGACCAACTCCTCACTTCGTCGCCAAGACTAAACGGCGGTGCCTATACTTCCGCACAAATCCCAATTTGAGAAGCCCGTTTTTCCCGCTTGCGTGATTAGCCGATCCCACGTGCCAACGCTATACTACAAGGGAAAAGGTATGCCGCGCACGCAAGCGACGAGCAGGTGAGTTCCACAAGGGTCCTAACGAACCGATCGTCCCACAACCGATCAAATACTGACGAGAACCACATGAATCCCTGGTCTATGCGTTTTATTCGCGGCATCATTGCAATCGCCTTGATCGTCCAGCTTCATCAAGCCAGAGTTGCTGCCCAAACGGAGACAACACAGCCGAAGTCCGATTCGGAGGCTGTCGAAGCCGACGCTGCGAAGTCTGAAGCCGACGCTGCGAAGCCGGAAGCCACTGTGTCGGCAAGACGGAGTCTTGCAATCGAAGAGGCCTTCGAAAACCTCAGACACAAGAAATTCGGAGTCCGGCAAGCCGCAACTCAGCACCTCGCCAACGCGGGGCTTCCTGTGCTACCGAGACTTGAAGCAAGTGCTCTTACAGGTGATGTTGATTTCCAAAACAAGTGCATCTCCATCATTTCTGCAATTGGCCAAAAAATGAGTGCGCTGGATCAAGCGGTTGCTGCCTTGGAAAGGCTGAGCAACGATCCCAGTTTCAATTTGGCAGGCAAAGCAGCGGAGGAACTTTCCCGACTGAAAAAATACCAGGTTGTTCGTGCCATCCGCTTGCTTAAAGAGGCGGGGGTCCAAGTCAACCAAAACACCACCAGTGGTGAGGTCTATTACGTCAGGAACCTTACTCGAAACGAGCAATGCGAACACCTGAAGCACTTTCCCAGCCTCTCGTCCCTGACGCTGCATGGAAGCGGGGTCACAAAAGCCTGCATCGAGTCGCTCAGCAAACTACCCAACCTTCGACAAATTTATCTTTACTCAACCAACATCTCCCCACAGGGAATCGCGGAACTGAAGCTCATCCCGAACTTCACGAGTCTCTCGATTTGGGGAAATTATTCAGTAGCACATATCAAAGCGTTGGCAGAAGTGAAACAACTCTCAACCGTCCATTTCTACAGCCCGGTCGGCGATAAAGAATTAATCGCAGCGGCGACACTCCAGGTTCCCCAACTGAGCTTTGCAAGTTTTAGTCCATCAGCAAATACAGCTGAAATCATAGGGACAGCAAAAGCAAACAAGCTACAGTTTTCCCTGAGCAACATACAAAATGATGATTTGAAGTGGCTCAGTGGCAGCAAGCCCCCCCCTTTGAATATCAACATTAACAACTCGAAAGATGTCACCGATGATGGAATCCGTTTTCTCGAAAACGCCAATATTGCCACGCTGTCACTTTACAATACCGGCATCACAGCGAAGTCAATGAAGCAGATCGGTACTCTCAAAAACCTTCAATCGCTGATGATCACAAATAGCCCTATCGATGACGAAAGCCTGAAGCACCTTTCAGATCTCCAGCAACTTGGATCATTGCGATTGCAAGGTACCAAGGTCACCGGAGAAGGCATGGCAACACTGAAGGAGAATCTGAAAAACCTGCGATACACTAGTCCAGCCCCAACTCCCAAAAAGCCGGTCAAATAAGTGCAGAAATCCGCAGGCAACCCTCCACCGCTAAACCTCGTGCTTGGGAAAGAGTCGCAGAGTACTTTCGCAACTGACGCACCGCACTCATAAGTTGACGCGTTTCATTTCCCAAATCTGCAACCTTTTCCGAATGCCGGTCGTCAAGCAAGAATTCTGCACAAGAAATGCGGATCGGTGAAACCGTCGCATGCTGGGCTTCCACCCATGCAAAAAAACCGGCCCACAAGGGGCCGGTTCGTCGAAATTCGTTTATCAAACAGCTTCCCAGCAATAGCTCGGAAAATCCTCAGTCACTTGCAGGTCGCCTGCCAATCGGCAGGCACACTTTTAGTGCTCGTGATCAAACGCAGGCTCTTTACCTTCGTAAGCTCGATACAGGTCGAAAATTTTCTTCTCAAGTACCTTAGCCGTTGCGGGATCAGCAGACTGCTTGCACTTCATTGCAGCCACCATGACCGCGTGAGCAGCAGTCAATTGCTTGACGTAATCTTTGTTGTCAGCTTTGATCCGCTGAGCCATGAAGTAAGCCGCGATCGTATTCTGAATTTTAGTCGCGTGATCTTCTTTGGCTGCCACCCAGCGAGCCATTTGGTTGACTTTCTGGGCGGTGATTTCACCATCAGTCATTTCGTTGATCTGAGCTTGCGCTTTGGCAATCGTGTGCTCATCTTCCAACATCTGTTCAAAACGCAACTGATCACCATAGATGCCACAAGGCACTTGGCAGTGAGCCATCGCCAGCGAAGTGAAAACACAAGCAAAAGCAATTGAAAGAGCAGAACGCATCATACGTGAATCTCCAAATTTTGAAATTTAACAGCAAGTAGGGTAAGCCGGCAACTTCGAGCAATAAGTCCATCCCTTGAAAGGAAGTACCGATGGCACAGTGTCACAGACAGGATTAACAGTGTAGGTAAATATGAGTACTCGACAGCCTTACCTCAAGGACTCTCCAGCGACGTCAAGCAAAAGCGAATTTGAGACGTTATTACCGAAATCGGCATAGCGATCAAACTGCCAGACAACTTTTTTTGTTCTTGGCTCCACCTCAACCAACAATGGCTGGCCAGGGCCGGCGTGGCAGTTCCCGATGACATAATTTCCATTGGGTAGGACCTCAAGAGTAGTGACC
>JBPCVE010000085.1:0-3794 GCA_051010795.1 Rubripirellula sp.
TCGGACTGGGTCATTTCCGGCGGTCCAACACTGAATAAACCGACTCACTTCCAAACTCGGGACGGACACTATTAGCGATGGACTTTTCATTGCAGGCACATCTTCAGGAAGGAACCGTCATCCCGGCTTGTCCACTTGCTTTGACCAAGGATCGTGAATGGTCATCCATGCACCAAACTGCGCTCACGCGTTATTACTATGACGCGGGTGCTGGAGGGATCGCAGTTGGAGTCCACACGACACAATTTGCAATCCGCGATCACAAACTGTACGAGCCTGTTCTTTCCTGTGTCGCCGAAACAATCGGGCAGCGGCAGGAGACCAATCCACGAACCTTCATTCAAATCGCTGGCATCTGTGGAGACACCCAGCAGGCATCTGAAGAGGCCCATTTTGCCAAGTCGATTGGATACCATGCGGGCTTGCTAACCACCAACATGATCCGGGAAAAATCGGAAAGCGAAATACTGGAACATTGCCGCGTTATCGCTGACATCATTCCCATCTTCGGTTTCTATCTTCATCCCGCTGCTGGTGGTCGATTACACTCACACAAATTCTGGCTGGACTTCTGTGAAATCCCAAACGTCGTCGCAATCAAAATCGCTGCGTTCAATCGCTACCAAACCTTGGATGTCGTAAGAGCCGTGATTGCGTCGGGTCGTGATGACATCGCATTGTACACAGGCAACGACGACAACATCATCAACGATCTGTTGACACCTTTCCAGTTTGATGGCAAGCGAAGATGGATTGTAGGCGGATTACTTGGGCAATGGGCAGTATGGACTCAACAAGCCACTTACATGCTTGAGCAAATCAAACAGGTCAGGAAAGAGGATGCAATTCCCACCCACTGGCTATCCGCCAACGCTTCATTGACTGACGCCAACGCGGCAATTTTCGATGCCGCTCATGGCTTCTCCGGATGCATCCCTGGTGTCAACGAGATCCTGAGACGTGAGGGACTACTGCCGTCCAACCTTTGCCTCGACCCCGCAGAAACCCTGTCGCCAGGCCAATCATCCGAACTCGATCGGGTCACAGCAGATCAGAAAACGGACGATCAATTCATTGCCCAAAATCTTGAGAGGTGGCTCACGGGGAATTAATCGCCACCCATCACCCCCCACCGCTGACGACAAGCCCAACAGCACACAAGACCTAGGATGACGACCCAGGAACTGAAAAATCCTCCAAAATCTAGTTGCTGCTCGCTGTCACAAAAATAGGATTGCTGACCACAACGGGTGGTCGTCGACCGTATCGCTTTCCCATCACCCTACCAAGCTCCATGCGTTCCCCAATCGCGGCAACAATCACAAATGACTCAGCTGGCAAAGCAACGCTGAGACGCTGATCAAACTTAATTACGCCGTTACCAAAAGCTTGTGGGTGAGTTTTACGAGTTCGTGACAATTCATGCTGCATCTCACCATTCACAAATACTTCCACGCGATTCACATCCATCCAGTTCGCACACTGAACCTTGATTGCAAGTTCGACATCTGCACCTTCAACCGCAACGCTATCACCGATTGCCGCAGGTGCATCTAAGCCCGAATGATGAAGTTGCACTGTCATGAATGGCCCAGTGGACATAATCACCTGCCCCTTTTCCAGTCGATCAACCATTTCCTCTGTCTGAATTTCCGCTGGTGCATCGGTGCTGCTACGAATCCAATTCCGCAGCCAACCACTGCCATTCCAATTGTAATGGGCATCAGTATTCACAACGCCTGGAATTCGTCGTCCCGACTTGAGTAATTCCATCCACGGCAAGATACGATTGGTCCCCGGTCGCTTCATTTCTTTGACTTCTTCAGCAGTCATGAAAATCCCTTCAGGCGGATGCACTTCCATGACATCCATGAAATCGAGCATTTTTGAAAAACCGCCATCTGGCTTTCCATCGAGATCACGATCCCCGACAAGTTGATTTACATTCGGGTGATTGGTTTGCACCAACTTCTCCGAGTTGTCGTCCCACATTGCAAGCCTCGCAATCTGTGTTACAGGATTACTGCTCGTTTTCGGACCACCACCATCCTGACTATATGGTTTCCACTTCAGAGGAAATGCGTTTTGATGGTTGATCGGCAAAGGGGATCCCGTCAGTTCCATCCCCGTGCAAGTCGCCATGAATTCCTGCGCACCGAGTTTTTCCAGTTGATCATCATACGATTCGATTCGCTGATGCTCGGTGCATGGTGCGAAATCAATCTGTTCACAGACCAGATTCTCGACTCGCCCAAGCTGATCTGAAGTATTGTCTCCCGAGGGAGTGCTGTGACTGTGCAACTCGGCACTCACCCACCCTGTTGTGTCTACGACGCGTTTCAGCGTCGCCTTGATCATTCGTTGCTGTCCCTCTGAGATCTGAATTTTCTCGAAAACGGCATCATACTCGGGCCCACGACTCAGCAATAAATCGTATGCCCCGGGTGGAATTGACCTGACGAACTGCCCGTCGGCGCTATAAACACAATTGCCAACAGCGCCACTCTGACTCTCGACACCGAAAACTGGATTGGGCGTCATTTCTCCATCCTGGTCTGTGGTTCCGTAGAAACTTGCCTTGCACGGAATTGGCTGACCATCCTCGGACACCACGGTCACCTGAACCGTTGTCGCTGCCCCAAGCTTGAGTGGGAATTCCTTTGTTTCTGAAGTGACTTCGATATCTACCTCAACGGGCAGATGCCCGATAGCTTCGCCACGCACGCGGTACTTGCCCGGTGGCAGATGAACAACGGACTTGCCATCTTCGGCGGATCGCCACTCGCAGGGCAATTCAAGCGGGCCAACATTACCGGCAATCACGCTCAACTTGACACGTGGATGCTCACCGACTGCCCCGGACACACTGAAGTGCTGCGCCTTTGCTCCCGACGTCAGGCCCCACAGATCCAACAGTGAGCTCGCAGCATAAATCCGGGTCATCCATTGAACACGGTTGTCACTACGGTCAGCCGAATCCGCACCGTACTTGAGCTGACGGTTTCTTCCACTAGCAGACCACTGAGGTGTCTTCGCACCCATGGCAGCCTCAAACCCATAAGTCTGCCGAAAGTGTTCATCCTCGCAATAACCCATCGTGGTTTTCGCGATCGCTCCAACCACAAATGTCGTGTCAGCTCGGACACTGTCCGCCGCGATCACTTTACTGACATCTTCACCAGTCACGGTTTTGATCACCGTCAGGTAGGGATCACCATCCCTCAGTTGGTACTCGATGGTTGCAACCGTTTCGTTACGAGCAGTCGCTGACGTCGAACGACAACGCCAGAACACGCCACCGTCGTCTAAATCACCAGTCTCAACCAATCCGTCATCAAAAAACTGATAACGTCCAGCAAGGGGGATAGTAACAGCTCAGTTGATCTGATTCGACATCCGAACGCGTGAAGTCAATGATGCAGGCGCCAACACTTCGAACGGTCATGTTGGCGTGGCGTTGCGCGCTGGGTCGTGCAATCACGGCTATCACTTGATCGTTACGCAGCACGTAATCACCGTCGATCCAATCGATTTCTTTTCCCTGCAAAGGATGTCTTTTTCCTTCGCCAATCGGCTCCACACTGGCTCCTGCTGCGGGCAACTGAATCATCAAGAACAGCCAAAGAAACATAAGCCAGATTCCACGTTCCAAAACCAATTCACGAAAAGTGTTCATCATTTCCATATCTCAAAAGAACCGTGTTCGTCGTCTGGATTTAAGCTGGCGAGGAAATGACCGGGGACAGCAGAAACGCGTACGACCCATCGTCCAGCAAGCCTACCAGCAGTTTGCC
>JBPCVE010000086.1:0-6272 GCA_051010795.1 Rubripirellula sp.
GTGGGAGTCAGTGATTTCGAGCGTGCCGAGGCACTTATTCAGCAAGGTGTGGACCTGCTGGTGGTGGATTCGGCCCACGGACACAGCAAAAACGTGATCGAAACCGTTCAGGAAATCAAACAACAGAAAAACTGGGACATTGATGTAGTGGCAGGGAATGTCGCTACAGCCGAAGGAGCACGAGCGTTAGTCGAGGCAGGGGCAGATGCTATCAAAGTTGGTATCGGCCCGGGCTCAATTTGCACGACGCGAGTGATTAGCGGAATCGGTGTGCCGCAAATATCAGCCATCCTGAAAACGGTTCAGGTGGCGAACGAACGAAATGTACCAGTCATCGCTGACGGAGGGATTCGCTTCAGCGGCGACATCACAAAAGCAATCGCGGCCGGTGCCAGCACCGTGATGATCGGCAGTCTGTTCGCAGGCCTGACTGAGAGTCCGGGAAAGGTCATCCTGTACCAAGGTAGGACCTTCAAATCTTACCGAGGGATGGGTTCGATGGGCGCGATGGTGAAAGGAAGTAGCGATCGGTACCGACAAAAAGGCACTGAGGCGGGCAAGCTTGTCCCCGAGGGTGTCGAAGGTCGTGTGCCTTTCAAAGGACCTCTGAGCGATTATCTGTACCAATTGGTCGGGGGATTGCGAGCAGGCATGGGTTACGTGGGAACAAGGACGATTGACGAACTGAGACGCGATGGAAAATTCATCCAAGTCTCGGCCGCGACGGTTAGGGAGAACCATCCGCATGACATTGCGATCACACAAGAAGCACCAAATTACAGCCCAGACGTCCAAACGGGCGAAGCTGGCTAAGCTCATTCTTTTTCTGGCGGGTGCCTCCGCCAGCATGGGCGTGGTCAGTCAGGCTGCTGCACAGCAGCCAGCCTTCACCGGCCAGCGAATTGTCACGCCCAGCTATGCTGGCAAATTGCAACCCGTTTCGAAAGCTGGGTTTCAAACTGCCGCTCAGCACGCCGCTCAGCACGCTGCCCAGCCGGAACATCAAAGCCGCGACTTGAGCTGGCGAAAAAGTACGGCCATCGAGGCAGCCCCTCAGGCGACCTCACTGCAACTCAGACGCACATCCCCCACGGCACAAAACCAAAGCGTCATACGTCAGGTATCCGGCGAATTAGCGAGCACGACGTCACATGATTCGTTCTCACAATCTTCCAACAGCCGGCGGGGTCAGGCAAGCTCAGGACTACAGCTCGCGAAAGATGCGCCAACGTTACATTCCATCAGCCCACCGCGAAATCGCCCCAATTCGCAGGCCCCACCTTCGAGTGCTCCTGCTTCAGGGATTGCCCGAGCTGCTTGGAATGAGAGCCCTGCACGGAATACCAACACGGCTCCCAACTACTTTGCGGATCCCTTCAATGATAGCAAGCCTGCTGCATCACTGAGTCGTCCCAACACAACCTCAGCGGCAGTCATTCAGGGCAATTCGTCAAACCACCCGCGGAACCGAAACGCTAACAGCGGGCCGCTGGAACTGCGTCCTGCGAATGGCTTGCGATCGAACATTGCACAGCTGGAGCTGCCCTCGGCAGACCCACCTGCACCCGCCACACCTGCACCCGCAACGCCTGCGGTGAAACCCCAAACTGAAGTCACGCCACCCGACTTCCAACGCAGAGCCCCCTCGCAGCCACTGCAGTTAGCACCCGCAGTCCCAAGAGTGCCCCCACGCCTGCCACAGGAAGCAGCACCAGCGTTTTCCCTGCCGACGACCCCGGTCACGCCCCAACCCGCAGCAGATCCACCCGCAGTGAATCCACCCAAGGCCAAAGCAGGGGCATCGCTTGGCGAGATCATGAAAGCGCGGTCGCCTTCTGGTCAAGAAAAGCAAAAGAACAATCCTGCACCGGAAACCACTCCGTCATTGCGTGGCGAAACAGCCCCCCCTTCCCGACCGTTCAGCGAGCAACTTCGGAATGCTGATCAGATCGACACAGATCGCCTGAACAACGGCAAGACTGCAAGGCGAGGTTTTGGGGTGAGTGGAGATGTTTTGGAAGATTTGCCGTTTTCCTGCGAAGATTTTCGCAAACGGATCGCTTCTCAAACAATCGATCAGGTGTCCCTCGACATCAGTCCTCCATATCGGCCGGACGAAATGGACGAGAAACGATATCAAAACCTGAAGGAAGAGTTTGATGAAAAACAGGCAATCCGAACGTGGCACGATCGAAATGGCAATGTGATAGTCACCGGACGTTTGAACGATCTGGCTTACGAAAAAGCGGTCATCGAGACCAATAATGGCTCAAAAGATGCGTTGCCGATCAACCAACTCAGCGAAGGTGATATTGCCTACATCGCAGACAATTGGGGACTCCCCAAAGAATGTCTGATTGAGCAAGTTGCTTACACTCCACGACAGTGGACCCCTTCAACGATGACTTGGAAAGCGTCGAACCTATGCCACCATCCGCTGTACTTTGAAGATGTAAATCTGGAACGCTATGGGCACACTCGTGGACCGATCCTTGAGCCAGTTGTCCAATCGGCCCACTTTTTCGCGAATATCGCAGTGCTACCCTACAAGATGGGTGTTCACTGTCCTTCGGAATGTCAGTATGCACTGGGCTACTACCGGCCTGGCAACTGCTCTCCTTGGATCAAGCCACCTGTGCCCATCAGTGCCCGAGGCGCGATCGCCCAAGCCGCTACCATGACAGGAATGTTCTGGTTGATCCCTTAACCAGAATCGAAGTCACAGCCCGCAACGGCCTTGTGAATGTAAAAGAGAAAACCTGCCTTCGGGCGGGTTTTTTTTGTCCTTTGTGAACACGGTGATGTCTGACGGTGTAAAGATCAGACAACTTCAACCTAAGCGAGCAAACGAATCAGGCCCACCATCAAGTAAAGCGTTGAATGCGAGTGGCGGATGCCTGCCCTTGGGGCGTGATATTGAGATTGATGAATGAATCACCAGCAGGCACGCCACTTGCGGCACAAGCATTGATGGGGCAATCCGAGTCCAGTTCCGATAGATTCCTGATGGGAAATAATTTTCCACCCAAACACTTGAGGCTGGCCACAACTTCGACCATCCCTCCGCCAGCACCAAGATTTCCCATATGCCCTTTGGCAGTGGTTACCGGTGGTTGTTCGGTTGGCTCTCCAAATACTTCGCGAATGGCTTCCGCTTCCTGCCGATCACACTCTTGGGTCCCGAGTCCGTGGGCATGGATGTGTCCAATGGATTTTGGATCAACGTCACTCAGTGCTGCTTTCAGGACATTCACGAACGCCTGCTTGAGAAAATCACCATCGGGAGTTTTGCCAACGGCGCTGCTTCCATAACCGACAACCTCCGCAAGAATGTTCGCGCCACGCTCTTGAGCGTTGGAGAGCGTTTCGCAGATCATTGCTGCAGCACCCTCGCCGACCACACTTCCATCGCGGGTCTTGTCAAACGGCCGTGACATGACTTCGGGGTCATCCTGATTGGCCGCCAGTTTTTCCTGCAACGAGGCATGTAGAGTTCGCAAGGGATGAATCCGTGATCCAGTCGAACCCACGATCAAAGCATCCGCATGTCCACGCACAAGGGTTGAGTAGGCTTCGGATAAAGCGGCCCCTGCTGATGCCTCGCGCACCGTAATCGAATTATTGGGTCCCCGCAGATCGTTGTAGATGGCGATATGACTCGCTGGCATGTTGGGTAGATATTTGAGAAGCCACAACGGGTTCACTTCTGGTTTCCCTGTCTGCCCCCATTCGCTGAACTGGAATTCCCCCGCGTCATTAAGGCACTTGCGGATGCCGGTGGCGAATTCCTCCGGCAAAGACATGATGTAGTCACAACCGTAAACAACGCCTGTGCGATCGCGATCCCGCGAATCCATATCCAAACCAGCATCATTCAACGCCAGTTGTGCCACTGCAACGCCCATCTCGATTTCACGACACATGACCTTGCTGCCTTTGCGAATCGTTCGCTGCAGCTTTTTATCCATCGGTCCATAATCTGAAATCTCACCGGTGAAATCTCTGGCTTCAGCACCAAAGTCAGTGCAAAGCACGCCCAGTGGTATCTCACGGAAGGGGCCCACTGCACTGGCACCGTCGTGCAACGACTGCAACAACGAATCGGGGTCGTTTCCCAGAGGACTAACGACTCCCAATCCAGTAATGACGACGCGTTGAGAAGAGCTTTTATCCATGGATCGCGAAGCTAGCGGGCCAAAAGTGGGGAGGATCTTCGGACAGGATCAACCAATCCGCAGGTCAGGTAATCTGGGCATTCTAATCAGACAGGCGATCGGCTTTCAGGGGGGCAACACACATCCCGATTAGAAGCTGACCAATAAATCCGCCTGGATTTTCTCCGAGTATGACCTGCATTCACCACACCAGCCCAGCCCAATTTCGATCAATAACGACCACGGCTGGTTGGATTTTGAGGAGAAGCCATCTGCATCGATGGCCCTGTATGCGTCAGATTTGCCGAAGCTCGGCCCTTGAATTGAATGAACATCAATGCATCGGCTCGCCCCGTTGTTGTGCCTGTCAGCATATCCATGTTCAAAAAGGACATCGGCGAGGCAGGCTTTCCGTCGGGGCTCGCAACCACGCCACAGGACAATAATAAGATCATGTCCGAGGGCCACCGGAATCGCTCATTCAAACGCCAGCTAACCACTTGTGGCACGTCAATCTGAGCCCGATGCACCTGATTGTTCTGAAGCGGTAATTCAAGGTCGACCGGCAATAGCTTGTCAAGCTGATCGATTTCAGCCTTGATCACACAGTCGATCACTTTGCCATCGGTGCTCAGCAAAGGACTGATCTCAACTTTGTATCCAACATGAATTTCTCCCGTTTCTGGCTCGTATGGTGGCCAACCGGTTGGCGTCTGTCGCATGTTGCGGACGTAATTCTTGCCCAAAGTACTGGTCAACTTTTGCGTCTGCCCATTATGCAGGACCAAATTCAAATCCTGCTTGACTCGGGTGTCAGTACGCTGCCGAAGTTGGTTCATCACCATGGCTGCATTCTCTTTACTTAACAACCAAGCCTGCACACCGGGCGAATCCACACCCACATGCTGCATCAACAAATGAGCGCGATTCCGCCAATTTGGATTCCCCACGTTGAGAACCTTGACGCTCAGAACCTGAGGTTCGGTATCACCTGCCACAAATTTCTCTACCACCTCACCAACCACCTGATGCATCTCAGGAGTGTGATAGACAGAGAGTGTGCTATGGTCCGCGTTGAGGAATCCAAAAGGTGGACTGAACCAAGCGTCGCTTCCTGTTTCGCGAATGATCCAATCAACCACAGCCTGCTCGGGACGAACAACCTGTTTTAAATGTCCTGTGTACGGTGAAAGGTCGTATTTTCGATACTTTTGACCTGCACCTGAAGGCAGTGTTTTATCGGCAGCAACAGAGGTTGCGACAGACGATTGCCCCAAACTTTGGACTGCGGTCTGCCCTGAGTTCACTCGACCTCCGGCCGATGGTGTTCCTGTTGTTGGAAAACCATTCGTAGGCGACGCCGTATTACCGCCTCCGCCCGGCAAACCAAATCCTTGAGCAGATACAAAATTAGCGTCCCAACCCAATGCTGAGGTAGCCATGACAATTAATAGCGTTGAAAGACGCATCGATTCCATTCCCTGATCGATTCCACTGAGTGGGACAGGAGTCTGCCCGCAGTAAACTTGCCTATAACGGCTAGCCACTTAACAGGGCAAGATGGAATCAAGAGCACAGATAAGACAGATGGCTATTGCTAGCATCAGCGACCCAGCTGTGCATTCATCTCCTTCGTTGCCTCAGCCACTGCATCCTGCCAACGGGCATCCCCCAAACGTTGACGATATTCTTCGCGTGCATGGGCAAAAATAATATGGCGAGAGCTATTCACCACGGCACCCAGTCCGTCCTCATCAAGTCCGACAAGCACATCGGCCGCTCCCCCTCCTTGGGCTCCAAAACCGGGAACAAGAATCCAACTGCCTGGCATTGCCTGACGCAGCTTTGCAAGTTGTTCGGGGTAGGTTGCACCCACCACGGTTCCCACAGGTCCATAGCCTGACTTGCCAAGACGACTGGAATTGAACTCTGTGACCAGTTCCGCGACGCGTTGATAGACGGTTTGCCCATCGGTCACACGATCCTGCAATAAACCACCGCCCGGATTCGAAGTTTTGACGAGTACAAAGATTCCGGCTGCACGCTTGTCGCACATTTCAACAAACGGCTCGAGACTGTCTTCGCCCAGATAAGGGCTGACAGTCAAGCTATCGCTGC
>JBPCVE010000087.1:0-25284 GCA_051010795.1 Rubripirellula sp.
TGTCACTGCGAATGTGTTCGGGCGTGCCGCGTGCGGCGAACAACGACCACTTTGAAACGCCAAAAGTGTTTGTCATGCGGGCTTCTTGCAAACGACCAATGCCTGATGGTCTGCATAGCCATCTAGCACATCGAGAATGTCGAAAAACTGAGACCAATTCTCACGGATGTACTCTGGGCGGTGAAATACTTTTCGGTAATAACCGGGGGCAACTTCATCTACACCGTCAGGTTGATGTCCAATGTCGAGGTACCCCTCTTGCAGAAGCTTCTCGATTTCAGAACAGGAAGGTTGTTCGCAGAGAATTGAGAGAGATGACATCACCGTAACGAGCAGAGCACCTCCCGGCTTTAGGACACGGTGAAGTTCTTCCAACCAGAAATACTGGGCTTCTTCAGTGAGGTGCGTGAGAACTGAATGCCCGATAATTAAATCAAAACTCGCATTGTCGTAAAGAGTCGATTTCCATGGGTCGGCCAAGGTGAAAGATGCTGTAGGCACGTGCTTGCTGCACCATTGAATATTTTGGCGATCAATGTCGGTTCCGTAGATGCTTGCGTTAGAGTATTTATTTAAATGTCTGGTTAATCTTCCGCAACCACAGCCCCAATCTAAAACCGAACCGGCCTTACCAATATCCAGAGAGAAATACCTTTTCAGGACAACACCCAGTTTGTGCACGAAAGTTCCACCGGAAAAATAGAACCACATGTCGTCGATCGCCTTCTCCGAGATGCGTTGCTGATTGGGGCCCGATGGAAAAGGAAGGGCATCGGATGGAAGCAAGTGCCAAGAGTGATACCATGGGACCGCTTCTTCACCCGACACTGACACGGATGACATCGATAACACGCGATCAGTATGAAGCTCCCGAAGGTCTAGCGAGGTTTCAAAGGCATGGGATCCGAGGTAGGCATGGTCGTCGTTGGATAGGCCGTACACAACAACCGGATCGTGACCGTCGCTTAGCTTGAGCTGCTGTGTGGCCATCGATTGAGGAGGGTAAAGAATGCCAGATACAAGTAGTCTGTCACCCTGCTGGCTCAAGCGAACAGACACTCTCATCCAACCGTCTTTTAGCCATTGAGCGCTGAGTTCATTTAAATTGACTGAGGCTGGCATCTTGCATCCGATGACGTTTCTGAGGCATGGTAAAATTCCGGTCCGGGCTGTACGCACGGCAAAGGATTCTCCCGCCAATAAGAGTGCAATTCTAGGAGGGGAGGTCATTATCGCTGCAGAACCCCCTAAAAGATCGTGTTCCTCACTCGCCGATCCCAGCACACTGACGCTTGATCCGAGATCAAACGCATTCGTAAAAGGGGTTCTGTACCACGTGCCTCCCACCAAAAACCGGATTACCGGCCACCAAATCACGCATCCTTTACCACCCGGAACCACAAACACAGCGGCCGTTCCTCCCCGGCGAGGACTCTACATTCACAAAATCGTTCACGACAAGCCAACTGCCAAGAAAGAACAAACGCTCACGACACGAACCCTGACGGATGAGCACTGCGAGTGGATTAAGCAGCGCAAATGCTACTGGGAGAGGTATCGAAAGTAACATGAGCTCACCTCACAACCGTAAGGATGCGCCGCAACACATGGCGGCTGATGAGTTTGGAAACACAAATGGGCCGAAATTCCAGAGCCTGCCATTACGTCTGAAAACAGCCGAAGCAGTGTCAACGGATTGGCGTGCCTAGTCGAAGACATATTTCGAAATGCTGTCAGCTGCTACCTTGTCGTTGACGTTGAAATGCGTCTGGGTATTTTGGAAACGCTTCCGCTTGCACAGAATCGGTAAGCGCAGGATCCACTTGGCCATTGAGCACATCTCTGCGAACGAACAATTCGAGATTGCTTTCAGATCCCGAAAAAATCAGTACATAATTTTTGAATTCGTCACTGCGAAGAATCTCGCTGAGGTCGCTGTGCACCTCTCGAGGGTAGGCCCCACTAAGCAAAATCTGCTCGGGATTCTCATTCTTAATGGCTTGAACGATAGTCTCCACATCGAGACGCCCAGACGAAAAACGCTTCCTGGAACTCACTGCCAACTCGGCTGGGGTCCGCAAGCCAAGATGTGCACAGAAGATTGGTGAATCAACGACTACAGTTCGGCTGACGTCACGAAAGCGAGCCATTTCTCTCAAAACCGCCCGTTGGTCGGCACTGGCAGGATGAAATGCCATCCTATTTTGCCACATCGCATTGCCCCCCATTACGATGGTCAAAACGATCACACTGACCAGCTGGTATTGTTTTTTTCCAGCACTCTTCCACGCAACACCACAAAGCACAGAGGCTGGGACTGTCAGGAGAAGGGCATGATGACTCCAGACTGGTCTATGACAAAGCAAGACCAGCGTGCTAACAAGGAGCCATACTACAAACAGGCCTGGAACCGATTTCCAAGCAAACTGTCGTCCTACCCCAACGCAACCCAAAATACCTAGCACAAAGAGTGCCATATCCCGACGCAAAAAGACAGGTACGATATCTTTGCCGCTGCGTTGCATTTTACCATGCGCTTCTATGTGTGTACCCAACAATTGCGAGTGCAGCGTCGTCAAATCTCCCGCGACAGCAATGAGTGCGCCAAGCAAGACGACAGCGAACGCCACGAGACAGGCGATGGCAGGTGTAAAACGATTTGCATGCTTGCTTCGCCCATTGATGATGAGCCAAGTGATAACGATCGGAATTAAGAAACCGGTGAACAGCTTGATTGCGAGAGAAATACCAAGGCAACCTCCCGCCAGCAAAACCCAACGGATGCGACCTGATTCGTGCCATTTACTAATCGCCCATATCGCAAACATCGCCGAGGCAATTGCGGGCAGACCAATCATCAGCGCAACGCTAAGGAACAGGAACCCCTGACTGCAAATCAACGCCAGCACGCCGAGAGCAGAAGACGCAAGCCCGCATTCACGTCTTAGGATGTCTCCAACAGAGAATATCAAGATTCCTGACCAAAAGAGCATGAACAGCCGGGTGTTTGGTAAATCCCAACCCACGATTCGACACCAGCCCGCAAGCATCCAGGTAAATGCAGGGGGCTGATCACTCCAGATTTCTTCGTAAAGTAAATGCCCGTCAGCAACCAACCGGGCCTTCATCCAGTTGTATCCCTCATCTTTGTTTAGCTGAAAAGCGTGGAGGGCGGGATGGGTCGTCACGAGAACGCCAACGAACAGGCAAGCTGCTCCCAATAGGGCTATCCCCAACCAAGAGGTCTCCGACCGGTTCGCTGTCTTATTCATCATTGTCTACGTGATTTCCGTGGCGTTCTCGCAGGCTCCCTGATACCGGTCGGAGAGTATCCCTGAAAGACACGCCGGTCAATGGAGACTTCGTGATTGGGGGGCTCGATGTCAGACGCGATACAGTCTACCTCGGTAATCTGCGAAGCGACCATCTTCTTCAGCCGTACGTTCTCTTTCTCCAAAATTGGCAATTGCTTAGCCATCTCTGCTTTTATGCGCCGTACTTCTGATGTCAGCGATAACACGTCTGTTCGGTGACTTCAGGAAACAACTTCTAGCAATCTGCAGACCTCGGCACCCTCTTGCACCGTCCGATTTCGATATCCGCTTTACGCAGCTTGGCAACAATCTGATCCACTGTGTGACGTTTCAGAGTCATTCCCGGGCGGTAGTCACGTCGCAGAACCATTGCAACATCATCAACACCAGGAGGTAGTTAAGGTCTAATCCTTTTAATTTTTTTAAATTTGCACATCCACAGCATGCAGCGACCGGCTGTGCATTTCCCCCATGATCCCACCCTATCGCCCAACATTAAAAATTAGTTTAAAACGCGAGCGTAAAGTGTCCGCATGTTAAACAATCTGTACGAATCGGCTTCGACAGTTGTGTTTGGCCGCTGAAGCATTTGGATTTCTGCTGTGAATCGACAAGTGATGGATCAACATGCAAAGGGTTCTGTTACGTGGGATGCCCCACTGTTGATTACAGGGTGTGCTCGCAGTGGCACGACTGCCTTAGCAAGATTGCTGTCCACGCACAAAGGAATTTGTATCTGTAATGAGTACAGTCTTTATTGGCCTCCCGTGCTTGAAGAATCTGTTTGGCATCGCTTAGAGGGAATGAAGGGAGATAATCCTCCTCCCGAAAAGATCGCGGTTGATGGTCAAAAGTTCTGGATGGAATACCGAACAGAACTTCCAAATCCAGTGAGCGATGAGAATGTGCGGGAATGGCTTTTCCAGAAGTCACAGACCTCTCTTGCAGTTTATGGTGACAAGATGCCTTACCTTTACTTGGATAACATCCGTGAAATTACCGCTCGTTTTCCAGAAGCCAGGTTTCTATTGGCGTTGCGGGATGGTCGTGCGGTAGTCGCGTCGCAGATTCGGCAATACCGCTTAGCGATTGAAAGTGGCAAACAGCCCATGCGTTGGATGTGCGAAAAAGTCTCTGAAGCTGAATCGATTTGGTTACGTTCAGCTAGGAAAATCCTCGCACTTCGGAATTCTTCACCTGCCCCGTATTTAGAAGTGCGTTATGAGGATGCGACACGCGTCCCAAAAGAAACTGCGAAAAGAATAAGCGACTTTGTCGGTATACAATATCGAGCAGACGAATTTTCAACATTCATTAAAGCTTACAAGCCGGTGAACGCAGATTCATGGCGAATGGAGATACCTGAAATTGAAAGTCAGCTCTCGCCTGAGTTCATTACCGCGCTGAGGCAACTAGGGTATTCCTGATCGTTTAATGAGTGGGATCGCGTGTCAATCTTGAGTTGTTGATTGAGCTATTCTGCGAAGCACCTCGTTGCAGGCCCAAAGGTACTCCGGACCGCATAGCCATCGTAGACGTTTATGCGAGTTCGAAACGATTTCCTGTACTTTGCCTGGGTTTTCGATTACCCACTGAAGCTTGGCTAGAACATCACTGGGGTGCAAATCCAATGGCACGTAATGCACCCATGGTTCCATTTCAAAATGCAGAATATGCTCAAGATTCGGCTCCGGCATCAAAACCACGCTATTGCCAGCGAAATACCAACTTGAACCGCTAGCGATATCGTTGCCAGGTAGTAACAGGAGACACTTGTGCGCGAAAGCACTCTGTTTTGTGAAGCCAGCCTCTACCTTAAGCCCGTCTATCGGCAAGGTTTTCTTTGGCAGTTGAGTCAAGTGAAAACTCACTCTTTCGGATGGATGCTCCACGAAATACTGCAACACATCCCGCCGTGTGAGGATACTCGGTTTAGCATTGCTCCAGCAATCGCCTGTCAGTGCTCCCCCCCACCATGCCGTATCCGACTTCTTTTCCCACGGCACCCACTTTTTCTTGAGTTCGTCCAGTTGTTGTTGTAGTGCAGGGCCAAGATATCTATTACGACAGCTTGTAGGAACCAACACTAGATCCCGGCGAGACTTCGGACGCATCCCTGACAGATGTATCCCCTCGCTCGCGTCCGTGTGAATCCCGGCGCTGTCACCGCGAATCATCCACGCTTGTAAATCCCGTGGTATTTTCGCTCGCTGAGTCAATAACGCATTGATGATCATCTTTTGATCACGATGATTCCGACCAAGATTAGCTGCGACACAAAGAGTGTTCTGATTCGCGTTGAGCAGCAGTACCGACCTTCTCCGCAGATAGCTCCGTCGACCGCTACACGGCAGTATGGGCTGTCGACTAAACTCCCCCAAGCAGTATTCAACGAGGCGTTCAGCCTTGGGCGTTTTCGTACCCATGATGGGCGTGAAGTCAAAGTGAACTTTCCGTTCAGATATTTGATTCGTGTTAAGCCAGATCCATCGCTTGGCTTTCTTAAACCTTTTTTTTAAGTAGGCAAGCATCTTCTACCTGTCGGTCTTGGCAAGCGACTCAACGTGTGTGGAGCTCATTTCATTGAAACACGAAGCAGAGTTGCTCCACTGCTGCCGAAGTTTGTCGCTGAACTGACGCGTTGAGTTGATGTAATCAAAACCAAAGGCTTGGCTCGGTTCAATGTGGGTATTCTCGTGGAATTCGTTGAAACTTGTGATCACAACGACGTCTGGCTTTTTCTGAAGCCCAAGGCAGAACTCTTGCATTCGTGAATAGGTAGCCGTATTGTCTCGAGCAACATCTCTACAGTCAGAGTTTCTGCGATGGGCTTGAGTTAAACCTCTGTCATCGAACCCAGGGCAGAGGCCAAATAAATTCAAACCTTTGCCTGATTTCAAATCGGCAAATTCTTCATAGCTTGACTCCCACAGTGCTTCACACTCACCCTGCTCTGCTATTTGCAGAGGAGAATAAAGCGACCAGCCATCAAAGAATTGCCCATAATGCACTGGAAGGCATTTCGAAAAGCAAAACCCTGCTGCAGCGATTCTGTGAAAGCGTTGAGTCGATTCACTCAGCTTTGCGAAGTTGTAGAAAAAATGCCCAATGAACGATTCCGTAACGAAGAACCACAGAACAGGTTTCGAGTTGAGCCGAAGATAACATGGACGGTGGGCGTAGGTGTTCTCAATTAACATCAGTGCCTCACTGATCGCTTTGGAATCCGCCTTATCGCAGCTTACCATGATGCAGAGTGAAAGCGGGTTCTCGCTGTCGTCGCAAAGATCAAACATAGCATCGACCGCTTTAAGTTCGCAGCGATCCAGCCCGCTGCCAGAAACCTGCAAATTGATGGCCAGAAAGTCTAATCCCGCCTGAGTGGCATGATCGAAATGGCGTTGAATCACCTCAGGATCAGCTGAAGAGTAAACCCCGAATTCGGGCAGGTCGTTTACTGTGGCGTAATCAGTGTTTTCATTCCAGTGCCGGACCACGTCACCTGTCTCGTACCATGGGTAGTAATGTGCACCAAGCAGTGGCCTCGTTTTCTTTGCTGACATAACGCTTTCTTGCACTGAAAGCTTTTCAGAAAAAAGTCCGAACAGACTATTGGCAGTATGATCCCACGTGAACTGCTCCACTTTCTTTCGTCCCGCAGTTCCCATGGCTGAAGCAAGTTCATGATTTGAGAACAGCCTGTCGAGCGCCTCTGCAATTTTCACTGGCTCGGGTTCGACGATGAACCCACAAGAGTCGTCAAGGACTTCTGTGTAGCCACCGTCAGGTGTCACAACGACGGGTAGCCCGTGGGAGGCAGCTTCCAGAGGCATGATTCCGAAAGGCTCACGAACCGGCGTGTAAATGCCACAGGTCACACTTTTGAATACTTGCTGGAGCTGCTCATTACTTAGATTGCTCAGGTACTTAACTCGTTGCTCAAGTCCGAGCGACTTGGTTAATTGCAATAAATACTCTTCTTCCGCACCACCGCCGACAATGACAAGGTTCCCATCCTCGAGCAACGCCAGTGATTCAAGGATCAAGTCGATTCTTTTGTGGCTCCAAAATCGCCCAACATAAAGTGCCGTTCGGTTATCAACGGGACCATTGATTTCTGACGGGAGATTAATGCCTGGATGGGCGACGAGATCCGCCTGCTTGCCGTAAATGGTTTCCAAATATCCAGACATCATGTGGCTGTTTGTCGCCAAAGTCTCACAGTTTGAACTTCGATCAAGTTCTTCCAAAATTTGCAGCATCACATTCAGGTCTGATTTTGAAGCGGTGTCATATTGCATTCTCGGATAAACATGAAAAGTGGTAATCGAACTATCGATGTTCTTAAGATGCCGCAGGTCGTAGAGCATTCGCAACGGTTCAGCAGCAAACCATACCGACGGACTCTTCTTGATAAACTGGGTAGGAAAGAGGTAGTGAAAGTAAAGATCATGTTTACCAATCTGCCGTTCCCACAGCCGGGGTCCGACTACTAACTCATCGAGCAATCTGAAACGTGATTTCTCACTTTCAATATTTTGCAACATGCGAACTTGAACACACGTCTCGTCGATCCCATATTCACGGAAAAGATCAGGATTGAACTGGGTGGTGTAAACCACCGCATCCAGCTTGATTTGCCAGCGCCGAAGACACTCAAGTAGATAAATTTCCGAGCCACCGTAATTATGCAGTTGCTCGGTTATGATCCCCAGACTTGCTCGCATGATTAGAGAGAACCTTTGCGTATCAAACAGTTCGGAGAGGGCACAGGCACACGAACAACTCGCTCGCTAAAAGCCGGGCGAAATCAAACCAGACGCGGTTAGCATTCCGCAGAGGAAGTTCCTATTTTAATTCGTATGTGCAACACTTTACCGCTCTCAGATGCAATGTCAATTGTCACGCTGGACATTGGATTTCGCGGGGCAGTTGGGACAATTCCCTAGGCAGCTACTCAGCAACTCGGTACGATACCCAGAGAGCAAAGAGAGCTCTGCAGTTGAACGCGTCCCGGCACCCTGAATATCCGCAGGGTTAATTGAATGGCAGAGGCATGCAACAAAACCTGCGAAATCACAATTCCAATGACACGGGATGTGCTGCCGATGTCTGTGGCCTGAAATATGTTTCCCACCAGCACAAGTTTATTTATTTCGAAGTTCCCAAGACAGGCACGTCTTCCTTGCTCGCCTTATTAAGGCAGCACCTAAAGATTGAGACGATGGAGGGGAGATACGATTTCTTGGACCATGCGGACTACATTCGCTTTGCGTTTGTGCGAAACCCATGGGATCGTATTCTTTCTTGTTATTTAAACAAGATCAAGAAGGACAAAGACTTTCAAAGCAAACATTTCACACATGGCGTGATGAAAAAGTTTCATCGTTTCAATGTGTTTTACGCAGGCATGCCATTCATTGAGTTTTTAAGAGCGGTTGCTGAAATCCCTGATTGCGATGCGGATGGCCATTTTGCATCTCAGTACACTCGGCTCGTCCAAAACAAGGAACTAGTCGTAACGCACTTGGCAAGATTTGAAAACTACCAACGTGAAGTGAAACACTTTCTCAAGATGATTGGCATTGAAGGTGACATTGAGTTGCCCCATCTCAACCAAACGATAAAGCGAATGCCATACAGTGGGTACTATAATGCCGAGACGATTCGTCTCGTCGAAGAACGCTACGGCGAAGACATTCAAAGATTCGAATACCATTTCGGCGGTGAGTAAAGCTTGGTTTTAGGTATAGGATGCGACACCGCAAGTAAGGAATGATGGGCGTACTGGATGAATGCAAAAGTGTTTGACGTCGTCATTGTTCCTGATTTTTCCGGCGATGTGGCTCGGCGATTCGAAATCATGACCTTGCTTTTCCTAGCATCTTGGCAAGAGTTTGGAGGACTGAGTCGGAAACTTCCCCTACACTTGGCCTGCATCGGTGAGCCCCCGAATACTGTCCGCAGTTTGGCTGCGAGGTGCGGAGCGGATGTCACGGTACACGAGCCTTTGTTAGTGGGTGCCTTTGCCAATAAGTTGCGTGGCTTCGAGATTCAGGCACAAACCAACCACGTGCTGCTCATTGATACTGACATGATGGTTCTGTCAGATATCCAAGGATTGATCACACAGATTGGTCCAGACAGCATTGCTGCATCTGCCTCGTTTGGTCGCTGCCGAGTACCAGAGGCTCGTTGGAGGAAGATCCATGAATCACTTGAACTTCCCTTTCCAGAGGAACAGGTAATACCACTGAACCTGGAACTTGATACTTTTCAATGTGAAATGTACCGCACTTCCGACTATTTCCCTCCGTATTACAACGGGGGCATGGTGTTTTCCCCGTGGGCCAGTGGTTTGGGAGAGCTTTGGAGAGAGCATTTCTATCGGATTTTGAGCATTGATTCCAACATCACAGGGCCCGGTAAAAAAATCAGCAATCAACCGTCCTTAGCAACGGCCATTACCCAACTGCAACTTGCGGGTGTATCTTTTCGGTTCATTCCGCGTGAATTTCACGTGTGCTGGCAACACCTTGCCGCAGGTGTCGTTAAGTGCGCAGACGCCAGATTAATGCATACGGTTGGATTTGGCCGCTGGGATTCGGCGACGAACCAAAACAGTGCTGCTAGGGAAATCGAGATTTATCTTGAGAACACACTGCGACTTACACGTTCACTAAGGTCGCATCGCGGACCACTTAGCCGAATTGGCTTCCTTCTTTCGCGCCGATCGCGGTTGAAGGAATGCTTTCGGGTGCATGACAAAATGCAAATCCTTTACGACAAGTACATTTCTGAACTTCGGGAATAAAGGCGAAATATTGGAAAACACTCAATCGATCAACTCTGATTATGCAGACGATGATTTAAGTTTTTACTTTGGTTTATTCAAAGATTACGAACGCGCATTGGGTGCGATGTCGCGACTGCGTAAACATTTCCCTGATGCCCGGATTGTGGCACGCTCCGACGGCGACCATGATCCCCGTTATCACGAACTCACAGAGAAATTCGACATCGACTACCGTGAGGAAGAAAGGCTGTATCCGATTGAAAATGGTGGAGCGATGGTTGCCAGAATGTTGGATCTGTTTCTTGAGCATCCTACACGCTACCTGTTAAAGATTGACACGGACACAGCAGCACACCGACGGTTCCGTTTCCTCCCCTGCCAAAACGGAATCTTCGGTACGTTACAAACCGCAAAACAAGGATGCCAGTCGGTACAGGGTGGGTTTACTGGACTTACAAGAGAGACAGCATCGCTTATGTTGGAATCGGGGATTCTACTTGACGAACGGCTAAAAGATCCCGGGGCTTACAAAACGGAGTCTTCGTACTTCCATCGGATGGCCAATCGAGTGACGCGAACTGGCCTATGTGGCTTTGATTGGATTGTTGGTTGGGCAGCAACCGAGTTGAATCTACCCTTGATTGGCTTTGAGGAAGTACACTGCAAGTGGTATGCCAAAAACAATGTCCCCAACCTCGACCTTGAATTTGCTTTCACGCATCCAGTCTATTTTGATGGTGTACAAACAAGATAGTGAACCAAATGACTGACTACATTCAATCAGTGAGCATGCCTCGAAGTGGGCATCATTTTTTGGTGAAGCTACTGCGAGCGTATTACAACGACAAGGATCGCGGCATACGCAGGATGAGGTACTGTGAGTATTACAATTGCTGCTCAACGAGACCGTGCAAGCTTTGGGCTACCGAGGAAAATCCCTGCGTGGATGTGCTTATTCAAAAATCGCACGATGAATATTTGCGGCGGGCAGACGTACACTTCGAACCGCCCGTAAGGGTTAGTAGTGCAGGTAAGCACATAATCCAATTTCGCAATCCCCTCCATAGCACTATTTCTGATTTCAGGCTTGAGCAAGAGCAACTGCATGCTGAGTGTGAAAAAGCAACCGACAAATTCTCGCAGACTTGCGATTTAACGCCGGAAGATAGATGGGTCCACTTCGCTGAGCGCCAACTCGATTATCGCACACGTTTCCTGAAAAAGTGGGTTTTAGAAAACCCGTTGCTGGATAGCGAACACTACTACCCATTGAACTACGAGACTCTACTTACCAGACCATTGGATACGCTTGCGGAAGTGTTGCGTTTTGCAAAACCAAACGAACAGGTCAGCCTTAACAGGGTAAAGGCAGCGTTCGTTAAGCGCCCTGTTAAAAAAATGCGAAACCCGTTGGATTTTGAATTTGCTTCGACGCTGGGCCGTCTCGAATTGATTTGTTCTGAAATCTGGTCGGAGTGTATTGAGAAACTCGACTGTTGAAGGAACCGTTGCTTTTCTTCACTGTGTGCTTACCGGCCAAATACCATCGTCAGAACTCTCAGCAACGCAACTCAAGCGTGTGAGAAAGCGGTCAATTGAGCAACCATGGTTATGATTGATCTCGATAGTGAGCACGAGGGTGTTGATTGCCCAAAAAGTCTGGTGTTCCAAAAAGGGACCGAGCGAACGCACCTCACTGTATCCCTCGAAGAAGGTCTTTCTTTGTGCGGGTGTCATTGCCCACCGAGTCAAGCATCGTCCTAAATCAAAATCGAGAACACCAATGCGGAGGCCTTCATTATCGATTGTCCAAATCTCGTCGTTTGGACATCGGATCATATTTTGAGGGTGAAAATCGGTATGTATCACACCAACCTCGAAATCTTTCGGCTGATGAGCCTCTGCTATTTTTAGAAGTTTGTCAGCGAGTGAAGACTCAATTTTGTTCTTTTTCACGAGGTTTTGCAGCAAGTTATGAAGCCGTGCCGCGTGCCATTCAATACCTTGCAAAGTCTTGGTGCGTACGGTGCTTGGGATCCGCTTTCGGTTAAGACGAGCCAGTACAGTTGCGAGTTGACGAATGCCGTCTGATGTCAGACTGTGTGATTGTACGGCAGATCCATCTATCCATTCTTCGATTACAAAACAACCGCTAGCTTTTAAAACGCGGTTAAAGGGTAGCCCGTCCAGTGCGGGAGTTAAGTTCATAAAAGCTTGTCGTTTTTCGATAGATGCAAAACACCTCGCTTTAACCGTGCGGCCATCAGTTAGACCGATGCGGTAGCACGCACGATCCTTGGTCTTCGTACGAAGGGTGGTTACCTCTTCAATCGACGCGAGTTCGCCACCGATGCTCGCAAGCCCTTTTGCAATATCTGGATCGGGAACCTGATTTGAATTCTGAGTCATGCACTGCTGCTCCTGTTAGGAAGGCCCAAGGCTGCGGTGATGCAGCAGTCAGAAAGCCGCATCAGACAGACGGTTGCTATATTCGGTAGACAGAATTAACGGCGAATTACACGAACTTGGTGACCGACGCAATTCGATCCCGAAGAGGTTTAGGCCGACTTGCGGAATGCTGTAACCTTACGCAGTTCCTGGTAAGCATGACACCTGGCGAGTAAGTCGTCATGTGATCCTGCATCGAGGATCCTTCCATTTTCCATGACCATGATTCGATCGGCGAGATCTAATGTTGATATTCGGTGCGTGATGATTAGTGCAGTTCGATGCTTGACAAAGGTTCTCAGGACATCGTGTATTGCCTGTTCACTTTCAGGGTCTATCTGACTGGTAGCCTCGTCTAAAATCATGATATCAGGGTCACGAAGGATTGCACGCGCTAATGCGATTCGTTGCCTTTGGCCTCCCGAGAGTTTGTTACCCGCCGGTCCTACAATGGTTTGGTAACCATTGTCGAGGACACTCGTGATGAATTGATCTGCATGGGCTTTTTTGGCAGCACTAATGACATCTCTATCAGAGGATCCGATTGCGCCAAAACGGATATTGTTCATGGCCGTGTCGTCGAACAATACCGTCTCTTGAGTTACAAGCCCGATTCGTTTTCTTAGATCCCCTTGGCGAGCGTCCCGCAAGTCGATTCCGCTGAGTTGGATCGTGCCTCTGGTTGGATCATAGAATCGAAGGAGCAGGTTTACCAAACTTGATTTTCCACAACCATTCGGGCCAACGATTGCCAGAGTCTCACCAGCCTTGAGTTCGAAACTTATGTTTTTCAGGACAGGTTCGCTCTCGTTGTATTGAAACGAGACATTCTTGAAAGTGAATTGGGGCGCTGTATTTTCGACTGACTTCGGGTTAACTGCATCTGTTACCTGTGGAGATGTGTCCAATAATTCATAGACACGATCAGCGGCTGCCAGACTAACTTGTATTTTTGTGTAGACTCCTGATAGCTTCCGTGCGGGGTCGCTGATACCGACCAGGAATCCATAAAAGGCAGTCAAAGCTGCAAAACTCATAGGGCGACTCAATATCTGAAGCCCAAATAAGTGAGTTTCTTGGCGGAGCACGAGGTAACCGCCGCATACGAGACCGACGCCAATCACGGTAAAAGCGAACACTTCGTTCACTGGCGAGACACAAGACTTGAATACAGCTTCTCGTAGTGACTTGCGGTAAAGCTCGTCACATCCATGATTGAATTTTTCCTGCTGATACTTCTCCATCGTAAAAGCTTTGATGATGGCAATGCCCGTAAATGATTCGGTCAACTGTTGATAGAAGTCAGCATTCTCCTGCATCAGCTGTCGACTTACTCGGCGAATGGATCTTGCCAAGGTGACCATGCCAATGAAGAGGGGCGGTGCAAACAACAGTGAAATAAAGAGCAACTTCCAAGAAATAAAACATGCGCCTATCAAGCACACAGTCAATTTCAATGGTTCTCTAAGGGTCTTACCAATCAATAGGCTGATTCCACCAATCACGCCATTGACGTCACCCATGATTCGGCGAATGAGACGCCCTGAACCATTTTCACCATGAAGTGAAAGGTCTAGTTCAAGAAGTTTTTCAAAGAACTCGCGACGCATATCCACCAAGGTTGCCTGCCCCAATCGGGCAACTAAAATCGCATTCACAAGCAATGCTGCATTTTTCGCTGCCGCGCATATCAGCATCAGTACAACGACAAGGACCAACATCTGGAATGGGTCATCCGGCAGATAAGCGTGGACATACGGTTGCAGCGACTTTCGAGTTGCTAAAGCTCCCTCTTCTGCCGCAAGCTTTGTCTTCAGGAAAGTGATTCTCTCACCATTGGTAGCCGGCTCAAGCAGTTGTTTATCAAGCTCCTCGCGAAGATCTGTTACTAAATTCTGAGCCTCACTGATCTGCTTATCCATCAGCTGATGTGTCGACTCACCGTGTGAGATGATCTCGACAACAGGATAGATCATCCCAATGTTCGCACCCCAAAGCAGGGCAATCAAACAGGAGCACGTACCAATTCCTACCACGGTGAATTGGTTACGAAATGCAACTTTCAAAACACGGCAAAAGTTTCTCATGCAAGATCCCGGGCACCCAAGCTAGCAATTCTTATGTTCGGCACTGCTCCACCAGCCCGAATGAACGCATTGAAGCAGTGTGGCTTCGGGTAATTCATCGGTTTTCGAGAGGCTTACGATGTATATTTTCTGAATGTTGTTGCCGAACGAACCTTCGTTCGTTCATTTCGCGAGCATGCCTCGCCTAATCGGCAAAGACACACTGCAATGCTAGCAAGCTGAGGCGTTTTTTGCTCTGTGTCGGTCACGGACAGACTGTGAACTTCAATGCCGATGTAGCTCAAAAGTTGCATTTTTTTTACTCATTGGGCCTGCAGTCCGCCGATTCTCGAACCAGAGGCTTGGTTGTTTTCCTGGCACGCGATTTGGGTAGAAAACACTTTCCGAATTTCTTTTATGATCGAACACTGTTTTGCCGTCGCGAGTACGGAAGCGACTGACGCTGGCTGCCACTTCCCGGATCTCGTTGAGATCGCGATCTGCCTTGGTGAAGGGCGACACGATCGGGCCACCGACTTAGTTGCCAAGGTAGACTTGGATCCAGAAGAATTCTGGCATTTCATCGCCTCGAACAAGCTCAAAAATCTTTTCGCGTTCGAATCCGATTTTGTGGACTGTCTTCCCGAACCGCTTCCCACACGTCTGCGCAAGCATTTGAGTCACCAGCGCATTCGTCAGCAGGAATACACTTCCGAACTCGCACTCGTCGCAAGCACGTTTCAGAACGCCGGAATTCGTATGCTAGCGCTCAAGGGGCCAGCCTTGGGCAAGCGAATCTTCACGGATCCCCTAAGCCGTTTTTTTTGTGACTTAGACACATTGGTTGATCCTGGGCAGGTAGAGAATGCCATCCTATTGCTAGAGTCGCTGGGGTACAGCATGACGGGGGAAAGAAAGCGACTATCTCACCACCGTTTGCAGACCAATCATGCCGTTGAACTACGTCGTGAGAACACCAGACTCGATTTGCATTGGCACCTGCGCAACGTTTCCTTCTACCGCCTTGACATGCACAAAGTATGGGAACACAGCCAACCGACCGAGTTTTGCGGAACCGCTGTGAGTGTTCCGTCTGACGAATACACACTCGTTCTGTTGTGTCTTTCGATCGTCGATGACCTGTCTCTTGGCAAACTACGTATCAAGCATATTTTAGATCTACATTTGATGCTTCAACTGGCTGATAAGATGTGTGACTGGGAAAATTTTTTTGCCGCGCGTCGCTCGGACAACACACTTTCCGTTATCCTCAATGCGCTGGCGATTCTTGACGGCATTACACCCCCTGGTTCCCTACCCGTGAGCTTGAAAGAAAGTATACGACCTTACTCTAGCTTTATCGTTACACGGAATCCGAAGGCTTGTCGGCAGCTAGTAGTGCAAAGGCGGCGCAGTTTTCTAGTGTGGCTTTGGATCATGCAAGTGTACCCGGCGAATTCTTTCCGCGACCTGGTAGATTTTTTTAAATTTCAGCTACCTCATGTTGGCAGTGCACCAAGAATGGTTTGGCGGCTAGGGCTGAGAATGTACCAGGCAGGAAAATTCCTGGCTCATCAGCGGCGGCTAAGGGCAGTACTGAGCCGGTGGCGGTACCCCAAAAGTTTGGCGCAGAATGCATCCGGGGAATACCTCTTCTCAGGCAGCAGAACGCAGCAGCGTGTGGAGTAAATGCGGATACTGATAAACGTCAGGGCCTATCGTAAACTGGAAGCTGGGAACTCGGTCTGTGATGATATCGCATTGGGCTTTCACGTCATCATCGCTTACAACCGACAACTCATGGCGTCCTCGAAATGCTTCTGCTGTTCTCTGGGGTGAGCTGGCTTTCAATAAGCTCTCATTGAACAGCTGCTCACTCGCGACACGTGGTTCCAACAATTGCAAGTAGCCACGTGGCGGTTTATCAGAGATGACTGGAAATACGATCGCCCCCAGTTTTGCCTCACACACCGCTGCGGTGTTCATCAATTCACAGAGTTGCGTTGCATTGAGCCGTGCGCGCAAATCAGATTTGCCAAAGAGGTCTTTTCTTCGATCTGAAAAAGATCCCTCTGCTTCCTCCAGGGTTTCTAGGAAGTGATACGGTCGGATCCGGGTTTGTCTGTCAAATTCGGGTAGAAAATTGAATGTCTTCGGGCGAATTTTCAAAATGGTAGGCATGCCCCGGACGATCGGGTAAAACGCGTCGGTTTGCACGAAAATGCGATCGTTGCTAATGAAATTCGATGCAAGATCATGCAACGCATGAAGCAGGTTACTTGTCTTGCCGGCTCGCTTCACCCCAGCCAAGATGATCGCTTTACCATCAATGGAAAACGAAGCCCCATGGCAGTGCAAACGCCCTACGTTCATCGCATGTAGTGTCGCGATTTCACGAATGACTCGCGCTACCGCCATGCGTTGAATGCGACGATCCGGAAGCCCTAAAATCTCGATTCGACTTTGCTCAGCATCAATCTTGTAAATAATACCCCGGTTCTGATCGCGGAGTGTGGGGACCGCACCTTCCCACCCTAGCACTTCATGAGATGCGAAACTCCCATCCAAGGTGAAACAGTCGAGCAGCTCTCGCTGCTGCTTTGATTGCTGCATGAGTCTCTCGTGCAACACTGGATCATTTCCCACGATGACCGTCCAGTCGGCTAACTTCCCATCCACTGGCTGAAAGGCCGGACACAGAAACTCATGAAGCCAATCCACGCTGGATTTATCGAAGGTACTCACTTTGATGCGGCGATCCGCGTACTCGAAGCAGCATTCAAACATGTGCCGATGGTCCGTCATTGTCACAGATCCCTCTTGGATCTCTGTGGGATACCTAACAGGGCCGGGCTTACCACCTGCGTGCGCAGAACAGATGAACCAGTAAGCTAGCATTTGCAAGTTGCACATCGCATGGACGACAGATCTTGCATTGCATCGAAACTAGCACATTACTCATATCCACTCAATATTGCGTTGCGCAGCCCAACCGCAACACTCTGACTGACCTGTGACCTGCTCCCACGCCACCTCCGTTTCTGCCAAAATTTCTTATCCTAAGCGGCGAACGTCATGTGCGAGGAGGGCGTTACAGAATGGCGGGGGCGGGGTTGCTTTGACTACCCCCCAGTCTTTGCACCAGGTTAAGTGAGAGAATTGGGGTTGGTAAAGCGGCTGTGTTCTGGAGGCTGAGGCGTAGCCGAAGCCGGAAGAACACAGCCTGCCGCATATGCGGCAGGGGTTTGATAATCCAATGAACTATGGATGCGGTGATGGTTGTAGTCGAGTCGCCAGCGATCAATCACCCAGCAAGCTTCCTCGATGCTAAGGAAGATTTCACGGTTTAGCAGCTCATCGCGAAGCGTGCCATTGAACGATTCGACATAGCCGTTCTCCCAAGGGCTGCCCTTGGCGATGAATAGTGTTTTGACATCAGCTTCTTTCAGCCAACGGCAGATTACTTTCGATACGAATTCTGGGCCGTTGTCACTACGAATGTGTTCGGGGGTGCCGCGTACAGCGAACAGGTACTGCAAAACACCCATCACATCTTGAGCGGTGAACGAACGCCCTACTTCTATCGCCAGGCATTCTCGCGTGTACTCGTCGATCACTACCAGCAACCGAAGTTGACGACCATCCTCGGTCCGATCTGTCACAAAGTCGTAAGACCACACATGATTCTTGTATCGGGCACGGTGACGCACACAACCATTCTCACTTCCGCCGGGGAATCGTCGCTTCCGATGCTGTTTTCGCGGGACTTGCATGTGTTCTCGCTTCCAAAGTCGATGGACACGTTTCTCATTCACCGTCCAACCTCGCTGGGTTAACAACCGATGAATACGGCCAGATCCGAAACGAGGACGTTGACGGGCAAGTAAACGCATCTCACGGAGCAGACGCGGTTCATCGTCCACCCGACGCGATTGATATCGCTGGGTGTTGCGTGGTTGACCCAGAACGCGACACGCACGACGTTCCGAGATCCTTTCTCGCCCCAAACGGCTACGCACGGTAGATACCGTGCGTCGACGACGTTCAGGGCTTACCAGTTTCCCTTGGCAGCCTCCTTGAGAATCTCCATATCGAGGGCTTGCTCGGCGACCATCTTCTTCAGCCGTGCGTTCTCTTTCTCCAAAGCTTTCAACTGCTTGGCCATCTCTGGTTTCATGCCACCGTACTTCTGACGCCAGCGATAATACGTCTGTTCGGTGACTTCTAGCAACTTGCAGACCTCGGGCACCTTCTTGCCCTTACCGAGTTCCACGTCTGCTTTACGCAGTTTGGCAACAATCTGATCCACTGTGTGACGTTTCTGAGGCACTCTGAAAGTCCTTTCCGAGCGGTACGCCCGAGCAAGATTCTCTCACTCACAATGGTGCAATTCTATGGGGGGAGGTCAGTAAGAGACTTTAGAACAAAAGCCGACGAGGCAATGGTTATTTTCAAGGCTGAGATGACTAGCATCATCAAAAAGGTGGCCGAGAATGGAACACTTGATGAGGTTCACTTGCTAGTTGACCAACGCGACTTGTTTTTTTGAGAAGCAAGACATCCCAACAGCAGATGTGTTTCAAACCGTCGGCAAGGCCTATCAGCTCAAAGTCAATGCCGAGCTTTCTAAAGTAAAACAACTTTACGAAACCGAGATTAAATTTCGTGTTCAAGAACTCGATCTTGCCAATGCAAAGAATCTACGAACTGAAATAGCAGAGATCGAAAATGGAATTGAGCCTACGTACTTGGTTAATGGATTGGATGAATTACAATCGGATTTTCCACAACGTGATCCGCTTGTTACCGCCAGTAAGACTTATCAGAAATTTCTTTGTGAGGATGCGGAAATGTATTTTTCAGCTCAGTGCTTGGAACTGCCGGTTCCCGTTTGTGCAGGACAGGAGTTACACGATGAGTGTCTCAGGAAAGCGTTATCGTGCAACTCTTCCTGCGAATTTTTCAAGATAGATAATTCTCTCAACCGGCCAAGCGTCGTGGTAGGCTCTCGTCTTCACACCACCTGAGCACCTCATCCTCAACGGAGCCTGACAAGCCAAAGTCAAGTGCTGCGCGAGTACTCGAATCAAATTCCAAATTACTTTCGCACCAGCTGCCAATATTGTCAGGGACACCGCGTTTCTGAGGACTACCTTTCCACTGTGTAGAGGTATGGTGACAATGGTAGAATCCAATATTTCGGTGTCGCAGGATCTTCTTGAAGGGCAACCCTGACAAGCGATGTACGTCCCAGCTCAAGTGCTTCAACCGCCCACTCGGCACGATGCAATACTTGAAAGGGCAAGTTTCAGTTCCCTTTGACTTGTGATCGTGCGAGGCGTGAATTTCGATGTTGCTATTCTGCGGGTGAGGAAATCGCCACTCACCTGAGAAAACAGAAAATCCGAGGAAGCTTGCTCTTGTCAAATCAAAAACGTTACCACCTCGAGACCAGACCAACTCATCCAAATCGGCATTGGTGACTGCTCGCGCCTTAGCCAAAAAACGCAAACGTGCCAGATTCAACATAGCAGTTTGCAAGAACTTGGCCCGACTGGAATTCTGAAGCGTCTTCACGCCATACGTAAACGGTGCAGATACGATAACAACTTGTCGAAGGCCGACTTTTTCCAGGGCGTTTGCAACATCCTCGAGGCAGTAGTCCGTCGAGCCATTATCGAAAAGAAGCATTGCCTCCAAGCCTTGTGCTTTCACCATGTATTTTCCGAAGTCATGGATCCACCTGAGATCATTGTTTAAAGAGAGCGTGGTATGAGCATTCATGCCCTTGAACAGATGGGTTAGCTCTCGACTGACTGCAGTGTTAACGTAAAAGCCTTCTCCCTCCATGGAAATTTCAATCGGATGCCTGCTGCTTCGCAGCTCAACTATGTCATAGCGTCGATACTTCCGCACCTTCGATATGGGCGTCTCACGACCATCAAGTGTGATGCATGCTTGATGAATTATCGGCAGCAAATTAAAAAGTTTTGGACAAATTAGGTAGACTCGGCCAGCTCGCCAAAATGCGTCATACCACAACGTCGTACGATCGTACGACTCGACGTAACGGCGGCCTTCAACAAATGGGTCAGCAACAAAGTCACGACGCACCTGTGTCTGGCTTAAACACGCACTTGCTAGTTTGATAATGGAGAACATTTGTGCCCGTTTAGCTTAAGGAGTCAACTAAAACAAGACTGAATCGCTTGAACAGCTTGCGACTCCCATCTTGCTGCAAGCCAAAACAAGAATGGCAAGGCTGAGTGGCTGCAAATGTGATCTTGCCTTCGACTAGCGTCACACCACTTTTGGGCTTGCTCGGGGTCGACGTACAACCTTACAAAAGCACTTGAAAAGTCCCTAGTTCGGCCTATTGCTATGTTGCCTGAGTAGGGCGACAGCTGCAAAAAGGGCGCGACTCAAGGTTTACCTTTGAACCGACTTAAGGTTTACCTTTGAATCACAGAACCCTAATTTCAAATGCCGCGTCCAATGCAAATATTTTGTTGAGATGTCATTCCAAGAAATTCTCACGGTCCTTTTGGCCTTTCTGCTTTACCAACCAATTAAGTTATTTGTATTGGGTCATAACAAAACTCATCCAGAATCGAATGATTGGTCAGACCTCTTGGGTGAAAGAGAAAAGAGTCGGCTTCGCCGCTTGTCCAAGACTTACGGCAACGCTTGGTTCCCAAGTTTTGCCGCATTCCTGCTGACCGCCATATTTTACCGGACGCTGTGCTGGCACAATATGGATCCGACAGGTCAGTTAAGAATAATTATTTCCATCGGGAGCATCATTCTGACATGGAAGGCGGCGACCATGGACATTGATCTGGCAACGGGCGATGCGATGGTAAGCCAGCGGTTGATTGTGATTTTCTCCGGACTCGGCGTTCTCTTTTTTCCTGGTTTTTTGTTTATACTCCTCTTTGGGTCAACACAGTTCTTCCGTTGCTGGACGCATCATCAGCATTTAGTCATCCGATGTTCACTCATGTTCCTCGCAGGCAGTATTGGGTTTCTACTTGTCTCACAATTTGCGACAGATTTTCATTTCACAGCGAGCGGCTGGTACCTGATTTTGGTGTTGATTGCTTCACACTACCTTGTTCCCGGCATAAGCAAGATTCGGCTTGGACCAAGCTGGTGTTCGTGGGTCTCCCGAAATCAGTTAAATAGCCTCGTAGGAACTGCATACCTTTGGGGCTGGGCTCGCTTCATGCCCCAGCGTCTGGTCTTACGCTTTGTAAATGGCCTAAAAAGTTGCAACATTGTCTTTCAAACGCTGACTCTGTTGCTGGAAGTTAGTGCAGGATTCATTTTATTCGATCAGAAATTTGCTGTTGTTTTATTGATTGGTTTGGCAATATTTCACGTATCCGTATTCCTGTTATCCGGCATCATGTTCTGGCAAAACATCATCTTTTTGTGTGCCGTGGCTGGTTGTTTAATTTCCCAGATTGTCGAAGGCAATGAGCTCATCTTCGGCCTGCTTACTGGCAGCACTGCATGCTGCCTCTCGATCTTGCTTCCGCTAGGCGTCAGACTATGGCAGCCCCATAAACTGGCCTGGTGGGACACACCGTTTATTGATCGCGCCGACTGGCTTGCCGAAGGAGTCAGCGGAAAAATCTATGGACTATACAATGACTTTATGTCGCCGAATGACCGACTCTTTGGGAACCGTTCCGGTTTTTTTCTCACACCCGGAAAACGCATCACCAAGCATCTAGGGCAAACAAGGCAGTTTGAAGTAGCGACTGCGATTTACAGCAATACGAATTCCGCTTCTGGTATCTGCGAAATCATCGAGCGGTATGGCGAGGATGCCAGTGACACTGAACTCGAGCAGTATCATGACCAGTACATGCGAGCCTTCTTCACAAACTTCAACCGAGAAAATCGAAAGGCCGTGTGCCCTCGTTGGGCTAAGGCACCGGGCGATCAATACTATTACTGGGGTGAGAACGAGCGATTTCGCGGCCAAGAGAAGATCCGGAGAATCATCATCCGCCACCGCCAAGAATTGCTAAGCGGAGATACTATCATCCCGATTAAAAACGAGCTAATTAAAACATTAAAAATCGCGGTCAATTGACAGCAGGTGATCTGCTACCACTGATGTCTTTCATCCAGCTTTCTTCGAGGTCGAGTTTTCATGCACGTATTTTTGGAATGCGTTTGAAACCACAAGTAAGTTCTCGTGAATTAACTGATTCACATGACTGAACTTTCTGGAATTCTTTGTTTTTAAAGAAAGCCCTCCTGGCGTCTCCAGAGCGTCCAGATATTGACGATACTCCAGTGAATCCTTGAAGTAAGATTTCTCTTCAACAATTTTCCTGCATTGGCTTTCAAAATCACGGTGGAATTTGTAATGCTGAAGTAGGCACGTTGTATCTGCAAGCCTCCCGCCTCGAATACGGTGACTTGAACCTTCTGCAGGATGTACCTTACCGTCAGAAAACAACAGCGGATACTTTGTCAAATTCGGGCAGTTGTCCATCTTGAATCCCGACACTCGAATACCTCCGAAGATCGTAAAAAGCGATCCATCCACCAAGTTGTTCCTTCGACTTCTTTTCAGCTTCTTTCGCTGTAGGTGTTCTAATTCATACCAGCAGCTTTGTTGAACAAGCTCTTTCCCATCGCCTGGCCAAGAGCTTGCCGGACCAGCGGGAAACATATCCAACATTTGGCTTAACACTGCAGTGTAGTTGTGGTGATTTAAGTACTGCAAAAACGACGACATAGAAATTCGGTCTGAGTATGGGTGGCAAAATCGTTCGTCGATATCAGCCAGCAAACCCCAACAATTCTTTGCACATCGGCGAAATAGAAATCGCCTGAATTCATACTTGTAATACTTGTATGGAAGCTCGCATTGTAGCAAAGTGACTTGGCTGTACTTACGGGCCAATGCTAAAGATCTATCAGTGGAACCATTATCTAATAGGAAAATCTGTTTTGCACCGATTTCCAGGTGATGCTCCACAAAATGCTCAAGGTGCAATTCCGCATTTTTCATGAATGATAGCACGACGAATTCATTGCGTTTGCACGTAACATGAATTGGCCCTTTAAGATGGGTGACCGCTCGTTCCACTGCATATTTCCGGACCGGCGACGTGACGAAACGAGTCGTCAGTTTCTTAATCCCCATGGACTACCCTGCCTCTTTAGAATCCAAACACAACGACTGAACTAATAAAACTGTACTACAATGACAATCTAAATTGCATCGCTGCCAGACTGCGCGAACGGTAAAATCCTGAGTGAGTCAAACAACGGTCCGGCCCTTGTAGTGCATGCGACCTAAGTGATATTGTCCTACGGTATCGATCAGGCCAAAACATTAAACTGATGCAATTCATACTCGTCTTTCCAAGCTTCCCGCAAGTTGTTTTCTTGACGTCTTATCGCACGCGAATTAGTGAAGAGCAACCACTCCTTACTGAGGCACGGACACGAAATTCGCACAGAAGGAACTTCCGAGGTGGTGATCCTCGGAAAGAACCGGTTGCTAGCAAGCCAGAGACGCAGGGTAGTGATGAAAAGCCCCAGCAAATCGATTTGACGAAACTGGGGGGAACATTGCTTACTTCCTACAAAAGCAAACGCACAGGTGATAGACACGAGTTGTGGCAATTTTCGGTAGCAGGAAACGATCATCGAACCATAAAGCTTATTCATGCTGATTACAGAGAAACATGGACTGCCTATCACCGTGCAAGAGACGTCTAGACGGATGTGCGGTGTGACGAAGGTCATCGTCTATGGCAACGGCGGGAAAGAAATCATTCGTTACCTCGTCATGATTCAGTAAAAAAAATGACATTCCGGTTCCACGCCAAGCACAGCAGCGGGAAGCCGATCACGGGAAGTTTCATTTAAAAAACAATGACGGCAGCATCATCCCACATCGGCTTTACGCAGTTTGGCAACAATCTGATCCACTGTGCGACGTTTCTGAAGCATTCTGAAAGTCCTTTCCGAGCGGTACGCCCGAGCAAGATTCTCTCACTCACAATAGTGCAATTCTATGGGGGGAGGTCACTGATAGAAATCGCAACGAACTCCCCAGCACAAAGCCATGAGTGCTACCTCGTCATGTGCACGGGTCGTCTCACGGAGGCGTTGCAGCGGTGAAAGACTTCTCAACAGTGGCCTTCCCTCCGAGATCCTCAAATGTCGTCCGATCAGAAGACGGGATCGCGTGCAAACAGCGTGGTCTCAAATACGAGTGATCATTTTTGATCGGCACGACGCTCTTCTAATTATCACCGGTCATTCTTCTTCACACATCCAAACGGCTGAAACGGAGGACTGAAATTTGAGGGCGTCTGCCTTGAGCGATCACAGCCGAAGTGATCAGCGTTACCGCCAGCAGATCAAAATCGCTTAGACTCTACATGGTTGATCTGTTTTCGTTTCTCGATTTGTTGGTTTCTGAATGATCTCTCGTCGTGATGCTCTCAAGAGCACTTTATCTTTTGCAGGTACCGGCTACCTGTTGTCTCGTCATCACAAAGCCAGTGGATTCACGAGCCCCAATGCCCGACCTCGCATTGGTGTCGTCGGATCGGGAAGTCGCTGGTATATCCGTGCCACAGGCATCGATGCCGACTATGGGTCAGCCCCGCAAATGCGCGGC
>JBPCVE010000088.1:0-3104 GCA_051010795.1 Rubripirellula sp.
ACGGACCGTCGCGCGAAGACCGGATCCGATCGCGACCGCATGCTCCAGTTTGGTAACTTGGTCAGGATGAACGGCGACAATCAACTGGGCTGACGCTGGCTCTTTGCTGAGGTTGCTCTTGTTCAACGTTGGATTGGCAGGTGAATGAACCGGCATCACGACGACCACGTCATCTGCGATGGGCTCAACGCGAGTTCGTTGCGCTCTGCTCAGTGTAACATTGGCGAATCCACCGCGGTTGCGACTTGAAGACTCGTCCGTGATTCGACTGGCAACCAAATCCAGATGTTGACCGAACTCAAATGCGTGGGCACCGACCAGGCCTTCAGGCTCCAGAAAGAAAAGCACTCGCCCCGGCGGGGTCGCTCCTGACAAACCAGGCGTGGTCCCGAATGGCATCAAATCCTCCTCGCGAATCGGTACGGTCGCGGGCAGGTCATGTCGTGGCACACGCCCTACAAGGTTTGATAAGTCAGTGATCCAGTTCGAGGTTTCGGCGGTCTGTGACGGGACATTGATCGTTCGTACATAAGCAGTCGCTGGATCTTCAAAGCTGCCTGTCCGGATGGTCTGGTACGCAAGTAACATCTGGCCTGGGATGGGAACCGCTACCATGCCCTCGGAGACTGTGGGCGAGACCTCGTCTGATTCCAAACGACCGCTTCGAACCAGAACATTGACCGTTGCTCCAAGCTCGAGTGCAGCGGTGACCGCCGCAACATCTTCTGCTGCCACAGCCAGAACGACTTCCTCCACTGGCACGCTCAGCAATTTTTTACCTTGTGATAATGAAGAGGATGTTTCAGTACTCACCCGTTTCACCACAGGGGTCAGTACGATCGCTTGCCTTGCAACCAGCCTTGCTGTGGTCTCTTTTTCTTGATTCCGGCCAGAGGACGCCGTATCCACGACCAGCTCCGCGCCCGGCAATCGGCTGCCGGTAGAAAGTTCAAAGCGATTGAGCTTTTGGAGCGGGATATTGGCGACCAGATCGATTTGCTCGCCCATGCTGATTCGATGAACACCGGCAAGCTGGTCGGCCTCCAGAGTCATCGCTCGCATGCCGCTTGGCGTGGCCCCTGCCAAGCCAGAGGGTGTTCCCTGCTCAAAAAAGTTGTTTTCGGAAAAGGCGAAGCCAGATGATTTATCCGTCTTGACCACACGTCCGATGATATCGCTGGATTGAGTGAAGGCGCCTCCCAGCTTGACCAGTTGTTGCTGCGTGATGACCGTTCCATCCTGGAGTTGTAGAATGATGCCAGCTTCTGTTTTCTCAGCCATCTTTACAGGCTGGCTTGCAAGTTCTCCGTTGGCGCCTACGATCGAGGCGCTCATTCCCGTCACCGCCGTAAGCGGGACTTCGATGCGGTTGATTTCGCCGGTACGCGGGTCTTGCAGGTCCTCACGTTTGACTTTGGTATAGGCTTGAATCGGCTTCCAGTTCATCGGCAGCGTGATGGCGGCAACTCGCTCGGGCTCAGTGTTCCAGAAAGCAATTTTTTCAATCGGCACGCCGGCAGCCCACAGGCTGCCCGCGATGCCGGCGCCGATCACAATGGTAGCGAGCACAAGCGTCAGTAGAATCTTGACAAACCCGAAAGGTGATTTTTGCTTTTGCATAATGTGTCAGATGCTATGTTTCAGATGTTACGGAGAGTTGGATGTAAAGACTTCTCTGCGAAAAATTGCATGCGAAACCAGCACACGTCGAAAAGGACGAATACCGCTTCCGCTGCCAGTCAATTGAGGGCTGGTCATTGCGCCATGAATGCCCAGTCCGTACTTACCCCCGTAAGTGCCTGTGTAAATACTGTCACCGATGTTGTTGGTCCCGATCAGCGGTCGCTCAATCAAACCTCCCGCTTGGCTACTGCTGTTGATGGTTGTGACTGCCGAATCGTCTGCCACATTGGGGTCGTCTGCGTTGGGGACAAAGGGCCCAAGATCCTGATAGCTGCTTAGCCAAGCTGACTGGGCAGGGTAGTGAATTCTCAGCGCGACCACACCACGCATCTCCGTGTTGGTGTTTTCAAGCGAGAAGGGATCGGGATTTTCACCCAAGTCGTCTTCCGGCAACTCTTCCGTATCAATTTCTTCGACCACGTTGACCCATCGGATGCTCTCGCCACCGCCGCCACCATTGTGACCCGCTGCTCGCTCGACCACGATCGGGATCTGCACAGCGTATTGCTGCGCAACCCAAGGTTTGCCGGTCAGTGCAGGACTGGATATTGCCTCGTCCCGTGTCAGCAGGGCCCCCGGATAACGCATCAACCGGATGTTTGCTGTTCCAGCATTATTGTCGTGGTCAAACTCGTCGACAATGTATAACGATGCGAGCTGTTGATTTAACAGGGGCATCTCCGGGACGACATCTTTGAAAAAGTTGTAGTTCGGGTTGGCGGCTTCCAGTTGGCCCAGATCAATCACCAACCAGCGGTCATCGTAAATCCGCTGGCGAACGACCGACGTGTCTAACGCACTCTCAAAGGTAGAGTCAAACGGAAGCGGTGTCTGTGACAGTTCCCTCGCCCCAACGTTGGCCGCCTGTTGAATTTGACCCGCTGCATAGATCCAAATTCCGAATGTAAGCGCCGCACCCACGATCAAGTACAACACTAAAGCTACGAGTGCAAACTCGATGAGTGCTTGTCCTGATCGTTGCTTGCGGTGGTACTGGTTCATAATGCTGATGTACGATGAAAACGTGGGTTGGGTTTCGCGACTGTTGTGTGCTTTCGTTCTGAGACGGCGAGCCCCGTAGCAGGATAATTGCAAGCCGCTCTTCGTCTTAAACTCTTTCCCCGCATCGCCAAATTGTTGGCATGGACTCAAATCTGAGAAACGAGTCCAAGATACCAAATGAATCCAGCAGCAATTGCTGGTGCGTAAGCATAATCTTTTTCTTTGCGCCATATCGCAATGAGTGACAGGATACCTCCCGCGATTGCCATGCCAAATAATACGATCAGAAGGCCTACGGGACCTACTAACAGCCCCAAGGCTGCAATCAACTTTGCGTCGCCGCCTCCTAGTTGAGCAAATCGAAATAAGCTGTAGCCGACCAAAAAACCCAAAGCTCCACCGGCGATGATCAGTGGAAA
>JBPCVE010000089.1:0-23881 GCA_051010795.1 Rubripirellula sp.
GTGGCAACTTTGCTCTTCAAAATGGTATTACCAGACCGGTGTTGTTGCTTGTTTCGGCCAGAACAAGGTAGGCAAGGTAGGTTTTTTCGGATTTTGTCACTGATTGCGATTGCGACGGGCAAAAAGAGAGCTTGCTAATAGTTTCACAATCGATGTTTCACTCATGCGGCGGCATGAACAAGTGCAAAAAACACTGGGAATACTGCATTTGCGGTTCGTAATAGAGAAGTTGGTGAACGGGGTGAACTGAAAGTCACTTATTTCGAAGATGATGGAAGGAGTTTTAGCAACATAATCCTCAAGGTTGATGCACTTTTCCTATTTTTGCCCCTAGTGCGAAAAACACGCCATTTTGCAGTCGTTGGCGTCTTCGTCGGAGGTTGAACGCGATTGCCGATTCTGCCTCCCAAGCTGTAGGGCAAAGCAGCAAGGCCTCTGGTGATGCTCTTCGTGCCGCGTAATTTAGAAATTTCACTGCCAGTCTTTCACAAGATCCCGCTATCAAAGGCGAACTAACTGATGTGAGAGTACGCACAAAAGTCTGTTAACGCAGGTGATTGAAGTGTGTGCTCCCTTCCCTGTTGACTGTGGACAGGGAAAAAAACTCTGAAGTACACCTGACGCAAAGATTAAATTGGTTGATGGGCATGCGATTTACCTGCAAGAAATGCAGTAACGAGCTGGAAGTACCCGAGGCAAGTGTTGGTAAGAAAGCCAAGTGCCCAGCCTGCGCACACGTGATGCAAGTTCCGGAGCCTCGGTCAGAACACCAATCTGAGGGATGGCGAGCACGCGCAGATTCGCCTCCGCAGAATGAACTCAAGGGTCAAGAATTTACGCAGCCTGAGACGGTTCAAACGGGACAGCCGCTAGTCAGCAATCCTCTTGGATTGGACGATCGCACGTTAGCGACATTAGCGCATGCCTCCGGTTTGATCGGAATGTTGACGGTCGGCATCCTTGGCTTCCTCGGCCCACTGCTGATTTATCTGATGTATCAAGACAAGTCGAAATTTGTGGCCAGCCAAGCCAAGGAAGCGTTGAACTTTCAGATTTCGTTGCTTTTGTTGTCGGTCGCGATGGTGCTGCTTGTTCTGTTGACTTGCGGTTTTGCCGTTCCGCTGGTGTTCGTCGTGCCTGTGATGCAACTGATCTTCGGGATCATTGCTCCCATGCAAGTCTGGGCAGGTAAGCAATACCGTTACCCGTTCACGATGCGCATCATCAAGTGAATGGATCTTCAAGCAGCAATGCACAAACTTGGTTAACATGCGGCCATGCTGGGCATAAAACGCTCGGGATTCCACGCTTTGGCTGTCACAAATTCGTGGACGCTTCCGAAAGCGGTCGGTTTTACAGCACGTGCAGTCACGGCGTGACGGGAGGTCTCGCTATTTGTCGTCAGACTATGCTTTCAGACTACGGTTTCAGACTACGGATGATTGTTGTCACAAACAGGGCCGCTCCAACCAACGGAATTGCCGCAATGGCGAGGACGGGGCGAGCAGCGATCACGCCAAGTGCAATCACACCCAATACGGCAATTCCCGGGGGTAACCAATTGATCGGGCGAAGCAAACTCGGCCAGGCAATCCAAAGTCCAGCCATCACAAGGCCAACACGGCCTGCAGCGTTGGCAAGCATTTTGTGCTCTCCCCTTTGACCTTCATTCCAAAAAATTACAGCAAAGGTGGTCAGCAGCACGATAGAAAACACCAAAATCATCGGCCGACGGAAATCGGTGGGTTGATTCGATGAGCCTGACATGAAAGAAGTTACCGTGCGTGAGTTTTAAGGTTGCTGGATAGACAGCGTCAGGGAATGAACAGAAGGCATCGCAAGTTGATGGCCGTAGGTGACAATCTTGGCAGTGCATTCTTTTGAACTTAATCACATCAAGACATGGTGGAAGACATTTTGGCGTTGAAGCACCACGGCTTGGCAAGCATCACTGTAACCGAATTCGGTGTGTCATGGCGATCGCGGCAGTCGCACGTTTGGTGTGGCAGACAGAGGTGATCTCATGTGCCTACGTTTTGTAACAATCGCCATCTTCAATCCGGTGAGAATAGCAATATGAAATTCCTATGTTTTAGTGACCTGCATCGCAATGTAGAGGCAGCGGCAAAGCTGGTTGAGAACTCCAGCGATGCCGATGTCGTGATCGGAGCAGGTGACTTTGCGACGCGTCGACAGGGGGTGGAAGACACCCTGAAGGTGCTCTCCAGGATCACCAAGCCAGCGGTGCTGGTGCCTGGGAATGGAGAATCTGCCTCGGAACTGGAAAACGCAGTTCGAGCGACAGGCTGGAAGAGTGCTCACGTGTTGCACGGGACTGGCTGTGTTGTCGAAGGTGTTGAATTCTGGGGCGTAGGTGGTGGTATTCCGGTGACACCCTTCGGTGACTGGAGTTATGACTTTTCCGAAGTGGAAGCTGCCGCTTTGCTGGCCGGTTGCAAGTCAGTTGCCGTATTGGTTGTGCATTCACCTCCATTGGATACCGTTGATCACGACAGCAGTGGGCAGATTCGTGGTAGTCAGGCCATTCGTGAGGTTGTTGAGAAGACGCAACCCGATCTGGTGGTGTGTGGGCATATTCATAGCGATTGGGAGAAACAGGTTCGTTTGGCAGAGACACAGGTGCTCAATGCTGGCCCCCGTGGGGTGTTGATCGAGATCGATCTTGCAGTCGATTAAGCGAATCTTGTCTTGGTTCGTCTTTACATCATGCTTAAATTTCTTGTACTGATGCAAACGTTACGTTCTGTCCCGTGCTCTTCAGGGTGCATGCCGTGCGTTTGTTGCAACATTGGTTGGGAAGTCAAAGTCGTCATTCACGAGCGACCCGATTGCTGCGCCGACAAATTGAGTCACACGACCGAATTCGATTGGCTATTGGATCAGAGACTCACTGCAGTGAAGATTGGATTCCTGCTGAAAGCGACCAGATTGATCTGGCGAATGCTGCCAGCTGGAGTTCCTTTTTTCAAAAAAGCTCGGTGGACGCCATTCTTGCGGAGCATGTGTGGGAGCACCTGAGTGAACACGATGGCAAAATAGCTGCCCGAAATTGTTTCCAGTTTTTGCAACCCGGTGGGTACTTACGTGTTGCTGTCCCAGATGGTTTTCATCCTTCGCAGCCGCGTCAGGCATTGGGACGTTTGGGGGGGAGCGAGATTGGTACGGTCGGGTGTGGCACTTTGTACAACTATCGCTCCTTTGCCAACGCGTTCTTGGCGGTTGGGTTTCAAGTTCAACTGATCGAGTTTTTTGATCAAGAGGGCGTCTTTCATTCCAATCACTGGGATGTTTCAAAGGGTTTGGTGAAGAGATCGCTTTTGTTTGATGAGCGAAACACTGCCCAGCCATTTGCCTACACCTCTCTCGTTCTCGATGCCATCAAGCCTGGTGCCGCCGCGATGGGACTAGAACCTGCGCGGGCCGTTACTCGCGAAATGGAAAATATCGGAACCCCGGCCTTGCATGTAAGTTACAAGGACGACTCGGTTCAGGACGACTCAGTCCAGGGTGAGCTTCAGCCAGAGGCGGCTTGAACGAATGTACCGCGAATACTCACCATGCCACGCACTGATTGTGGTCGCATCGACTTACTGAATCTCGTCGTAGACCAATTGTTCATCAATCCAGATCCGAAAGCGTTTGATCAAAAGTGCTTTGGCAAAATCAATTTCGATTTTGCAAGGCAAACGACGGGCAGATACTTCTGGTGGAAGTTCGAATTCGGCATTTCGTTCGATCGTCAGCCAACTGATTTGTGACCACGTCATGTGGCCGCTGATTTTGATTGTTTGGCGAAACCACCAGCCGTCATAAACAAATCTCATGGCCGCCGGTTTCTCAATCTCAATCACCCGGTATAAAAAACTTTTCTTGATCAGCCGTGCGTCGCCAAAGACACCCCGTTCATTGGGTAGTTCGTTTGGGACTGAGAATGGATTGGTGGGCATGTCAATCCGCAGATGCGTCTGGGGTTGTGGAATGGTGTTTTGCGTCGCTGTGTTCGGCTGCCCGAAACACCACGACCCAAAGATAGGTTGCGGTCCTGTCAAAATGATCCGCAGACTCGTCGGTGTCAGCAAAGACATGCAGGCAACGTTGTGGGGCAGTGCCTGGCAGCCTTTCCGCCCCGGCTGATTTGAGTTTTGATGAGCCTCATCGATTTTTTTTGGCAATTCTGAATGATTTCTTCCGCGATGCTGGAAGCCTTGGTCACAGGGGATTTGGGTCACAGTTTGTGCGTGGTCACACGGGATCGTGGTGGCAGCACCGAGGTTGCTGTCGCGGGGTGGCGTCTCAGATCCAATAGCCTGTTAATGAGCCATTCGCTCAACAGGGTTCGATTCTTGTTCGGCCGTAGCAACCGTGCTCCGTCAGCGATTCGAAACCGGCAGGTGGCATCTCCTTTGTTTTTATTCCTCGGTCCAAGATTGTGGCATGAAGGCCGAGGCTGAGTAACCCACACATCATTTTTCAAAAACATGAGCAGGGCAAGGTCCGCGGGTTTTTAGCGAGAATTTTGCGTTTGCGACCGATGATCTACGCGTTTTGAAGCTCCATTTCTTCGCTTGCCCACCACGGATGGTTTCCGACCCTCCATAATGTAGGGTGAAATGAGGACGTATCGTCCGATGAACGCAAGCGTGATATACAAGTGGCGTTTCAGTCACCAACCCAAAAGCCGAGGAATCAATGAGTACGGCCGATTACACCGTAAGTGAACAAGTGGCCCAGCAGGCATCTGATGCCCGGGACCGACTCGACGAACACACCCTGAAAACGGTGCATTGGCACTTCAGCGAAGAGACGGGGAGTCCCTTCTGGCTGGAAAAAAAAACTGAGCTCAAATTCGATCCACTGACCGACGTGAAGTCATTCGACGATCTCAAGAAGTTCCCTCACTTTGAAGATGAGTGGCTGCGTGGTGGGCCAGTACGAAGATGGGTTCCCAAGGGGCACGCCAACAAGCCAACTTATGTCTTTGAGACAGGCGGGACGACGGGGATTCCCAAGAGTCGCGTCGTGATCGAGGATCACTGGACGGATTATGAATTGTTTAGCGACACATTGCCGGACAAGTATTTTCCGAAGGGTTCGAATTGGTTGATGCTTGGGCCAAGTGGACCGCGCCGCCTGCGTCTCGCAGTAGAGCATCTTGCTCAGCATCGTGAGGGTATCTGTTTTTGCATTGACTTGGACCCTCGCTGGGTCGTGAAGTTGATCAAAAAGGGTTGGATGGATCACCTCGAAGAATACAAGAAACACTGCATCGATCAGGCCGTCACTGTTTTGACGGCGGGACATGACGTGAAGTGCATGTTCGCCACGCCGAAACTCCTGGAGTCACTAGGCGAAGCTCTCGAAGAGCGTGGAACCAGTCTTCAGGAATGCGGAATTACTGGCATCTTTTCGGGCGGTACCGAGTTCACACCTCAGTGGACGAAGTTTTGCGTGGAGGAGTTACTCGGTGGGCCGGCAGAAGAAGGTGGAGTTTACATGACTCCTACCTACGGCAATACGCTGATGGGCCTTGCCTGCAGTAAGCCTGTCACTGCGGCCGATAACTACAAAATCTCCTACTACGCTCCACAACCACGGGCTGTGACCGAGGTCGTTACCTTTGAAGATTACGACCAAAAGGTCGGTTACGGAGAGACTGGACGTGTAAAACTCTACACGTTGACCGACGAGTTCTTCGTTCCGGGATTCATGGAACGCGATGAAGGGGAACGAGAAGCGCCGTTCGAGACCTACCCATGGGATGGTGTCAGCGGAGTTCGTCCGTTCCACGAGCTCGCCAGTGCGACCACCGTGGGGGTTTACTAAATCGTCCCGGTTATTGAAGATCGGCGAACAGCCGGTCTGTGAGATTGCTTGCCTTTTTCCTTCCTGTTTTATTAAGTTTTGTTGCAGTTATGATCACGCTTAGTCCTTTGCGTTGGGGTAAACCCTACGAGTCACTCGACTTCACAGATGTTGTTCACTTTGACACCGGAGAGCCGATTGCCCGCGTGGGCAATGTCGGTGGTGGGATTGTTGGCCGCGATATGCGAAAAGCTCACAAGGCACGAGAGGCATTGCTTCAGTTTTCAACGGATGACTTGGTGGAACGGTGCAAGAAGGCTGCTGTCTTGTTCGAGTCTGCCGATTTAACCGTTGGAGATTCGCAGCAGTCCGTGGATCAATTTGTCCACCAGCAATCAGCCAGCACTGGATTGCCGGAGCATATGTGCCGGTCGAACATGGCGAAGAACAGCTTTGTATTGAGTAACATCGATCAGATTCTGAACTGCCTGACACGTGGGCTCGACCTGTCGATCTTTTCAAAGGGATACGGCGAGGAAGGGCGTGGTGTCATTGTGAGTTATCAGTCACAGACACCCGTGCTTGGTGCTGTGTTGCCCAATAACTCACCCGGGGTCCACACTCTGTGGCTTCCTGCGATTCCTCTGCAAGTTGGTCTGGCACTGAAACCCGGGTCACAAGAGCCTTGGACCCCTTACCGGATGGTTTCCGCATTTATCGAGGCAGGAATTCCCTCGGAAGCTTTTGGGTTGTATCCGGGGGGGCATGACGCCGGCGGTGCGATTATGACCAAGACGCCACGCAGCATGATCTTTGGTAGTGCACAAACGGTTGCCCAGCACGAAGGCAACCCGCGCGTGCAGGCGCACGGCCCGGGCTTCTCCAAAGTCTTGATCGGGGACGACGTCGTCGATGACTGGGAGAACTATCTCGATTTGCTGGTCGAAAGCGTGCTTAGCAACTCGGGCCGGAGCTGTATCAATTGCAGCGGCATTTGGGCGAGTCGGCATACACGTGAAATCGCGGCAGCAATCGCGGAAAAAATTGGGCCCGTCGATGTTTTGCCGCCGACGGACACTCAAGCACAGCTGGCTGCCTTTACCGTGCCGGCGATGGCGACAGGAACGCATGCCATGGTTCAGCAGGATTTAGCTGAGGCAGGGGTCGAAGACATGACCGAAAGCTTCGGTGAGAAACTGGTAGAGCGTGACCACTGTGCTTACCTGCGTCCCATGGTCGTTCACGCTGACTCACCTGACCGACAAGTCGCGTCGAAAGAATACATGTTCCCGTTCGTGAGCGTGGTGGAATGTCCCCAAGATCAGATGCTGAAGCGAATTGGTTCAACGCTTGTCGGTACAGTCCTGACTCAAGATCCCAAGCTCATCCATGCTGCTGGATCATCTGTTGATATTGATCGAGTGAACATTGGTCCGATCCCGACCAACCGTCTCAATTGGTTGCAGCCTCATGAGGGCAACCTCATCGACTTCCTCTACCGATCACGGGCTTATCAGGTAGCCGACATGCCGGTTGCGGCTCACGCCTAGGGGAGTTGGTTTACCGCCCGCCGATTGATCATTCATGCCACGCGTGCCCGTCACGGGTGGCATGCTTTGTTCCTACCGGGGATTTGAGGTTTTCACGCCGCGTGAGTTCGGATTGTGGGAAAGTTCTTGCAGATTTCGGATTGGTTTTTTGAGCGGTATCATCGTCTCGCCAGGATTATTGATGGGCCGGGCTGAAAGCGTGCTTTGCCGCAGATGATTGAGCGTTGGATCGGGTTACAGTTTGCTGCAAACGATGCTTTTTCGACCGCAGCAGAAGGCACGATGTATAGTTGAGTGGTTAGGCTCACCTTCACCTCGCACAATTCCTATGACCGGAATCACCATCCCCAAACCAGCGTCAGCATGCTTGAACGCTCCGCCCCGTATGTCGGCGGGGGGTCGCGTCGTGCCGTCTGTAATGGTGGGAACAGGTGAGGCAGAAAACTCAATAGCCTCCACCCGAATCAGCGAAGATGACCGTTTACCTGCTGTCTTGATCAGCACCATTGTCCATACGACATTCCTGTTGCTGCTAGCTTTTTTTACGTTACCGGAAGGGAGTGGCGGCGCTGATCAGCTGACAGCCAGACAGGGGGAAAACGCTACCGTGGTGGTCTTGCGAACGCTGGACGCACGGGATGATCAGCGGTACAACGAAAACGCCGTAGTGGATACGCCCGTTGATGTTGCGATTGATGCTTCAGTTACCTTGGCGACAATTGCATCCGAGGTAAGGGAAGATAAGGTTGAAGTCGTTTCCAGCGAAATGCAACAATTGGTTGCTGGTGGTGGAAGTTCGGCGACCGCATCGCTGGTAGGGTTGCCAAGTGGTGGCGGTCTTTCCAAACGCACGCCAGAGGGGCGTCTGGAATACGGTGAGAAGTATGGAGCGACTCGAGAAAGTGAACAGGCGGTGGAGGCGGCCCTTGTGTGGCTGGCGGCACATCAGCGGCGCAACGGCAGTTGGTCTTTCAATCTCGAATTGGATCCCTGCAACGGGGCGTGTCGGCATACCAAGAAAAAAGGCACCGAGTCGCCCACACCTTCCACGGGGGCCACGGGGCTTGCCTTAATGGCTTTTTTAGGTGCTGGTCATACGCACCATCATGAAGGGCCGTATCAGGAAACTGTTCGGCGTGGAATCTATTTCTTGCGTGATGTCGCGGGTGAAGCTGGAGCTGGGCTCGATTGGCAGCAGGGAAGTATGTATGGCCACGGCATCGCCTTGATGGCCTTGAGCGAAGCACTGGCAATGACCTCAAAGAAGCAGCTTGGTGACGCTGATCTGCGTCGGCTTGTCTCGCGAGGAGCCTCGTTCACCTGTAACGCTCAGCATGAGAATGGTTCATGGGGTTACGTGCCCGGGAGTCCGGGTGACATGACCGTCAGTGCTTGGCAAGTGTTATCACTGGTCGCTGCAAAAAAAAATCACGTGGACGTTCACACCAACGCTCTTTCGAGTGCAAAATCTTTTGTGCTTTCGACTTGCAAGGACCGTGACTTTTGGTTCGGGTACAAAGGGCCACCCGGTGAGGAAACAACGACTGCGATAGGCTTGGCGCTCATGCTTTATTTGGGGCAATCGACAGAATATACACCGTTTTACAACGCACTGACGGATCTCGCAGATCGGGGTCCCAAATTTCAAAACGTTTATCACGACTACTACGCGACGCTTGCTTTGCACCACAGTCGGCATCACGCTTGGGATGAGTGGAACAGTAAACTGCGAGACCATCTTGTTCGCACGCAGGCAAAAAAGGGTCATGAAGCGGGCAGTTGGCATTTTGCTGACCCCTGGGGTGATATCGGGGGGCGGCTGTATACGACCGCCATGTGTGCGATGACGCTGGAGGTCTATTACCGCTATATGCCTCTGTACGAAAAAGTAGATGATTTTCCACTCTAATGCCTGTGCTTGTTTGTATTGGTCTAAGCTGAGCGGTGCTTGCCCTAGCCGATTCCCCCCCGCTCACCAGTGACACCTGCCGCAATATCCGCGGCGTAACATTCGATCAACGTTGCCTGATTCGCGTTGCGGTCAAGCTCGTGTATCGCCCTGACTGAGCGGTCGAGTCTCCTCATCGTTTGCGCATCGTGCTTCTCTGCGTAGGCCGTCGTTCTCATTTCGCGGCGGTAATGCTGCACAGCGATCGCAAGGGCATCTCGCAGTGCATGACGCCTCTTCTTGGGATCTTTTCCGACTGAATCTATTTGTTGGTTCAGCACACGGCTTATTCTTACCGGATCTGGATGCTGAGATAAAAGAAGTTTGAGCAGTGAATCACGAAACTCATCTGCTTCTACATCGAGCAATCTTTGGGCAGTGTGCATGTTGCCGCCTGCGATTTCGATTGCCTCATCCAATCGCTCGTCGTTCGCCTCGATTTGATGAACCTCGCGTAATAATCGCTTGGAATTTTCATTGTTGAGCGAGAAACGTATGATTCTGCAGCGTGACCGAATGGTTGGAAGTTGTTGCTGCTCGACTGTCCCAATAACCAGGATAACAGCATTGGCGGGTGGTTCTTCGAGTGTCTTCAGAAGGCAGTTTGCCCCTTCTTCGTTCAAGAAATCAGCATCTTCTAGAATGGCGATCTTTCGTTTGCCAATGAGTGGCTTGAGCTGGATGTCGTGGCAAAATCCCTCCTGCATTCTGGCGTCACGTTCACCGATCAGCATGCTCAGCGGTATAAATGACTTGTTGTCTGGTTTTCGAACTCGGATCAAGTCAATGTGGGTATCCGCCTCAACTTGAATGCACGAATTGCAAGACCCACATGGCGCCATCTCCCTTGCTGGGACGTTCTCGCACAAGAGGGTTTTGGCAACGAGTTTTGCAACCGTTCGTTTGCCTGATCCAGGTGATCCGACAAACAGCATGCTCCCACCAAAACGTCTCTGCTGTATCGCTGTAGCAAACCAGGCACGGATTTGCTCGTGTCCGATCAAGCCAGACCATTGTTGCGTTGTGGGCAGAGTTTCGGCTGTTGTTGCTGATTCAGTATTTGCTGGACTCATCACAACTCGAGCTACGATGCGGAGGGATCAAGTGGAGTTTCATTGCCGTTAGGATCAAGACAATAATGGGATTCAATCTCCGAGATTTTCTTTACCCGCTCTGCATGGCGGCCACCATCGAATTCGGTGTTCAGCCACATCAGTACCAATTCATCGATGGGCCGATCACCGATCATGTCACCCGGCAGGCAGAGCACATTGACGTCATTATGTCGACGACTCATTTCGACCATCACTTCGTCGTAGCATGACGCAGCTCTAACGTGAGGGAACTTGTTGGCAGTGATGGCCATCCCGATTCCTGTTCCGCAGATCAGGATCCCGCGATCAGCTTCGCCACTGCTGACCTTTTTAGCGACGTCCTGAGCGTAGTCCGGGTAATCGACAGACTGCTCTGAATCAGTTCCCTCGTCGCTTACGGTGAAGGCATGGGCCCCCAACGCCTGGATGAGCCGGTCCTTGATGTGAACACCACGATGGTCACTGGCGATTGTTACCTTGAGCATCTTTGACCTCACTCCTTACTTGAGGCGTTGACAGGAAAGAAGTCATCACCCAGCGCTTCCAGCCATGCCGAGAGTTCTTGATCAATCTGTTCTGAGCAGGACTGATAGCACTCAACTGGCATGCCGACGGGATCTGTGATGTCACCACCATCTCTTCTGAGCGTGTGAACTCGTTCCTGCATATTCGGCCAAGCCGCAAGTATCGCAGCACGATGGCCGCGTGTCATGGTCAGGATCAAGTCTGCTACGTTCATGACGGCGTCGTCTAATGGGCGACTGCTGTGGCCGGTGAGGTCCAGATCGCGGGACCCCATTACCTCTACCGCCTGCGGACTCGCTCCGCTGCCCACGCCTGCTGCCACGCCTGCAGAAAGAACACGGACTGCATCCTCACTGCCAAGCTTTTGACGCAATTGCTCGCGGAGCAGGGTTTCTGCCATTGGACTGCGGCAAGTATTTCCTGTGCAGACGATGACGATCACGGGTTTTACAAATTGATTCATGGCAGCACGTTCAATGGCACCTTCGCGTAATATTTCCAAGCGGTTTCCTTGGACTCGGGCAACCGTGGATGCTCCACCATAACGGGTTGGACCGTCATCGAGCAGCAGTGGTAAAGAATCGGTTAATTGTGCTTCTACCCCCTCAGCAGTGGTAGGAGGGGTGTGGCCGCTGACATTCGCGCTGGTCAATACCAGTGGACCCGACAAAAAACGATGAATATGCGCCATGACGCGGTGATCAACGACCCGAAAGCCAACACAGCCAAAATCTCCCGTAATCCGCTGACGCACCGGCGCCGGTAACTGAGTCACCGCTGATGTTGGAGAGTCGCAGGGTGCAACAAGCGTCAGGGGGCCTGGCCAACAGCGATAGCTCAAACGTCTAACCAAGGGTGAGGATTCACAGAGAAAATCTTCCGCCGCATCGCGGCTGCCAACCGAAATGGCGAGCGGAACATTGGCTGGACGACCCTTGATTCGGAAAAGTTCTTCAATCGCTGTCTCGGATAGAGCGTCGACAGCAAGCCCATAGACGGTATCAGTTGGGACGCCAACCACCTCGCCCTCCACCAATGCCTGAACCGTGCGATGAATGATGTCCCTCGGATCATCTGTTGCGCGAAGGTCGAGTGTTTTCAGCATGGTGGCATCACGGAGAATAAGGCTCGGAATAGTGGAGCCAAGAGGCGTCCTTGTATCAGGAAGTCAGGTTCGATGTAAAAAGAATACTGACATGGTATGCGGAGCTTCGCAGGTTTGCTGAAATACTGAATCAGATCCCCGTCAGGGGATTGTTGTGATCGTGTCCCGTCATTGTGATGGTTTGCCATCACGCTGGGGAGATACCTGAAACTGCGGCCGGTTCAGCATTCACAGGTACCTTCAAGTGCTCGTTTCCATCAATCTTCACATTCGCCTGACCCAAGATCACTGAAATCTCAGTGTTAGCATCACGCGGAATCGTTAATTAATGACTATACTCAGGGGCGACTGCCCCACCCTCGGTGGTCACTATTGTAGGAGTTCTGGAAATGTCTTCACAAGTCGCCGACGCTTCAATTCATGAACCAACCAAATCGCCGAAAAGTGTTGCGTGATTTGGCAAGCCTTACTGCATTGAGCAGTTTTGCCTCGGTCGGTTGTGTTCCGACGGGGCAAGGCCCACTGCCCGATCTGGTTTGGGGGAGGCGTGGAATGAGTGAAGGGCGTTTCCTGAAGCCGCGGGCGATCACGATTGATGATGAGGATCGCCTTTACATTGTTGATACGACGGGACGGATCCAAGTTTTCGATACCGACGGAAACTTCATTCGTTTCTGGCGTACACCCGAAACCAGTAATGGTAGGCCGACCGGATTGGCGATCCAGGCGAGTAGAAATGAGGTTCTGAAATCGGGGGCAGGGTCGGATGACTTGGCCGCAGGAGTCGACAATCGAAGACTGTTGGTTGCTGACACTCATTACTACCGGATGCTTTCTTACTCGCTGGATGGAACGTTACATCCAGAAGAACAGATCGGCGGAACAGCAGGCCATCTTCCAGGTGACTTTGCATTCGTTACCGATGCGGTCTGTGATGGCAACGGGTGTTTTTACGTCGGTGAGTACAATGCTTCGGATCGTATTCAGAAATTTGATCCAGAGGGAAATTTTCTGATCCAGTGGGGAGGAAACGGTACTGAACCAGGGAAATTTGTCCGACCACAAAGTCTGGTCGTCCGCGAGAATGTGCTGTGGGTTGCTGACTCCTGCAATCACCGGATTCAAAGATTTGATCTCAGTCCAGAGGTACCGGAATTGATCGACATTTGGGGCCAGCCCGGTGATCAGGCAGGGCAATTTTTCTATCCATACGATCTCACCTTCGCAAGCGATGGAAGTCTATTAGTCATTGAATACAAGAATGATCGTGTCCAACGTTTCGACCCCGATGGCAATTGGATTGCAAGTTGGGGTGGTTCAGGGTTTGAACCGGGGCGACTGAACCAGCCTTGGGGTGTGGTGGTGGACTCGCAGGATCGAGTGCATATTCTCGACAGCAGCAACCACCGCATTCAGCGGATTGGTTTGCCCACCTAGTCTTCTGGGCTTCGGAGGCAGCGTTTCCACTGTCAATTTCACCCTTAACAGTTTCTTTGGGTGGCCAGATTCAATCTGGCTGTTCTGATAGGCAGGCATATTTTGGTGGTGGCGTTGGTTGTTGGGTAGCCAGTTTTTTGGCGTTTTTGTTGGCTTTGAGAAGATTTTTCAAGACGCGGACCAGACGTGTCATGCCAACAACGAATAACTGAAGTATTGAGACAGCAGCCGCAGACTTGAAGAGGCCCCAAGATGAATCGTATTCTCCGCCGTGCTATGCAGGATTCTGACCGTTACGTAATCGAAATGGATTACGCTGACGCCAAGGGCAATCGGACTCATCGTTTCGTGAGTCCCATTCGTTTCATGGGCAGCTACCGATTTCTAGGGCTTTGCTTGTGCCGTGAGCAGCCTCGTCAATTTCAGTTGTCGAGATGCAAAAACATTCGGCTCGTACCGGCCTGTGACGTTCTCATGCCAGCCCCGCTCAGTGAAGTGGGGCCGGAGCTCACTGCTGTTTGATTGGGTTTGAATCTTGGCAATTTGCGTCTGAAGCATTTCCTGATGGTAAATCTCGTTCAAGGTTCATCGACTCAACCTTGCACGGGGTTCGACGGCATGCGGGCGTCCTTTTGTCTTCTTGATCCCAGCTTTTTCACGTGGCCGTCCTCACCCACCCTAAATGAAAGGCAGTCGCGAGATCTTCCGGAAGCTCTGGTCGGAAATGCGAAAAGAAAACGACGAAAAGCTCGAGTTGCCAATTGGCAATGCTCGAGCTGTTCGTTTACGAGGACTGTCATTCCCGACGCGAGTGGGCAGTCCTCGTAGAGCCTCCGCCCTACGGAATGCGATAGTTGTTCTATTTTTTGGGCAGAGGTTTTCTCGGCACAGGTGCAGGGGATAAGTCGAGCCCGGAGCCGATTTCGTAGCTCATCGGGGCGATCGTTTGAAGAGGTTTGGGGGCACGGTTTGGTTTCAGGATTGACTGGTTCAGTGCGTCGCTTGGGACGGCCGCTTCTGGGACCGGCAATGCAGGATTTGAAGCCCCAGTGTTCCTGTTTTCTCGCCTGGGTGCCAGCATTTCACTCTGCGATGAACCAAGCTCGCTAAGCGGTGTGTCTTCAACTTGAATGGGGCCAGCAGGAAGGAGTTCCATCTGCATTGAACCACGTTCCTCTGTTTCAATCCCTTCGCTGTCAAGTTGTTCCTCAAGCAGGGTTCCTCCGCCTTCAATTTCTAAAGCGTTTTCGGCATCAAGGAGCGGGCCGCGTCGAACAACGCCTGGGCGAGTGACGCCACCGTGGTGTCTTTTGCCAGCGCTTCGTTCTCGGGCACGCTCAAGTGCATCCCAGTATGCTTTTTTGTTCCAAGGCCCTTCTGCCAACGTGATGTTGTTGTTGGCAAGCATGGTGCCTTTGAGGTAGTCGACGTAATTAATTGATTTGTTGTATTCACCCAGTGCACGATAGTAACTGATCTGAGCATCGGCTCGTCGCTGCTGACTTTGCAGCACAACGTTGACGGGACTTCGGCCGCCTTTGTATTCGGCCAAGCGGGCTTCCACTTCTTGCTCGGAAGCCTGCCAACGCATGGCGTTGGTTTGAACAAGCTGGTAGTGGGTGGCTGATTTTGCTACCGCATCACTGAGTTGGCTGACCAGCAGTCGCTCAGCATCTTGCAAGTACGCTCGAGATTGTTGCAGTCGGAGTTGTGTGCCGCGAATTCGGGTCAGTTCACGCCTGGCGCCAATTGCTGGTGGCGTGATCTCCAGTCGAACAACACCTTCCTGGAAGTCGCCGCTTGTGAGACTGCCAAGGGCACTGCTGGCAGGGCTGGGGAACTGTGCGTCGCGGCGTTGAGGAGGCCCAAGGGTATCACCCACGCCTACCCAGCGATAAAGCAGTGATAGGTTGACTTCTGGAAGAATCTGATTCTTGGCGGATACTTGCTCCAGCTCACGCTGTTTGATGAACGTTTTGGCTTTCCGGAGCTCAGGGCTCAGGTAAAGCATCTGCACAACGCTCTCATTCCAATCGAATTCGAGTCGTGCAAGACTCGGTTCCTGAATCGGTCGGATCAAGCGTCCATCAGTGGCAGCCAGTCCCATCAGTTCTCGCATCACACGCTCATAGCCGTACACACCAAAGCGGTCATCGCCCGGCATGTTCGAGCCAGCCAGAGCTGATGAAAGACGTGCTCGGAAGCCATAGTACTGCTCTTCCGCCTGAGCCAATTCCTGCTTGGTTCCCGTGCCGTTGTCGTAGTTCAGCTTGGCAAACTTCGCTGTTGCGATGGCACTGTTGCGTCCAATGATCGCAGCATTAACGCTGCGGTACGCGACATAAAGATTCCAGTAAGCAACCTCCACATCGCGGACCAGGTTGCGAACTTGAACTTCAAAGTCAGTAATCGAGACGTCTTCATTCAAGCTGGCGAGTACTACAGGTATACGATTCACGAGTGTTCCGCGATTTCGCATCAGTGGCTGTTGGATCTGTGCTTCGAGAGTAGCTGTCCAGTCACTTGCCAATTGTCGCGATGCGGTTCCTGGTCCGCCTAGGGGAAGGTTGTTCCGCGAGTAGATGACCTGCTGGCGTAACGTGGCTACGCTCCCGGTGGCAAAACGTTTGCTAATGGCGCTTTGCTGTGTTGCATCCTGCCCCTGAAAGAAGGTTTGCGAAACTTGGCTGCTGCCAGTGTTCCGTGGTCTGTCTGTGGTGCTGTAATCGAAGAATGCACTTGCTTGTGCGTCGAACTCAGAAAGTGCATCCTCAACACCACCAATCTGATTCGCCCGTTGTACTCCGCGTGGGAGGATTCGGTTGCCGTTGCCGTCGACGGTAAGAGGGATGGATTGGGTGGTGGCTTGCTGGATGGCAACGTCGTAGATGCTTCCCAGTTGATCAGCTGAAGCACTGGTGAATTGAGCTGCGATGTTCTGGCGAAATTCGGCGTTGCCGCTGGTAGTGACGAAGAATTTTGCGTTTTGCAGGGCGATCGAGACGCAGTCTTCGACCGTCAGATCCCAGAATTGATAATCATGATTGCCAATGGAAAGAGGACGTTGTGCCTCTGTCGTTTCCGCCAGGCTCTCGACTTCAACATCGGGGTACTCAATCTGCGTTGCACTATTGAGATAGTACTGCAAATCCGGCGATTCATGCAGGAAAAACGGTTGCGTAGGTGCACATCCTGTTGCTAGCAGAATGGTGAGCAACAACTGCAAATAGGTGGTTTGTTTTAAAAGCGAGCGACTCATCCGCTGGACTTCCGGGGTCGTGCCGTCGTGAAACACACCATCCTTTCATCGCACAGCGCGATTCAGCGTGTTTCCGTACTGGCCGAGTGTGGAAGCCCCCCACGATGCCTGCTCTGATTCTCGGGTTCATCAATGTGAACCAGAGACGCGAGCTAACCTCGTCCAAAGGGTACTATCGGACCCTCAGATGTCAAACTTTGACGGTTCTGTAAAAAAAGTGGATCGATTCGCTGGCTGGCAACAACGCGCAATAGCAATGAAAAAGAGGAGTCGTTGTCAGAATGGGGCGAAAGCTTGCAAGGCGTGATATTACTGCACCGCAATGCGTGGCGTAGTTTGGCCAGAGGCTAATTTTCGGTTTTGGGTGCCACGATCGGTTGGGGAATCTTGTCTCCTTCGATCAACTGCGGCAACGGATCAGTGGAATTCGCATCTGCTGGGCGAAGCGGTTGATCAGACGGGGAGGCACCTTCCTCAGGTGTCTGCCGCAGTTTTTTCAAGATGCCATCTTCTTTCTGAAGCACGTCCTGTAGAGTTTCGTCCGCTTGAAATGCGGGCAAGGCGGACGGTGTCTCGTCGATCTCCTTCATGCTCACGGTATCGACGCGTGCCCCAATTTTGATTGCTTCCCACGGTTTCGGATAGAAATAGTGCATTACTGTCCGAGGCTTGTGATCCTTGTATGCGTTGCGGTGCTTTGAGGCATGCCAAGACATTGCCTCGAGACTGCTGGGGGCGATGTAATAGGAAATCTTTCCAGCGACATTGCTGGGGCGGTTGTAGCGACGGCGGTAGGATGGCGGCAGCCAATTGCCCAAAGGTCCGATCAGGTCGATTCGGGGATGGACGGGGTAATTTTCTTTATCCGGGTGGTGCGCAAATAGCGTTGAGGAAAGACATGAAATCAAAGCGGCAACGGTAAACCAACGCATGACAAAAACCGGGGAAGCTAGGAGATGCCGGGAAACAACCGGAGTGTGAAACTGCAACAAATGTTGCACGCCCTCTTTCGTCTTGTCGTCAGTGAAGCACCTTCAGCGTGACGCTGTTAACTAAATTGCCGATTCTGCAGGTCGGGGAAACATTGCACTTCTGGTTTCAGCAGGAGACGAGTTCCCTGTCCGGTTGCCCTTTTACAAGGGATCTTGATTCTGTTCGAATTTTTGGGCGTCATTCGATTTTTGTAGAGTTTTCCGGCCAGCGGATGAACACAAAACTGTAATACTGAGGGTGAAGCCAAAGATCAGAATGCTGTAGAGCTCGAGGTCTGCGTCTGCCTGCCAGGAACCCTCGGCTACCAGCATCTCGGCCTTCGCCAAGCCCCACGTCGTAAGAAGAATCAAGGGTAACAGGAATACGAGAAGCCGAAGTTGACGAAACATCACCACCCGAATCGTGAGAGCAGCAATTGTTTGCAGAAAAAACCAACTGCAGATCAGGACAGGCCAGTAAACGAGGCTGGCGACTGGCGGGGTGAATTGCCTGCTTGCTGCAAGCAGCAAGGCGACCAGAGTTGTCAGAGTGATGAGCTCGCCAACATGAAACTGCGGAAGCTCTGGTTGTTGGCTTGCTTCTGTTATCTTCTCCAGCCTGGACGTCCGCGCGATACCACTGAGCGAGGTGGTCCAACGGGGAATGGCTAAAATGACAAAAATGAAAGGCTGGACGAGGAGGATGCCGCTGACGCTGATGGAGTGGCGGAGCATGTCAGGTGTACAGCAGGCCGTGAGCAGAAAGATACAGCCAACAGCGGCCATGATGCGTGTCGAAAAACGGACAAATGAGCCACTGATACTGGTGGCGAGCCAAGAAATGAATGTAATCAGACCTAAAACAGTGCCGGCCATCCAGCTCTGAACCTGTGTGGTGAGCAGCTGCGGGGCGACCAGGTTTGCATGGGGTGCAATCTGTGTTTCGGAATGATCGCTCACTGGGTAAGTTGCAAGAAATAGCAGAAAATTGATGACAAGCCAGCCGGTTACGATCACAAGCGTCATGCCATTGATGCTTGGACTACGGTATGTTGGCATGGAATTCAGTGGACTACTTTCGTAACAAATTGCCTTACACTCTCGGGCTACCCCACACCTTCCCGCACTCACCACATTAACACGGTATCTAACTCCTGTCGCTTTGAACATGGACGGTACAACAGAACCTTTATTGGCAGTGATTGGAAATCCGATTGCAGGAAATCCATCACAATTTGCTTTAGAGCGGGCAATCGCCTCGCTTGGCCTGGATTGGCGTGTACTCTCCTTTGATGTGCCTCCTGATGATATCGCTGCTGCTCTGAATGGCTTTGCAGTAACCGGGATTTGCGGTGTACTGATCGACCCTAGTGTCAAGCAAGCGGCATCGAAGTGGTATGCCGAGCGACTCGGATCAGAGGAGGTGGCGATTGATTGTCTTGTTCGTGGCGAGGATGGGCAGTTCATCGGCTACGACGAACGTCATTTGTGGGTGACCGAGCGACTCGCGTCAAAGACCGACGGGGATAAGCTTTGCTTTGGAAATTGTGGGGCAGACTCTTCGTGGGATGTCGACTTGTTGGGTGTCGAAAAGGTTTCGGGGAACGTGAAGCCTGAAACGATTGAGGCAGCTCGGGCGATTCTGGTGTTGGACGATCTGAGTGGTCCACCCGAACTGGAACTGGATGAGTGGCCCGAAAATGATGGTTCGTCGGTTGTGATCGATTTATCGACGTGCCATCCCCTGCAGGATTCAATTAGAGAATTGGGGTATCAGATTTTAACCGAGTCCGATTTGCTCGTCGGTGTTCTGAAACGCGCCGTTGAAAAGTGGTCTGCCAAACAGGTCGATCCCACCGTCATCCGTGATGCGGTAGAAGAGTATCTGGGTGTGTAGCCAAAAAGTGTCTCGCGAGCAGTGTGGATTGATTTGCGAGTCATCATTTGACTCCAGGCGAGTTGCAGAAAGTCAAAACGTGGGTGCATGGCTCGCTGATTCTTGTTTGAAGTACATTCGTGATCGTGCGATGTTTATTCAAAAAGGTGAGGTTCGATGAAGCCTAGTGTTTCCGGTGCGAGGAAAAAGCTGATAGCGGCTGCAAAACGTCTGCGTCGAGATGTTGATTCCATCTCTTTTGCCGAGCCGGTTACGCATGTCTACAACCCGTTGAGATATGCATGGAAAGCACACGAATTGTATCTTTCTCGGATCAACGATGATGGCGTTCGAATGCTGTTGTTGGGGATGAATCCCGGCCCGTGGGGGATGGCTCAAACAGGGGTCCCTTTTGGAGAAGTGAGTGCAGTGCGAGATTGGATCGGAATTGATGTGCCGGTAAAGACTCCTGCAAATATGCACCCCAAACGTCCTGTACTTGGATTTGAATCCAAGCGAAGTGAAGTCAGCGGACGAAGGCTTTGGGGTTTGTTTCAGGAACGCTATACGCATCCGGATCAGTTTTTTGCTGACAACTTTATCGCAAACTATTGTCCATTGGTTTTCATGGAAGAGAGCGCGAGAAATCGAACGCCTGACAAGTTGCCCGCCGCTGAACGGGAATTGCTCGATGCGGCTTGCCAAAGACATCTCGCACGAATTTTTCAAGTGCTGCAGCCAGAGATTGTTGTTGGTGTGGGGGCCTATGCTGAGAAGTGCCTTGAACACACCATGGAAAAAACTGGTTACGAAGCCCAATTGGCTCGGATTCTTCATCCTAGTCCTGCATCCCCAGCAGCAAATCGTGATTGGGCTGGGACAGCAACCAAGCAGCTCAAGGATGCGGGTGTCTGGTGATTCAGGGGGTAAGTCTCCTGCCTTCGCTTCGTAGACAGGGGACTCGACAGAAACCCCCGCATCGCAACAGAGCATTTGCATCGACGGGCTGCGCAGCTTAAAGAGCGGACTGGCTACTTCCACTCAGGAATCTTACTCAAGCCAGCAAGGTAGCCGACCACTCTGTTACTCGCAGTGCCTCCAATCGCGTTATTCAATCGCGTCTTCCAATCGGGGGGGGCAAAGCATGGGGGGCTGGGATGGGCTACGATGTCGGCCTGCCGAATGTTGCAACTTAGCCTGGGCGTGATCACTTAGCTTATTTCAATGACCTGAGTTGCCTTGCAGTCAGCACGCCGATTTGTGGGGATCAACATGTTGCGAGTTCATAGTAATCGAACCTTGTGGGATCGCAGCATCCAGCACTCATGCCCCGTTCATGAATGTTGGGATTTCAAGTTGTCTTGCTCCGTATTTTCAAAGAGACGCGTGAAATCAAATGGATGCAGATGATTTTCAGGATCTTTATAAGTTGCTCCGGGGAAGTCGATGCGCGACGGCCGTCTTGGATGCTCGGGCTCTTTTTGTCGAACGCAAGATGGAGCGTTCACTTCTAAAAATGAGCGAGGCGCGAGCTAGTTTTGCAGAGAGTAGGCATCGTGTGCTGAGGCAGGACCCTGAGAAGACAATCGATGCCAAGGCCACTGATCGTGATCGGCAAGTCAAAAAAGCAAAACGCAAGCAAGAGAAAGCACAAGAAACTCTAGATGCCTTCGATGAATTGATACCCGTGCTTACCAAAATGGCCAAACGTGAGACGAGTCGGCGAGACCGTGGGGGTGCTGGAGAAGTTGTTGCAAGGCAGGCGGAGGCAGCCACCGAGCAACCCACTCCCACACAAAGTGCCAGCAAAGCGGCTACGGAGGCGACGTCTGATCGCGATGATGCCGGACTTGATTCGTATTCAGATTTTGACTCGGTCAGTGAAGGCCCGCTTCCCAACGCAACCAACGAGGTGTATTCCGCTGGTTCGAACGGCCCACAAAGGCCTGCATCTGCCGCAGATTTTACCTCGCAGTTCTTGAAGGAATTTGCAGCCGGCAGCGGTGACGCAAGACTTGATCTTATCGGGGGGCGGTTTGGTTTTCGGCCTGTCGAAAATGAACTTGATGTTGTCGGTGATGGTGTTTATTTGATCCAAACCAGTAAACGGACCATGTTGGTGTCGTTGCTGGCCGATGACTGCGAGGATGACGAGCTGCGCCTCTTTGATTTGGTCGAGCGAAAGCGTGTCAAACCAATCACACGGATCGCATTCCTCGATTTGGGGTTCAGGCGAAAGATGGTGTTGCTGACCTGCTCAGAATTGGATGAGCGTGGCGCACTGGTTCCTGACGAGGATTCAGAGATCAGGAACAATTCGTCTTCGTCGGGTTCTGGCGACTCGATGGTCGATCATGGTACGGCAATGAATGACCCCGGAACGGTGGTGGACGACTGAGTGTGGGTGCATCGCCTTGGTATCCGATGGGTACCAAAGCACAACGGCCCCACCCAGCCAATCTTGCTCGACCAGGCGAACGTTGGTTTGCGGCTGACCGCCCAGAATCTCTTGCCTGGATTGTTGGACATGAGAGATTTTCATTGCGGGGGGGCTTTTGATCATCTTGAACGGGAAATTGCAGTTTCGGCGATATTAAGTGGCTTCTTGGGAATTTTCAGGCCGAAAGCAAACCCAGAATCTGGGTCGTTGTCTCAGACTCTGGGTCGAGTGACTCACTGCGAGTGTCGATGAAATGTGGTGGGCTGATCCGGCCGGATCACCCCAAGAGCCGAATTTGTTAAAAAACTCCGCAAAGAACGCTTGATTGCCGTTGACGATCTCGGTTTTGTCAGCGAAAGTCTTTGTCGCTCGTGGATCGGCCGCGAGATGTGGGAGAAATTGCCGCTGAGTGGGGTATCCGTCGTGATACTTACCGGGACGGGTGATTTCGCCAAACCACCCGACCAAACGAAAGTCGTGACCCGATGGGTAAAAAATCAAAGCGCTATCGCGCTTCGCTTGAAAAACAGCCAGCAAACGCGCTTCCGCTCTCGGATGCGGTGGATGCACTCAAAAAGTATGATTCGACCAAGTTTGATCAAACGGTCGAGATCCATATGCGATTGGGAGTAGATCCCAATCAGGCAGACCAGATCATTCGTGGTAGCTTGGTTTTGCCAAATGGAATCGGAAAGACCCAGCGAGTAGTTGTTTTCGCAAAGGGTGACGCCGCGACTGCTGCCGAAGAAGCCGGTGCCGACGAAGTAGGCCAGGAAGATCTGGCGAAAAAAATCAAAGACGGCTGGACTGACTTCGATGTCTGTATTGCTGCTCCCGACATGATGGGCCTGGTTGGGCCTCTCGGGCGTGTGCTCGGACCTCGAGGCCTGATGCCCAGCCCGCGTGCTGGAACAGTGACACCCGATGTCGCCAAAGTGGTTGGTGAGTACAAGGCGGGTAAAGTTGAGTTTCGGAACGACAAGGGCGGTAACGTCCATGCCATGGTTGGAAAGATGAGTTTCGATTCGGCCAAGCTGACCGAAAACATCTCAGCCTTTGTCAAGTTTATCGAGGGTATGAAACCACAGACCGTCAAAGGCACCTATATCAAAGGTGTGGCGATTTGTGGCACGATGAGCCCGAGTGTTCGAATAGCCTCATAGTTCCGATCTGCAGAGAACGGAAAAGTGGCCCAGTTAGTGATCGAAACGATCGTATCAAGTGAACCAATCTGATGAGTAAATACGTCAAAGAGCTCGTTACCCGCGACATCCGTCGACGGCTCGAAGGAGTCGACGATGCGGTGTTGGTGAATTGCGTCGGGATGGACGCAAATACAACCAACGAATTGCGCGGAGAGCTCGACAAAAAAGACATCCACATGCTGGTCGTGAAGAACTCTTTGGCTCGAAGAGCCACTGAGGGAACACATCTCGCTGCTGCTTTCGAGGGTGCATCGGGCCAGGTCGGCATTTGTTGGGGATCGAGTGATTTTGTGTCCTTGGTCAAAGAGCTGGTTCAGCTCGATAAGGACTCAGAAAAATTCGATCATTTCGTCGCTGATTGCGGCGTCATGGACGGCGAGAAGCTCGATGCTGATGGTCTCAAGGCAGTCAGCAAATGGCCAAGTAGGCAAGAACAGATTTCGATGCTTGTCGGGCAGATTCTCGGACCTGGATCGCAGCTTGCTGCAGCGATGCTTGGCCCCGGAAAAATGCTCAACAGTCAAATCAAGAAGAAAGGCGAAGGGGACGAATAATCCTTCGCCCGGCCCGCATTGGCGCCGTTACCCCTTAATTATCAAATCACCCAACTGTTTTCGAGGTATTTCCTATGTCTGAAGAAACCGCCGT
>JBPCVE010000090.1:0-3340 GCA_051010795.1 Rubripirellula sp.
CGCGAGGGCACTGTTATGATGCTGGGGTTCGCAAGCTATGCCATCCTGCGTTTTGTCTTGGAACTGGCCCGTGTCGATGAGTCTGGTCAATTCGGGACAGACTTTTCCATTTCTCAGTGGGTTAGCATCTGTGTGCTGACTGGTTCACTGATTGGGCTAGGCTTCATTTACACCCGTCCAAACGCCACGGCCACGATGCCAAGCTCCGAGCGTCCCAGCTAGGCTTCGCTGGCAGCATGAGATGCCGTCGGCGAGAGGTCCCTCACAGAACAAAACAAACACAGAATCGTGCTCTCAAGCAACAGAATCCGGGATTGGAAGCTGGCGCGGTTTGGAATTGACTCATCACAGCCAATCAATCCCAGCGAATATTTTGTGGGGCTCCCTTGTGGTCTGCCCGGAAACTAGCCGGTAGAACTAGCAGGAGCTGATTTCTGCTGCGATATTACGGCAGGGTGGTCCTGTGCCAGACTTCATGAACTCACCACTTGAATCCAGCAATTTGAAGCCCGCCACCTGCATCTGCTAATTGACCCCGGCCACACGAACCCACCGCAGCCATGCCTAATTTATCCTTGGGGCAACGAAATCTGCAGGAAGAAGCGATGGACGATCCCGATTTACCACGGGATGAACACGAGTTGGCCCTGCGCGGCCTTGCACGCCTGAATCGATGCAGCGGCGTGGCCTCTGCGATGTACCGGCGACTCAAACGCCTTGCGATGACGCGCGAGAACCAATCGCTGCACTTACTGGACGTTGCGAGCGGGTCTGGGGATGTTCCATTACGTTGGGCGGAATGGGCCCAAAAAGATGGCTGGAACCTGCAACTGACCCTGCTCGACCTGCGGTCAGTCGCCATTGAAGAACAACAACGGCGAGCCCATGCTGCTGATCTGCATGTGCTTTCCTTGCAACACGACTGCCTGCATACTCCTTTGCCTTCTGGCTTCGACGTGGCGACGTGCTCCTTATTCATGCACCACCTCGAAAACCATCAAGCAGTTCACTTGCTACAAGCGATGCGTCAAGCAAGCAACGGTTCCGTCATCATCTGCGACTTGGAGCGGAGCTATCTGAATCTGGCTCTGGTATCAGTGGCGAGCCGATTGTTGTCACGATCCGAGGTGGTCCACTCCGACGCCACCTTGAGCATCCAAGCTGCGTTTACGATGCCAGAGTTTCAGGTCATCTCGCAGCAAGCCTTGGGGCATCCCATCCAAATCCACCGGCTCTTTCCTTGCCGGTTCCTTGCCACAATTGACGAGGCTGCGTCAGAACAACCGATACCTTCATTTGCGTGATCCGTGCCCCCGCCCCCGTGATCCGTTCCCCACAGCATTTTCAATATGAATTCACCCACTGTGCTAGTCGTCGGAGGCGGAGTTGCTGGCAGTGCATGCGCTATTCAGTTGCGTGCTCACAATCTGGATGTGACATTGGTCGAAAAGGCCGAGTTCCCGAGACCCAAGGTATGCGGCTGTTGCATCGGTGGCGCCGGCATCAAAACACTCAGGGGCCTCGGCAAGCTGAGCTTACCCGCACCGACATCAGATGACACGCCGCTGTTTCGCCAGATCATGATGGACGCAGAGGCAGTAAACCAGTGGCGAGCATCCTTGGGTGGCCACACCATCGAGGTGGACCTTCCTTCAGGCATCGCTATCTCTCGCGAAAGCCTCGATTCAACACTGATAGATGCAGCGAAAAATGCTGGTTGCAGGGTTCACATGTTGTGCAATGCCCGGATCAACGAAGTTACGGCGACGAAGGTTCAAGTCACGCTGCAACACAGGTCGTCTACCGAGCACCAGGAATTCGATCTGGTAGTACTGGCAACGGGCCTCAATTCTCCCGGAGCCACAGCGATCCTGCCGTGGAAAGAGTCACCTCACGGCCCCTTTGGTGTCTCATGGACCGCCCGGTGCGATCAAATCGCTCCGCACGTGATTCATATGGCCTGTGACCATGATGGTTACGTGGGCCTGGTTCGACTGGAAAGTGGCCAAGTGGATGTCGCCTCTGCACTGCGTTCCGGATCCAAGGCCGCGCAACAAGGCTCTCCCATGGAGCGAGTACACCAGATTCTTGAACGGAGCAGTTTCCCCAAATTACAGTGGAGCACCCCATCCAAAGTCCTGACCACCCCACCGTTGCGACGCACTCGAGTTTCTGGCCGCGGGCGACTGCTAGCCATCGGTGATGCCTCAGGATACGTCGAGCCGTTCACGGGTGAAGGCATGACTTGGGGCATGCAGAGCGGAATCGCCGCCGCGAATCGAATCGGCTTGGCAAGTATGCAGACCGATCAAGGCTCACTGGCAATGATAGGCACTCAATGGGATCTTGATCAACAAAAGCTGTTACGGAGCAAGAAGCGAACTTGCCGCGTCGTCACCAATGCTCTGCGTTCGAAATGGGCCAGAAAAACGATTGGCAGCACGCTGGCAACTTTCCCCAAACTTGCGTGGCCCATCGTCAAACGTCTGAGCTAACCAGATGGACCGAGCATTGAAAGCATTTGCTGTTGTGCGGTGGGTCTCGTTACTTCCCCCATGAAGTGCCCGGCATTGCACTTTTACGGCATTGCACTTTCAAGGCCAACGCTGTTTTTGGTAATCAGCACGCATCATGGATGTAATACCGATGCGTTCCAAAGAGGCGACATTCACCGCCTCCCCCCCAGGGGGCTCAACCGACAAATCAAACTTTGCCGGTCTCGACGCTCTGCGCGGCTTTGCTGCCCTGGGCGTTGTATTGCTGCATAGCTGCGTACCGTATTTGCGTTATCCGATGCCTGGCCTGACCTGGTCGGTCAAGGATACCCCCAATACGGCGATCGACTTTCTGTTTTGGTCGATTGAGCTCTTCATCATGCCTTTGTTTCTTGTCTTGGCCGGATTTTTTGCTTGGCAAACACTTCATCGACGTGGCCCACGCACCTTGATCCGCGGTCGCGCACGTCGCTTATTGATCCCCCTGCTGTTTGGTGCTGTGGTGATCCTTCCTCTGGACCTTTATTGCTGGGTCGGCAGCTGGGTTGCCGAAGGCATCATATCGCCTGTCAAACTGAAAAGCCTAAAACTCGACCATCCCATCGGTCAAAATCTGTGGGGCCTCAGCCACCTTTGGTTCCTGCAATACCTTTTTCTCTACATCACCTGCCTTGCGACGTATGCGGTAGCAGTGAAACGCTACCCGTGGATCAAGAAATACCAACCCAGCCTGAAAACCTCACTCGGTCTGACTGCGGTGGCAGCAACTTTGATTCTGTGCATTGAGCCCCAAGTGGTCTGGGGATTCCAACATTCATTCTTGCCAGTACCCTCGAAATGGCTTT
>JBPCVE010000091.1:0-3354 GCA_051010795.1 Rubripirellula sp.
GAGACTACGGAAACTCATGCGGGTCTCGCTCATCCTTGGCCGTTGGTTCCACGCGGTCTCGCAAACGTGCATCGTTGTCAAGATTGCTTGTTCGCTCTCGAAAACGGCCTTTTGCTGCGGAAAACACCCGTATTGACGAACGTTCCGCGAGAAATTCACCCTACCAAACAGCATAGCTGCTCGCCAACCGGATGTCACTTGTCAGTTGACGTCAGATCTCATGAAAATCTGCGTCAAAATGAGGATCGCAACCGAGGCTGACCTGAGCTAAGTCGTCCGCCGACCTTGTTGTTTCTTTTTGAGCCTGGCGTATTCCGACATTGCATTGTGTTGCGAACCTTGAACGGTGCCGTCGTTGACCAGGAGGAAGAAGATAGTGTGCTTCGTCTTCAGGAGAGTGATACCGAAGCGGTGGAGAAGTAACAACTCATCTCTCACGCCAAACCTTTTTGCCCTTCCGTTATCTGCACAGTTGCTCGTAGTTGTGGTTGTGCCATCAGAGTGGGGGCGGTGCGTACTGAGTGCTGGTTGTGGCCTTAACGCGGAGTCTACGCTTTCGAATTTCTGCCTGTGGCCTTGACTCATTGGAAACGTGTGTTCAACCAGCAGGTGCGAGTTGGGGGGGCACTCGCACAATCAATCAGGCGACTGATTGCGGCGATTCCACTGTCGCTTGCGTGGGCGTCTTGATGCAGTGGGACGGATTCGCGGAGGACTATTGGATGAAACATCGATGCGGATAGGATGCGGATAGTTAGTCTAATTGGCTTCGATGGAAGTTTGTGACCCTGACAGCGTTTGATCCCACACAATGCCGAGTGTTGACTTACAGGTCACCACAGTTCAAGTCTTAAATGCAAACCCAAAGCGACCTCGCTAACCTGTGCGGTCTAAATCAGACGACAGTGAGAGAACGCAGGTGGGGGTGTTCGAACGTTTGGCTTGATGAGGATGTTCAATGCCGTCCCGCACTGAGCAACAAAGAGAGTCGCTTGAGACCAAGCAACGCCATAACGGTTTGTCAAAACGGAAATTGATGAACTTTATCCTCCCCGATCGGTAGCGGATCCACACTTTCGACCGTCTGCAACGGAATGTCACCGTATACGTGCGGAAAGAGAACACCATCGGAAGAAGTTTCCCAACGCAAACTTTCACCCAGACGATCTCCATCCAACGAAACCAAGACCAAGTCATCCTGATTGGCAAAATATTTGGCAACCACTTCTTTGACTTGGTCAGGTGCGGAAAGGTGGATGAAGCCATCCTCGAGGTCGATCCCAACGCCTCGAAACGTGCCGTCGAGTTCCACTTGCTGCCAAGCATCTGCTGAAAGCACTTTGTACAATGTGTTCGGAGCGGACTGCTCCGCTGATGCTTGTATCGGTTCGTCCGTTGCGGCTTGCTGTGCCTGCTGAGTTTTTCCACATCCAGAGGAACACAGCACAAGCAGCGCGAGTGAAAACAGGGTGGTTCGGTAGTACGTCGATACTAGCATTGGTTGTTCCTGCTCTTGTGTTCGTGCTACTTCTTGATGTTTCGTTTGCTCTGGGGATCAAGGGTTGCTTGGACCAAATCTTTGACACTCGTGCCACGAGGTCAAAGACTTAGTTGCTATGAGTCATTCTCATCAGTTGCCGGCTTTCGAGTCGGGGAATTTCCACGATCCGTCGAGGAGTTCCTTTCTCGGTTGATACATTCGAACGATGTAATTCCATCCTGGAGTGATGGGTAGATAATTCGAGTTGCTTGGGTCACCCCCAAAATGAATTGTCACCGAACCATCTTGATTTTTTTCCGCAGTGACATTGTTAATTGAATACGCGTCCAGGCTGTTCTTCTTTCTGGAGAGAAAATTGGCAACGTCGAGCATTGCCGTAAGATTAGTTTAGGTTCGGTCGAACCGAGGATAAGATTGCAGAATTGGATTATCACCAGTTGGACATACTGGATTTCCAGCGTAGTCAGTTTGCTTTACTTCGTACACCTACACCGGAAAGCCACGGGGCCACAAAAGGCCACTGCTGATCGCGTTTGTACGTTGGACACCGCAGTGAAGGTTTTTCACAACCAACTCCACGTTGCAAGAATCGGTCAGTTTGACTCCAACTCAGACCACCGAAAAGCGACCTTGCTAACTTGCGAATCGCAATTCAGCGAGAGTCAGAGAGTAGAGCCGGTGGGGTTCGCAACCATGCGTGGTTTGGCCGATTAAGAGTGGCGACGAGCTGCAAATCAGAGAGTCGTGTAGGACCAAGCGTTGCCACAAACGGCGTTATGACACGGTTTTTAGGATCTTGTGCCAACAGCCCTTGAGAGTCAACTCGCGGTGCGTGGTCGGAAGATGACCAGGCAAAGTACCCCCGGCGGGATTCGAACCTGCGGCCTGCGCGTTAGGAATGCGCTGCTCTATCCAGCTGAGCTACGAGGGCGTTGCGTCAGTAGCCTATCATGCCTCCCCGCTCTGTGACAACGAGACAGGAATACCCGATTGCGACCTCGACTGAATTTTTGCATCAGACCTGCGAGTTTGACCATGATTTGGCATTCTTGACGGCCACCATTTGGTCCCCTGCTGATGTTTAAACGGTCCTGAACAGCCGTTGACCGGCACTGTTGCTGAATCTTACCCCTGTTCCGTCGACAGATTAGAGTGGGGCTAGAACTTTGCGTTTCGGGAAAGTTGTCTTGGGAAATTCGAGGGCTGGTGAGTCGGCGGTCTTGTATTCCCCAAGCTCAACCAAGGGTTGGCGGAGCGAACATGCATCCTGACATGATTTTGAATCACGCCTTAAGATGCTGAACACAATGCAATGCAACACGATCAATCGTGAATAGCTGGCAACCACTTGTCACAGGCCATGAATGGAATGAATGAAGAGACCCGTAATTCCGTCTACCGCATCTTGGACGCGTCAGCGAATCGCGCTGGTGAGGGTCTTCGTACGCTGGAGGAGATCGCCCGATTTGTTTTAGATGATTCCAAATTGACATCTGAACTCAAGAGTCAACGACATGGTCTCGCGGGTGCCTTGAAATCGATCTCGCGTTTTTCTCTGCTGCGAGCTCGTAACACGTGCGAGGATGTGGGCACCGAAATTACCGGAACAGGAGAATATCTGCGGGCCGATCTGGCGGATGTCGTCGCTGCAGCCGCTGCTCGAACGCAGCAGTCTTTCCGTGTTTTGGAAGAATATACAAAAACGATTGATCCTGAGATTTCTGCAGAGTTGGAACAGATCCGTTACCGCTGCTACACAGCGTGTGCAGCGATTGAGCTTCGTGTTGTGACTCACAGCGAAAATTGCCGTTTGCATTCGTCCAGTCTGTATGTCTTGATGAGTTGTGGTAGCA
>JBPCVE010000092.1:0-2755 GCA_051010795.1 Rubripirellula sp.
TCAGGGGCTCAGGGGCTCAGGGGCTCAGGGGCTCAGGGGCTCAGGGACGAGTGGGGGCGAATATCGGGCGTGCACATTCTTGAATGCCAGGTGTTTATGAGAGCACCAGTCAGCTGCACCATCTCTCGGGGGACAACCCGGCTCTCGGGGGCGCAACCCGGCGATCTGGTCGATTGTCAGCTTGCACGCTCACAATTTTCTGCTCCTAAGTGTCTGCTGCTCAGTGTCTGCTGCTCAGTGTCTGCTGCTCAGCCGGATCGGTGGCGGGTTGGCACTAAGGTGGCAGTCAAATCTGAATCGAAGTTCAGCCTGTGTGTTGCGTCCCGACAGTATCGCCAGTGATAACAGGTGTTGGCTCGCATACTTGGCAGTCTAATCCAGAGTTCTGCCACTCGTTGAAATGTATCAATGCGAGGGGCTGCAGCAAGAACCACTTGTTGGTGTGGAGGCTGTCAGGTTTTGGTAATCGCATGACGTTCTTTTTGGGGTGAGTGCTTGCGTGAACATTCGTTCGCGTTGATTTATTACCCAAGCGTCGTGGGAGCCAGAGGTCGGTATGTTGGCGATCGCGTCTCTTTAGTCGTATATTGTGGGACGGTTTCGTAGCACATTTGTTTTCGCATCCTCTGGAATGACTCATGCCGAACACTTTGAATTCTTACCGCCATCCAGGTTGGAATCTGGATTGGGGTTTAAATGTTTTTGCCATCCTAAGCGTTGTAGCCCCAATCTTTTTTGGTGGCGATTTTGCCACAGGGCAAACCAGGCAGGATGGAGGTACAAACGATCCTAATATCGTCGCGGGTCAGCATGTCGAATCCATTTTGAACACATCAGCGATGTGGAAGCCCATGCTGCAAGGAAACGATCTGAAAGGGTGGACCGGCGATCTTAAAGGCTACACCGTTGATGACGGGGTGCTGATTTGCAAGAACGGTGGGAAGAATCTTGTTTCCGAGAAAGAATACTCAGACTTTGCTTTTCAATTTGAATTCAAGCTTGAAGAAAGCGGAAATAACGGCATCGGAATTCGAGTACCGACGGGGGGGCATCCTGCATCCAGCGGTATGGAAATTCAAATTCTTGATCACAACGGTTCCCGCTACAGTGGCATGGCTGAAATGTCCGGTGGAAAACAGCGCAAGCTCAGTTGGCTGAAACCATGGCAATATCATGGCTCAATTTACGGAGTCACTCCGGCAAAAACTGGGTATCTGAAACCCGTTGGGCAGTGGAATCGGGAAACAATCATTGCGATTGACGATCACGTGATCGTGGTTTTAAACGGAGCGGTGATTGTGGATGCCTTTCTTGATGAAACGGTTCCGGTGGATGGGGGAGCTCACTTGGGAGTGAAAAATAAAACTGGGCATCTTGTTTTGGCTGGCCACAGTGATCGGGTTGAATTTCGCAACATGAAGATTGCTGATTACGCTGTCGCACCCGCAACGCACGCGTCTCAGCAGGACAACGTTCCTCCCCGTGGATTCCAACCGCTATTTAATGGCAAAGACCTTCAGGGTTGGAAAGGCTTAGCCCACAAAAATGCAAATGCGCGACGCGAGTTGGAAGGTGATGCTGCGACTCAAGCACAGGTGAGTGCAGACGAATTGATGCGGCAGCACTGGTCCGTTGTCCAGGGCGTTCTGACCTACGATGGAAAGGGCCAGAGTTTGTGTACTGACAAGGATTATGGTGATTTTGAAATGTACGTGGACTGGAAAATCCCAGCGGGAGCAGATTCGGGAATCTATCTGCGTGGAACTCCCCAGATTCAAATTTGGGACCCGTGGGATTTGCGAATGAAACCCAAAAAAGATGGGTCTGTCGATGGCCCTGATGACCTGACAACAGACCAGTGGGTCGCTGCCTACAAAAACGGACGCAATCTCGGGTCAGGAGGGCTCTGGAATAATAAACGCTGGCGAAATTCGCCGACCGTTCTTGCCGATAAGAGACCCGGCGAATGGAATCGGTTCTTGATCCGTATGGTCGGTGATAAGGTGACGATCTGGCTCAACGGTAAAAAAATTGTTGATCGTGTCGCGTTAGAAAACTACTGGGACAAGACCGGCATTGTTCCGCTGGCGCGAGCAGACCAAATTGAATTGCAGCATCATGGCAGTGCCCTCTATTTCAAAAATCTCTACCTCCGCGAATTGCCTTATTGACAGTTGCTGCCATCAAAGGTGACTTGCAGCGGAAGCAGACACGCCTGCAGCAGAGGGCCAAATGGTGGCGACTCTGCTGCGGGGCACCGTGCTGGTTCGCATTCAGTTGATCTTGATATTGAAAAATTATCTGCAGTCATCTCCATTCACGGGATATTAACAATCAGCTTTTCAACGTTCCCTTTCAGTGCATAGGGAGGCTCATATTTTCCGACGACGCCGTCTGAGTCTCTGCCTACTTCGAGCGGTTCGAGTGGCTGACTGCTGAGGCAGGCGTCCAGTTTGTGCTCTGTCGCGGGGTCGCCGTTCACGGAGAGTTTCAGTTGTCCTGACTTTTTGAGCGTCGCCGTCACCGTGACGTCACCATCGATCTCAGTTTTGCTGTTCACGATAGTCTGCTTTCCACTGAGCGTTATGGCAAAGCAGAGTTTGCCTTGTTGGACATAGAGTGACCAGCCATGGTTTGACCCACCTTGTGCTGCGATCACTCCATCACCCATCACGTTAGCCGTTGCCTGGACCGTAAAACCACGTTTTTGGAGATAAGGGGCTTTTGTGCTGTCTAGGGATGCGCCGTTTGTCAG
>JBPCVE010000093.1:0-19288 GCA_051010795.1 Rubripirellula sp.
TTTCGTGTTGTTCACGGTTGCCGTGGGCCGTGTTGATGCGGAATACATCAACTCCTGCCTCGATTAATTCTTCGATCTGATGGACGCTGTCACAGGCTGGTCCAACGGTGGCAACAATTTTCGTGCACGCATCATCAAGAGAGGGCCGGGGCATCAGTGAACTCGGTAGTTGATTGTGAAGAACGTTGATTCATAGCGGTGCCGATGACGAAGGTTTCATGCCTGATTCCGTTAAGAAACACGGTGCGGTGATACCAGTCGGCGTCTGATCGTACTAAAATTTGCACCGTAGGCATCGCGCATTCATCCCTTCGGCCCTCTTTTACTGTGGATTCATGGTTTCTGCTCGACCTCCGGTCGCACTCGTTACCGGCGGTTCCGCTGGTTTGGGATTCGTGATTGCGCGAAAACTCTTGGATACCGGCTATAGCGTGGTGATTGTGGGACGAGACGCTGAGCGACTGGATGAGGCGATAGCCCGGTTGGACCCCAAGGAATGTGTGTCCCGCACAGACGCGAAAGGACAAAGACTCACCAGTTTTGCTTGTGATCTAACTGATGGGAATGCTGTGGAACAACTTGTCATTGATACGCTGAAAAATCATGAGAGGTTAGACGTTTTAGTGAACTGTGTTGGGGCTAGTGATCGAGGTTTGATCGAGAATTTGGAAGCTGATCGGGCTGAGTTTCTGTTCCAGCAAAATGTGATCACCGCCCTGCACTGCTCACAGGAATCTCTTGACGCTCTGGAAGCAACGGGGGGCGTGATCGTTAATATAGGATCACTCGCCTCTAAGGTCGGGGCTCGTTACATCGGAGCTTACGCAATTGCCAAGCATGCTTTGGCTGGCATGACGCAGCAAATGAGACTGGAATTGAAGCCACGAGGGATCCACGTTTGCCTGGTGAGTCCCGGCCCCATTCGTCGCGAGGATGCGGGGCAACGATATCAAAAATCAATCGATGGTCTTCCTGCACAGGCAGCCAAACCTGGTGGAGGAACAAGGGTCAAAGGCCTGCCGCCTGAACGAGTTGCAGATGCTGTTCTTGCCGCGATTCAACACCGCAAACCAGACGTCGTGTTACCTCGTTATCTACGCCTGCTGATCATGCTGGGTCATGCATCACCACGCTTGGGTGATTGGTTACTTCTGAAATTTACATCACCCAAAGACGATTCGTCTGCCTGATATCGATGGCGATTTGCAGACGCATGTCAGATCGGGTTTGAGGTACTGCCGCGTTTCCACTGCTCACTGCTCACTGGATCACGGTGTGCGGAGTGTCGTTTTCCTTCCTGCTGAGCATTTACTCGGCGGTCTACTCGGCGGTTTCCTCGTAGATCGGCAAATGCCGATAGTAAACTTCCAGGTTCAGCAGGTTCATGGTGGTGACGTACAGACGTCCTGCGTGAGCAGACCAGCGATCTGGAATGGCTCCGGCGGGATCCCAACTGCCAGCATTCACGCCTTCTTTGACCTGGCTTTGGATCAGGATCGGGTTCAAGGCCTTGTTCCAACGATCCCAATAATCGCCACCCATATGAAACATGACCTGCGTGGCGTAATACCAGTAATAAGTGTCTTTTTGGGGTGATTGAACGCTGCCTATCTGGGGCGGGTACTGCAGCAGGTATTCAGCAGCAGATTTCATCGATTCGTTGTCACGCCGCCAGCCGGAGTACATCCGCATTAGCATACCCACTGAGGTCATGGTTGGTGTGGCTACTCGACCATGACGCTGCGTAGGAGTGTCGGGGGCAAATGGGTTGTACCGATAGCGGTCTGGCTGTTGGGGTACTTGCGACAAACCTAGCCAACGCTGGATACCTTGATACGTTTGCTCGGGAACCTCCAAGCCTGACAACTGACCACTTTTCAGTGCCATCATCATCCAGCCCGTCACACTTGTGTCAGAGCTCACCTGTGCTGTGTAACGCCATCCGCCACGTTCGTTGTGCTGGGTACTGACAATGTAGTTGAGGCAGCGTTGGGCAGGTTCCCGGAGTTCCGGGTCTTGGGTCATACCATAAGCTTCACACATGGCCAGTGCAGCTATTCCATGACTGTAAAAAGCAACATTCCGATTGCTGATGGCATCTTCAGAAACGTACAGATCACCATTGTTTTGTTGGCGATTCATCAAATACTCGATGCCGCGACTGATGGTACTTGCGTATTGATGTTGCCGGTGTGTGTACCCCGCTCCTTGAAATGCCAACAGACACAATCCAGTAGCGGCCGTGTTGCTTCGAAGCAGTACCTTTTCTCCATGGCCCTGCAGCGACCAGCTACCGTCTTCATTTTGGGTGTTGGCCAGATAGGAGAGACCAATTTCAATCGCTTCTTCTGTTTTAGGACCAATATTTCCAGCAGCCGTGGCGGGAGTACCACCTTTTGTTCGCATCACTCTGCGATTGAACGACTCAACGGATGCGATCTTCGTGCCAAAAGGAGTTGCAGGCCCACCGAGGGTTCGTCTGGGGCGTTGGCCGCGTGAGAAATCGACGACCGAAATTTCAGGTTGGGTGTCCGATGGCACAATACCAGCCCGACCTTCAGCGATGGTTGCGATTCCGGCAGGCCCTTCGTCCAGCATCACATCCAGGTTAGGGCCTCCTGCAGAAGCGATTTTTGTGCTAGCCGCACCGCGAGTGGGTCTACTAATGCGTTCCATCGGGGTGCCGTCCGAGTTTCTGTCTCCGATTGAATCAGAAGGCGCGGTCGCGGAAACGGAAGCGTTCCCGAAACTTGTTTTTGGTGCGGTTGGGGGACCCGTTGCGGCCATCCCGAATCCAGTTGTGACTCGACGCGTTCGCCCAGGAGCTCGTTGAGCAGATCCCGTATCAATCGTGGGGATACCACTATTTGCCGAAGTGGTGTTGCGAGCTGCAGAGGTTGCGGCTCGAGATTCGGACGTGCTTGGAATATCAGACGAGGTTGACTGCGAAACTGTCAGACTGACACCACGTGAACGGTTTTGTCGAGTGACAGAAAAATCACCGGGGCCGATGACTCGCTCCGCGGTCTGGGTTTGTCTTGCAACAGCAACGACTTGCGTGGCGGGAGCAGAGCCTGCTGGTTCCAGAGCCCGAGTGGGAGCAGCACGCTTGCGTGGCTGTTGTTGGTTTGCTTGGCCCACCGTGGGAAGTGATGTGCTGCGGCTTCGGGCACCCGCGATCGACGTTTCTTGCGGCTTGCTGAATTCCAATTCAACGGATGCTGTCGATGGAACTGTTGAGCGAGACGTCGGTCTCGATCGAGGTTGCGGCGTGATCTGCTGTTCAATAGGGGTAGCAGCAGCGGTTGGTTGTACGGGAACTGCAGGAGCGATTGGAGCCTGGGTACTCCACGCCGATGGCTGGGTGTCAGCGTTGCGCTGTCGCGCGAGTTTGGCAGGGGAATCCGTTGGTTGTGGCTTTGAATCGTTTGGCTTTCGGCGTTTCAGTAGAAACTTCTGCAAGGACTCTGGTTGTGGCTCCCGAGTCTTGGGGATTTCGAGTCGGGGCGCAGTTTTTTCCACCGGTGGTAATTGCCGCTCTTCGAGAGGCGTTACGGGAGATGCTGTCTCAGCGTCTACCGGTTTGGACCAGTCAGGCACGCTTGCTGTTTTTGTTGGAGTCTGAAACAGGTGTTCCGGAACAGTACGGCGTACGGGGGAGCGTTGCTGCTTGACGCCAGAGAAGGCTTCGGGAAAGTAGCGACTGAAAATAATCACATTGATGGCGAGCATCATCAGCAACAGGTGCACAAAGAGGCTGAAGAGAACACCCAGTTGGATGGTTCGCCTCACATAACGTGATACGAAACCATGTGAAAAGAAAGCCATCGACAGTGCAAGCACTGGGACCGCGATCGTATAGGTCCACGCATTGAGTATCCAGCGTGGGTCATCAAATCGCAATTCAGTCACCGCCAGATACAAAACCAACCCGGCAAACGCTGCAATGAACACATCCAGTGGCCACGTGCGTTCAGCCTCGCCGGTTTGATTTTCGATCGGTGGTGCTTTGGTGGAATTCACAGAAAGTAATGGTCGGTGTGGGGCATCAGGAAAGGTCGTTTAACTTTCGGGACCTTCCTTGGTGGTGACGCTATAGTCGCTGACTCCGGTACGATTGCAAACGTCCATGACGCTCACGACTGGTTGAAAAGCTGCGGTTCGATCTGCTCGGATGATGACTGTCTGATTGGTTGGGTTATTGGAAACGGCGGCTTCCAAAAACAACTGCAGTCCACTCAGGTCCGTTGCCTTGCCTGAAAGATACAGTTCGCCTTCACTGTTAATGTCGATCACAACTTCACGAGGTTTGCTTGTCATCGGCACCGCGCTGGTTGCTGTTGGAAGCACGATGTCCAGACGTCTTTCTTCCTCCTCGAACTCGCTGGTGACAAGAAAGAAAATGAGTAAAAGAAACACCACATCAATGAGTGGTGTCAGGCTCAGGGTGCTGGCAATACTGGAGCGTTTGATTTTGGCCATGTCTAACCTGCCTTGACCCCGCTGCGTTTTTCTTTTGCCGAACGTGGCGGCGGTGGCGGTGGCGGGGTGTCAGTCATGACATGCTGTTTTCGATCCAATGAATGAAGAACGCCATCCTCATCAAGTCGTTGGAGTCCTGCGTAAGGAGCTAGTGCCGGTGCTAATCGGAACGCAAATTCCTCAATTTGGTGAAACAGTTTCGCGAGTCGGTTCTCAAGATAGAGGGCCAACATTGCTGCCGGGATTGCAACAATCAGGCCTGAAAGCGTTGTGACCAATGCGGTGTAAATACCTTCGGAAAGCTGTTCGCTGCGACTGCGGTCTGCCGTTAAAGCGGTTGATTCGTGGAATGCCACAATCATTCCCCAGACCGTTCCAAGCAGTCCCATCAGTGGTGTCGCTGCCGCTGCCAGCGTAAGCCAGCGGATTGCGGAGGCCTGTTGGTCAGCTTCCCGCTCGATCGTTTCATGAGCAGTACGCTCAATTTCCGAAAGGGGCTGGCCAGTCCTCAGCAGCATTGCCGTCACAACGCGCCCGGCGGGTGACGGATGCTCCTGGCAACACTGTAAGGCCACGCCGGGGCTGAACCGATCAAGCGGTGTCGCCAGGTCCTCAAGCTCATGCGCCAGATTAGCTGGTAGCATCTTCTCGGACCGAAGACTCATGAATTTTTCAAATGCCAACGCCACTACCATCAAACTCATGATGCCGATCGGGATCATGAATCCTCCTCCTCGCGTCACCAAGGTCAGCAGGTCAATCCCCGGAGCCTCCTTTTTGGGTGCTGCCTCAGTGGTCTCTGGCTGGTCCTGCATGACCGCCTGAATCTCATCGGCATTGATCTGAGGAGAGGTGTCCTGGGCCAGTGACCAAGGTCTGTTGAGCCATGCCGAAAGAACCAAAAGAATTATCAGCACGAGCGAGTAACGCGCCAGTTTGCGATCGTTGTTGTCGTGAATCACTATTTTAATTTCTCCAAGCGGTCGCGTGACTTGGCAGCCAATTCATGCTTTGGATGTTTATCCAACACGTATTGGTAAAAGCCTGTTGCGTAATTTTTCGCTTTGTCTCGTGCTTTGTCGGTTTTTGCTTCTTGTAGAAGAAGGTCGCTGCATCTCCCTGCTTCGAACCCACTTTTGGCTTGCCAGTTTTTGATGTTTGCTGGCGCCTTTTCCGCACCAAATCCGTACATCACACGCTGGAATTCCGGAATCGCTTTGTCATATTCACGATTGGCAAAATGTATTTCACCCATCATGAAGCGAGCCCTTGCCGCCGTGGAAGTGCGATAATTGTCTGCCACTTCTTTGTAAAATTCGAGTGCCTTTGAAGTGTTCTCAAGTTGTTGATAGGCAAAGCCAGTTTCGTAGAAAATTTGTGGCAGATACTCAGAAGAAGGGAATCGTTTTCTTAGTGCGTTGTACCATTCGATGGCAGTTTGCCACTTTTTCAGTTGTGCAGCACTTTGCCCCCCATGAAGAAAAACAAGTTCCCTCACCTGACGTTCCGATTTATCCAGAATATTTTTTGCGGTTTCGTTACGTGATTCGATGCCAGCCCTCGCCGCCTCGTATCCCGCGAGAGCCGTTTGATAATCCGAACGCTTGAAGCGACACTCAGCAACCATTGTTTTTGCGTCGAAAATAAGCTTGCCCTGTGGATAGTTATTTGCCATCTCGCTAAAAGCCTGCTCTGACGCCGCGTAGTCCTCTGTTTTGAACATTGACCAGCCAAGTCGGTAGTATGCTTTTTCAGCAAGAGCCTGATCTGTCGCTTTTGCACAAGCCAACTTGAACTGTTTGGCAGCGTCCTTCCAGCGACTCTCCGAGTAAGCCTTCTGACCCAAGTAGTACGCGGACTCCGCAACCAGGGGCGAGGTGGGATAGTCCTTGACCAGTTTGTTGAAGTACTTAATCGCTCTCGGCTCATTGCCACTTTCCTGCAACGACCAACCAAGTTCATAAAGCACTTCGTCCATGGAGGGGTAATCAGGAACGTCGCGTGTAAGTGCTTCAAGTTTTGCAGCAGCTTTGGCAGATTGCTTGTTTTTTTGATCGGTCAGCGCGGCTTCATAAAGCGCGTGTCCCAAGCTGATTCCGGTAGGCTTGCTGCGTAGAAAGGTTTCCAGGTCCTCGCGAGCTTCCTCATTCAGTCCCATGTTGCGTTTGGCAATTCCGCGAGCAAGTAAAGCTTCACCCTGAAGTGGATGATTTGGGTGCTTCTGCAGCATCTCGGTCAGTGGTTGAATTGCTGTTTCGAACTTTTGGGTTTGCATCAACGCGTTCCCTTTTCCATACAGAGCATAAGGAAGAAGTTCAGGTGTTGATTCGCCGTCAATCACTTGATCATAAAATTTGATGGCCTCTTGGTACCTCTGGCTTGCATTGGCCAATTGTGCAAGTTGGTACTTGGCTTGGGCGACCGTCGCGGGAGTTTTTCCGCGTTTTACAACTTTTTGCCAATCTTTGATTGCGTTGCCAGTATCGCCAAACGCGGCTCTGCTCTGACCCGACAGCAGCAGTGCTTCATCTGCTCTTGCCCAGTTGGGATCGGAAGCAATGCTGGCCTGAAAGGCGTTTGCTGCCTGTTGGTTATCTCCTGCTTTGCGAGCAGCTTGCCCGATCAGGAAATGGGCTTCTGCTTTCTGGTCAGGCTCTGGGAGATTCGCCAGTTCAGTTTTCAGGATACGGATGACATCCTTGAAACGTTCGGCTGTAATCAAAGCCGAGCCTGCTCTGAGAATCCAGATCGGGCGTTGGATGTTGTCCTTGCGGGTTGACTCCAATAAATGGGTGTAGGTGTCAGCAGCAGCTGAGTTTTGTTTGGTCAGTAGTTGGCTTTCAGCTGCCACGAACTTGATGTCAGGCACAAGTACATCATTGGGAAACCGTTTGATGAACTCGAGTGCCAGGCTTAGGGCCTTCTCGGGATTCTGAATTTGCAACGCGGAAAAAGCGGCGTTGTAGAGAGCTCGGGAGGCCAGAGGATTATCAGGATTTTGTCGATAGATTTGCTCAAACATCGTCATCGATTCTTTGAGCGTCTGTGGATTCATCGATAACGCTTCAGCCAGGTCAAGTCGCAAATCCACTGCAAATCGGCCTTCAACACCGCGTTGGATTTGTTCACGTGCAATGCGAGCCGCATCTGCTGGGCGCTGTTTCTTGATTTCAATTCTGGATAACCAGTGGGCAGCCTCCGTGGCCGCAATCCGGTTGTTTTGCTGCAGGACCCGACGGAAGCGTTTGGCAGCTTCATCAATATTGCCACTACGATAAGTGCTCTGGGCAGAAGCCAAGATGGCTGCGCCGGCATAATTCGATTTGGGATACTCTGCGAGCAACCGATCGTATTTCTTTGCTGCTTCTGCTGGTGCCTTGGCTTGAACATGTGCGAAGGCTTGCCTGAACAGTGCATAGGCTCGGTCGTCAGCTTCCTGCGTCGACTCCATCGCATCGCTGAAAGCGTCGATGGCGGCAGCGTAGTCTTTTTGCATGATCAACATGTCACCCATTCGCAGTTGCACATCGGTGATCAATTCAGCGCGGTCACAAACTTTCAGGAGTTGTCGGAATGAATTGAGGGCCTGATCAAATTGTTTCAATTCCTCGTAGGCGACCCCTTTGGCATAAAAGGCATCACAACGAAGTTGTGATGCCTTGGCATTTGGCATCGTCAGCATGCGATCGTAGTAGACGATGGCCTGTTGACTGTTGCCCATTCCGTAAGCGGCTTCGCCGCTGTAGAACAATGCTCGGTCCATGAATCGGGTTTTGGGTGATTCCTTGAGTAGTCGCTGGAATGCGTCTAAGGCAAGTTTTAGTTTTGCTTGATCTCTTGGCTCATCTTCTCCCGATGCGATGTAATTGCACCAACCATAGTTGGCGAGTGATTCTTCTCGCAAGTTGTACTTTGGCTTTTGTAAGGCCTTGCCAAATGCCTTTGCCGCAGCAACATAATCGGGCATCTCTTGCTGCATGTAACAGACACCCAAATAGTGAGCGGCATCTGCGGTCATGGGATGTTTGGGATACTTGGTCAGGAATGACTGCCAACCATCAATTGCCAAGTCGATCGCACCGCCCGTCTGAAAATTGGCTGCGTCAGCGTAGGCTGCCATCGCCGCTTCGCTCTTGGCATCTTGTGCTTGGATGCGCGACATGCCGAGCAGAGGATGCAGGCTTAGCACCAAGCAGAAAATCGCCAAGCGAAACCAGTACTGCTGCCTTGTCTGTGCCATGAAGGGCCAGATGATCGAAGCCAACTGCCTATTCACTAACCTGCTCCCATGCAAACAGCGACGATTTTCAGATGGCCCACTGATGGGCTGAGAAGAGACGTACATTCCATTATTTTAGCGGTACATTGAAAAAGTCGATAGTTCGTCGGATAAGTTACCTGTTCGGAAAACTCTCTAGCCAGCGTGATTTACCCAGTCCCGCCAGTGCGATGCCCAATTATCCGCGATCTGAACGAACCGGTGGCCAATTTGTGACGTAAACACGAAATTATCCAGCAACCCTTCGCACTCGCTCCGATAAAGCAATTACCTATCAAGCCGGCGGTTATGGCTCGAGCGTCCGCTCGGCACTGAGGATCTGATCGCGCGGCGAGGGTTAGATTTTGTAGTCTGCCGCCATTTTTTCTCCTTGAGCGCTCGTTTTCTCCCTGAGTACCCGAATCGTGAATTCTTCTGCAAACTGCTTGATTACCGGAGGTGCTGGGTTTATCGGCTCTCACCTGACCGAGAAACTCCTCAGCCAAGGGCATCGAGTGATGGTGGTGGACGATCTGTCCACTGGGCAGGCAGATAACCTGTCAGCAGTCATAGGGCACGAGAGACTGGAATATATACAGGGCACTGTTGAGGACGAAGCGCTCGTCAGTGACGTCGTGGCGCGGGCTGATCGTGTTTACCATCTGGCGGCGGCGGTCGGTGTCGCACTCATTGCCAAGCAGCCAATCCAGACCATCGAGCGTAACATCTATCCGACTCAATTGGTTCTGGATCGTCTCGGGAAACGGGCATCCAAGGGAGACTACGTACCAACTTTCATTGCGAGCACCAGTGAAGTCTATGGAAAGAATCCCAAAGGCACGTGGATGGAAGAGGACGATCTTGTTTTTGGTGCAACCACTCGCCCCCGTTGGAGTTATGGAGTCTCCAAGGCGATCGATGAGTTTTTGGCCCTCGCGCACAATAAAGATTATGGATTGCCTGTTGTAGTCGGTCGCTTCTTCAACGTGGTTGGTCCACGTCAAACAGGGGCTTATGGGATGGTCTTGCCCCGCTTTGTTGAAGCTGCGATCCGAGGTGAATCACTGATCGTTCATGATGATGGAGCACAGGTCCGCTGTTTCGCACATGTCGATGACGTGATTTCTGCGGTTGTGAATCTTGTCGACACCCCAGTGGCTGCGGGACGCGTCTACAACATTGGTAGTGATGTTCCTGTGTCAATTCTCGAGTTGGCTGAACGAGTGATCGCCAGAGTCAATCCAGCCGCAAAAGTCGAGTTCACCAGTTACGCAGCTGCATACGACGAATCATTTGAAGATATTCGCAGGCGAGTGCCAGTTCTGGACCGGATTCGTGATGCGATTGATTATCGGCCTCATCATGATCTGAACGCGATCATCGACTCTGTTGCTGAGTACCAGAGGAAAGCGACTTAGTCTCTGGCTGCGTTTCTGCGAAGGTGGGCCGCAGGTGCTCGTCTAGCAGGCTTAGGCTTGTCACGCAGGCGCGCCGTCTGTGTGAATTTTCCGTCTGCGTGAAGCTCTCGCCTGTCCCGCTTGATCAGACGGAGGCCGCCTGTGCAATGGTCTTGGCCGACGGGCAGCCGTAAGGATGGTCGGGTGGCTTCGCCCTGGTGGATTTGGGCGATGCCTGCTGTTACCGACGCTCACTCACCTCGCGTGTCGACGTACATCATCCTCAGTGCGTGCAAAGCCTCGTTGAGCATGGCTGCTTCTTGATCATCGAGGTTACCCTTGGTTTTTGATTCCAGCATTTCCAAGGTATCGATGTAATGCTTGGCAAAGGGCTTATTCACCTTGGCTTCGCCTGTGTTGGGGTCAGGCATTTGGCCAAGCATTCCCATTGCTTGGGTGAACAGCATGGTAACCAAGACTGAAAAGGATGCTGGCGGGGGCTCTGGCATGGAGTCCGTTGATGGTTCCTTACCCGAGTCGCTTACATCGGATGGTGAAGGATCGCTAACATTCCCGTCACCATCAACTTCGATGGATGGTTCTGTTTCGTCGTTACTTGCATCGCCGTCGATTTTGTCGTGGTCGCTCATCTTTCTTACTCCGATTTACAGGTGACGAAAATGACCAGTAGTGCTGTCTCGTTCAGTTTGGCTTTTCACAATTGAACTGTAGGGCTAAAACCGGCATGCCTTGAGTCTCTGGTGTTGGTAAGTGGTGATTCAATGCGAGCCGCGGGCTGCGATGCTGCTTGATCAGGGCGAATTGCCCGTCATCGGGCAGCATGGGGCTGGTGCGGGGGGATGTGGATACCACTGAATTTGCTGGTGACAGACGCGTCAGCGTGGTTGCGGCGCGGGTGTCGTCTGGTCGCTGGTTTGACGTTCAGATCGCCGATTGACGGCTGCCCCAACGAATCCCGAAAACAGCGGGTGAGACTTGAGCGGTTTGCTCTTGAATTCTGGATGGAACTGAACGGCTACAAACCAGGGGTGGTCTGGAATTTCCACGATCTCGACCAGGCCACCGTTGGGACTTGTGCCTGCGAATCGCAAGCCATTTGCCTCAAATTGCTGACGGTACTGGTTGTTGAATTCGTACCGGTGACGGTGCCGCTCATCAATGTTTTCGGCATCGTAGGCTTGGCCGGAGATGCTGTTGGCATCCAGCACCGTGGGTTGGGTGCCCAGTCTCATCGTGCCACCCATTTGTGTGACATTTTGCTGTTCATCAAGCAAGCAGATCACTGGATGTTCCGTGTCTTTGTCGAATTCACTTGAGTGTGCGTTCTCGAGACCGACGACTTGTCGACCGTATTCAATCACCGCACACTGCATGCCAAGGCAGATGCCAAAGAAAGGAATCCCTCGCTCGCGTGCAAAGCGAATGGCTTGGACTTTTCCTTCAATGCCACGCTCGCCGAAACCGCCGGGCACAAGCACTCCGTGATAGCCACTGAGTAAACGTTCCGCTCCCTCGCGTTCAATGTCAGCACTTTGAATCCGGCCGATTCGGATTTGTGTTTGGTGATGCATGCCTGCATGATCGATCGCTTCATAAATCGATTTGTAGGCGTCTTTGTGTTCCGCATACTTACCGACAACGGCGATTGAAATTTCATGCCTTGGATTGCGTAACCCATGCAAAAGGTCGGTCCAAGGTGTGATGTCGAGATCTCCCGCAGTCACCAAGCCCAACTTTTTGACGATCAGTTCGTCGAGCTTGTTTTCAACCAAAGACAACGGTACTTCATAAATCGAAAAGTCTTTGTCTTTTTCCTCAATCACGGCCTCACTTGGCACGTTGCAGAAAAGGGCAATCTTCTCACGGTCTTCACGACTGATAGAGTGCTCGCAGCGACATACTAGAACGTCAGGCTGAATCCCTATCTCGCGCAACTGTCCGACAGAGTGTTGTGTCGGTTTGGTTTTTAATTCGTCCGCTGCCTTCAAGTAGGGAACAAGCGTCAAATGCATGTACAAACAATTCTCGCGACCCACATCGAGTGAGAATTGACGGATTGCCTCGAGGAATGGCAGGCTCTCGATGTCGCCCACCGTGCCGCCTATCTCAGTGATCACAACATCTACGTCATCACCACCCATCCGCTTTATCACAGACTTGATTTCATTGGTGATGTGCGGAATCACTTGAACAGTCTTGCCAAGGAATTGGCCCTTCCGCTCTTTCTCAATGACCGACAGGTAGATCTGTCCGGTTGTATAGTTGCAGTCTCGGGTGAGAGCACCCGATGTGAACCGCTCGTAGTGCCCCAAGTCGAGGTCCGTCTCACTGCCATCGTCCAGCACGTAAACTTCACCGTGCTGGTAAGGGCTCATCGTCCCTGGATCGACATTGATATACGGATCCAGCTTCTGCATCCGCACTCGGAGGCCACGCTGTTCCAACAGCATCCCGATCGATGCGCTCGTCAAGCCTTTGCCAAGGGAACTGACCACGCCGCCGGTTACAAAAATATGTTTCGTCATGGAGTGGGATCATACCACGATTCGATGATTTCGGAAGCGTCCGCCAGAGACAGTTTTTGAAACTCAAGAGTGATCCCCCAAAATACACGTGCATTCTTGGTTTTAGGGCTGACAAGACTTCTTGAATTAAATTTGTACTACTCAGTAGGACTGCATCCCTCGATGCGGGGGATGGCTGATTTGCTCGAAGATGGCAAGTTGTCAATCGTGCAGGGCGTTGGGTACGAAAATCCAAATCGCTCGCATTTTGAGTCCATGGACATCTGGCATTCATGCCAAAGAAAGAACGAACCAAGGCAGAATGGGTGGATTGGCCGATATTTGGAGTCGACCAAGCTTGATCATCTCTCGGACCCGCCGGCACTGCATCTCGGTCAGAGGCAGCAGCCTTTCGCATTGATGTCCCGGGATGTGAGAGTGCCGTCGATACAGTCACTTGAGCAGTTCAGGCTGCGAGCTGAAAAATCACCAGATCTGCGTGATGCAATTCGATCTCTGTCCAGTCAGAGTCGAGCAGAGGCATCCGATCTTCTGGAGTTCGTTCAGGCCAGTTCACGCAATGCAATGGACGCAAGTGAGCGGATGGAGTCTGCCGGCGTGCAATACAAGCCGTCAGAAGCCTATCCCAAGACCACTTTGGGACGAGAGCTTGAAACCATTGCGAAGCTCATTGCTTTAGGCCTGAAGACCCGTGTTTATTACATGCGAATTGATGGGTTCGACACGCACGCCAATCAGCCGGGTGCACATGCGGTGTTATTACGATCAGTAAGTGATGCTGTGGGGACGTTAGTTCGCGATGTCAACGCACAGGGGGACGGTGACCGTCTTCTGGTAATGTGCTTTAGTGAGTTCGGGCGTAGGGTTGCTGAGAATGTCAGTGACGGTACCGATCACGGCGCCGCAGGTCCGGTATTGCTCGCTGGTAATGGAGTGAAAGCGGGCGTGGTGGGTGAACATCCGCGTTTGGATGATTTGCAAAACGGTGATTTAAAGCATCGCATCGATTTTCGGCAGGTTTATGCAGAAATCCTGCAGCAGTGGCTGAAATGCGATGCCTTCTCTGTCCTGGGCGCAGCTTATGATCCCGTCGCAGTTTTTGCGAAATCTTGAACCGGCCGCCTATTGGTCGTCCACGAGTAACTTTTGCCACTATTGGATTCTTAGATCTTCCGGTATCGGTTGTCGTTCTGGGGAGTGGTTAGTCGTTATTCGGTCGTTGCGTTTCAGCCTGCAAGTTTTCGTTCAAATCGTTGGAAGTCATCCAGAGTGTCGATACCGGGTGTGGCTGAGTCAACGTTTGCTACCACGATCCGCTTTCCAGCTTCGATTGCTCGGAGCTGTTCCAGTTTTTCCAGTTGCTCAAAGCGACTCGGTGGTTGTGACGCAAACCATTGAAGGAAATTTCGTCGGTATGCGTAGAGTCCAATGTGATGCCAAAAGATGGGTGGTTCAGCTTCGAAGTGTGTTTCATTCACGCCGTCACGCACGAATGGAATTGCGGCACGACTGAAGTACACTGCCCTGCCCTGCTCTTCTCTTTCCGATATGAGTATTTTGACACAGGCAGGATCTTCAAGTTGCTGCCTGTTACGGATGGGAGTTCCAGCAGTCGCGATGTCAGCGCTCGGATCTTCCATCAAGGTGCGTGTGACAAGATCAATCGATGCGGGATCGATTTCTGGTTCGTCAGCCTGAACGTTGATAAATACATCTGTGTTGGGGAGGGCCTCAGCAACTTCGGCAAGCCGGTCAGTCCCGCTCATGCAACTCTGACTTGTCATAATCCATTGGCCACCAAAAGAATCGACTTCGTCCGCGAGTCGGGGGTCATCAACAGCGACGACGATGTCCGTCCCGAAGGCGGAGCGGGATGCAGCCTCGTAGGTATGATGGAGTATTGTCTTACCACCCGCTTTGCGTAGGAGTTTCTCTGGCAGCCGGGATGAGGTAAGGCGGGCTGGCAGCACGATCTGGCAACTTCTTGGCATGGCAAGGCGAGCTTTTTGGATGGGGGAATTTCGACGATGGCAGGGCAAAAATTCTGTTGTGGTGCGGAGAAATTTTCAATTGCCAAATTTGTGCCGCCCCATTGCAGATTGTGGCGTTCGAGTCGGCTCGCAGCAATGTTGATCTCGGAAAGACTCTCCATGATGCCAATTCTCATGTTTGACACGGTGAGTTGCGGTAGCTACGCTTTCCTGCCAAACGGTTTGTGGTGATGTGCTTTGCAGATGCCAGCACATGTACAGGGAACTCCGGTGAAACTCCGGGACGGCCCGGCCGCTGTAATCGATGTGATGGGGAACTTTCTCCGTCGGATGTTGCATTATCTTTCAGCCATTGTTGAGAAGCTTTTGACGCGTGATGCGGCCGAGAGTGACTTGCGAGAAGGCATGCAACGGACACATCGGGAGTCAGAAGACCTACCACTTACCGGGCGCGACGTGACTTTCTTGGGTGAGGTCCGTGCTGAGAGCTGAGTTGTCATGAGGGCAACGTGTGGTTTTTACTGCGTAGGCTTGTTTTCGATTTGTCAGCGTCCCCCTTCCACATGCTTCTTGGGTTGGCGGGGATTGTGTTTGCGCAACGGGGTCGAACATGAACGGCTTGCAGCAACCCATTGGGGTGTCGCGACGAGGTTTCACTCTTGTCGAATTATTGGTGGTCATCGCGATCATCGGCCTGTTGGTTGGTCTCTTGCTGCCCGCTGTGCAGGCAGTCCGGGAGACCGCTCGCAGGATGCAGTGCCAAAATAATCTGCATCAAATTGGAATCGCGATGCATAACTACCACGCTGCATTTCGGAAGTTACCTCCCGGGGGAATCGAAGTGCGTCCAGAAACACCACGCGGTAAGCAGATTGCGTGGTCAGCCATGGTGTTGCCGTTTCTCGAACAATCCGCTGTCTACTCAAAAATCGATTTCAATTACGCGTTTGATCATCCAGTCAACCGTGAGGTGGCAGCAACACCGATTGAGGCTTTTCTCTGCCCCAGTACCGCTCGACCGCAGGTGCTCAATCGGGGTAAGGGAGCAACGGATTATGGCGGTATCTATGGCGAACGGATTCTCACAACAAACTATCCGCCTCGAGGTGTGCTGATCCATGACCAAGCGATTCGTTTTCGAGATATCACGGATGGGTTAACTAGAACCTTGATGATCTCTGAAGATGCCAACTTTCGTGATGGGCAATGGATTAATGCGTGGAATCTGTTTGATCAGGCATTTCCAATCAATCGAGCGCCAAGTTTTGAGAATGACATTCGAAGCATGCATCCTCAAGGGGCCAACGGCCTGTTTGCGGATGGGTCTGTTGTTTTCATGAATGAGAGTATGGAGCTTGAGTTGCTTGCTTCCATTTGCACGAGGAATGGGAACGAGCAGACAACTGACTGGGACAGATGATATGAATGGTTTCGAAAAGATTATGAGTGGTATTGAAAAGATGTCGATCAGGAAGCGTGGGCGTAGCGTGGTGACTATGAACAGAAAACGGAAAATGCTGACGGAGCAATTAGAGGATCGTAGGCTTTTAGCTGGCCCCTACGCGCCTGCAGCGGGGCAACAGGGTTCGACTGCAATTGCTCACGATGATTCGGCCATGATCGGTTGGGCAAGCGGTTACGAAAATTATCAGCCTGGTGCTGAAGTAGACCTCGCATTTCAAGTGCCAGAGAATGCCATTGGACAGGCCGAAGGGACGACCTCTGATGCAGTTACGCTTGGCCGTAGCGGAGAGATAACGTTGACTTTCTCAACGCCGATACGAAATGGATTCGGAAGTGATTTTGCCATTTTCGAAAACAGCTTCAGTGATACTTTTCTTGAACTTGCATATGTAGAAGTCTCGTCTGATGGATCAAATTTCTTTCGCTTCGAAAACGATTCGCTGACACCCTCACCCGTTGGTGCATTTGGTGAAGTTGACCCAACAAATGTCCACAATCTTGCTGGCAAATATCGACGCGGTCAGGGTACCCCATTTGATTTGGACGATTTGCGTGGCAGCAGCCCACTTTTGAATACGGCTGCTGTCACACATGTTCGTGTGATCGACGTTGTAGGTGATGGAACAGCTTTGGATACAAGTGGCGATGTGATTTATGATCCAAGTCCGACGGTCGGAAGTGCCGGGTTTGACCTTGATGGTGTGGGGGTTCTGAACGCATTTGAGTACTCGAGCGATGTTATTGACTTTGAGGACGTTGGGTCCGGACTGGAACCGCAGTCATTCTTTAATGGCCCTGACCCCGATGGCACGATCGTTACTGGACCGTACGATGACATTGTTGTTCTGGGTAACTTTCAGTCAGAATTGTTGACGTTCAATAATGCCTACTCGACGGACTTTGATTCGTGGAATCAGTGGGCGTACGCGAACATGACAGATACCACCACGGCTGGTTATCTGAATCAATTCAGTGCCTATCCGGGCAAAGGAGCTGCTGATTCAGCCACGTTTGGGGTCGGTTTCGCTTCGCAGGGGGGGTTTTACGACGCTCCACTGATCACACGTCCTGCCGACGATTTGAGGTCCTTTGGTTCGCTTTCTGTAACTAATACAACCTATGCAGCTTTGTCGATGCTGCTTGGTGATTCGTTTGCGAAAAAGTTTGGCGGTGATTCAGGCAACGATCCAGATTTTTTCACGCTGAGTATCGAAGGTTTGGATGCGTCTGGGCAGGCAGTCGGACAGGTTGATGTCTTCCTTGCAGATTACCAGTTTGCTGATAACTCATTGGACTACATCCTCGATGATTGGGTGACTGTTGATTTGGCGCCAGTTTCAAATGCCAGAAGTTTATCCTTCTCGTTGACTTCCTCCGATGTCGGTGGTTTTGGCATGAATACGCCAAGCTATTTCGCTGTTGATGACATCGTAATGCTGACTCCTACGGTAGCGTTTGATCTTGAAAAGGACTCTGTGCTCGAGAGCGATGGTGCGAACGCCACGATGGCTCGCGTGAGCCGAGCGGGAGGAGATTCGTCAGAAACAATTGAATTTACGCTTGAGCCTGTTGATGCATCGCAGGCAGTTTTGCCAGCCAGCGTTACCATCCCAGCGGGAGCCAATCATGTTGATTTTCCGATAGGGGTGGTCGACAACTCTGATGCTGACGGCGATCGAGAGGTGACCATTCGTGTTTCTGCAGACGGTTACACTGCGACCGAAATGAGTTTGCAAATTCGAGATGATGATCCTTTTCGTGTATCACTCGACCTGTCAGCAGCTGAGGTTGCTGAAGGTGGTGTCGTCAATGGAACTCTTGTGCGGAATGATGCAGTTCCTGATAACCCGTTAACGATTCAACTGAGCGCATCCATCGACGGACGCCTGAGTTTCGCTTCGACGGTTGTAATGGCTGCTGGGCAGAAGACTGCTTCGTTTGATATCGCTGCCCCAGAAGATGATGTGGACCACCGGGATGTCACGGTGCAGATTACGGCACAAGCCAGTGGGTATGAGGATGGAACGAGCACGTTGTTTGTTTTGGATAATGACACTCCAAGACTTGACTTTACATTCTCTAACGCCAGTTTTTCAGAACAGGGTGCAAAGCCGACCGAGGGGTTTGAATTATTGGGGCGGCGTCTGGCACCAGAGTCTGCGTACAACGGCTCGGACAATGCTGGCCAGTTCGATGCGGGGGGATTGGTCTTCAATAATGAATACAATCCCACTTATGGTAGTTGGAGTGGGTGGGCCTATTCGAACACAACCGACGTGACAACCAGCGGTTATTTGAATCAGTACAGCAGTTACAGCGGCGGAGGTGCCGTGAACTCCGACACTTATCTTGTGGGCAATGCTTACCCCGGATTTGTTGTCCCGCGAATCACGCGAGATCCAGCGAGCACTGGTCCATTCAGCACCTTGGATATCACCAACACAACCTATGCGGCCCTGTCGATGTACGAGGGTGATTCATTTGGCGCTAAGAAGTTTGGCGGTGCATCCGGGAATGATCCTGATTTTTTCGCTCTTACCATCGAAGGGCTCGATGCAAACGATGTCTCCATTGGAACAGTAGAATTCCTGCTTGCTGACTTTACGTTTGATGACCAGGATTCAGATTACATTCTGGATTCGTGGACCAGTGTCGACTTGTCATCCATTGGTGATGCGACTGCATTGACGTTTTCATTGTTGTCCTCGGACATTGGTGCGTATGGGATGAATACGCCTGCTTACTTCGCATTGGATAATGTGAAGTTTGAGGATAGTGGAGAGCAACCGGTGTTGACGGTCACTCGCAACGCACCGGACCAGACCGAAGATCTTTTAGTGCAGTTGTATACTTCTGATCACTCTGAAGCTGTGGTTCAACCGACAGTGCTCGTGCCAGCAGGCGAGTCCGCAGTGGATGTGCCTTGGGAAATCATTGATGATTCAGTCTCTGATAATACTAGGCCCGTGACGTTCACCGCACTGGCTGACGGTTACACATTTGCGCAACACACAATCCTTATCGAGGATGACGATGCTGCGGTTCTCACGCTTTCTTTGTCCGCTGATTCTGTTGCTGAAGACTCCGGATTGCTGGTTGGCTTGTTGCACCGCAATAGCGGCGATCTCAGTTTCCCGCTGACTGTGTCTC
>JBPCVE010000094.1:0-3317 GCA_051010795.1 Rubripirellula sp.
GTTGCATCGTTTCTTTGGTGAAACCAAGGCGGTTGACGATGTGTCGTTTAGTGTGAAAAGGGGGCATTTTTTCGGTTATATCGGCCCCAACGGCGCAGGCAAAACAACGTCGATGCGTATTCTGGCCACCTTGGATTTGCCGAGCTATGGTGACTCGTTTGTCGATGGTTTGTCGTGTGTCAATGATCCGGAATTGGTTCGTAGGCGTCTGGGCTTCATGCCTGATTCATTTGGCACTTACCGTGATGTAAATTGCCGTGAATATCTGGATTTCTTTGCTCGAGCTTATGGGGTAACAGGAGCCGAACGAAATCGAAGGCTTCGTTGGGTGCTGGGGTTTACGGGCACGGAGGGTATGGCAAACAAACCTATACGGGGTTTGAGTAAGGGCATGAAACAACGGCTGTGTCTTGGTCGGGCATTGATTCATGATCCCTCCGTGCTGATCCTGGATGAGCCTGCTGCCGGACTGGATCCGCGAGCTCGCATCGACCTGCGCCGGATGATCAGGGATTTGGCTGATCAAGGGAAAACGATTTTGATTAGCAGCCACATTCTGACCGAATTAGCTGAAATGTGTGACTCGGTCGGGATCATTGAGCAAGGCAAGCTACTTGCAACTGGAAGCGTTGAAGAAATTCAAGGGCAACAGAGGGAAACGAAAGAGCTGACAATCCGAGTCTTGGAGCGTTCCAGTGAAGCAGCAGTCATGCTGCGGTCAGTGCAGCATGTAGATCAGCTCATCATCGATGGAGAATTGCTGCGTTTCGAGTTTGCTGGCGAAATTAAAGATCAGGCTGAGTTGTTAGCGTTGCTCGTTGCGAATGGATTTCTTGTTGCAGAATGCACATCACATCGTAAGAGTCTCGAAGACGTGTTCCTGCAGGTCACCGAAGGATTGGTCCAATGAGTGAAATGATCAAACAATGGGCTTGGGGTGAGCAAAGACGCGGACAATGCGGGCCGTTACATGGTTGCGCCAGTCAACGCCGTGCTGCACCGCCTGCAGCTAATTCTAGAGAAATGTCGTTGGGGGAACCGAGGTGTGGGAATCGGTTTTTAGGCAACATGATGACTGGTAATGCATTGCAGAGGAGTGTTTGATGGCTGCCGTTGTACCGCCGGAAGATTCCGTCCAACAAGAAGTGAGCGGAGGCTCTGCACTTGGAGCCATGCTGAGCATTGAACGAGTGGATGCTTGGTGCGAAAAGTGGGGGGATTGGTGTAACCCAATCCTCGTCAAGGAAACTCGTCAGGCGTTGAAGAGTCGACAGTTTGTTATCACTTTCTCACTTCTGCTGTTTGCGGCGTTGTCTTGGACCATCGTTGGTACTGTCTCGTTGATGCCGGGGATTTATGACGCGCCATCTGCTCCGAGAATGTTGCTGGGATATTATTTTGTACTCGCTTTGCCCATGTTGCTCGTGGTGCCGCTTGCCGCATACAGATCCTTAGAGGGTGAAATTGATGATGGAACTTTAGAATTGCTGTCGATTACTGCTTTGTCACCAAAGCAAATTGTTTTGGGAAAACTTGCCAGCGCCATGCTGCAAATGCTGCTGTATTTTGTAGTGCTTTTTCCATGTGTTTCATACGCATATACCCTTCGCGGCGTTGACCTCCCGACCACTGTCGTCCTGCTTGGCATGCTGGTCCTTGCGGGAGTCTTGATGACGATCGTGGCGTTGCTTTTTGCTCCGCTTTCGCGGTCGCGTACAGGACGCGTGACGATGTTGCTGGTCGTTATCACGCTACTCGTTGGTGCCGAGTGGTTCTTGTGCGGGGCGGCGTACGAGTTGATCTTTAATAACAACGGCTGGCTGCAGGGGTGGGGGTTCTACGAAGCTTCGATTGTGTTTGGAGGCGTGTTATTGATCGTCCCAGCCGTGGCATATCTCTTGTTGACATTGACAGCAGCGCAATTGACGCCAGTGATTGAAAATCGCTCCACGAAAATTCGTGTCTCACTGCTGGCCGTTAACGCAACTGTTGCAGCTTGGGTCGCGTTAGGCTTCGAGGATGGGTATGGAGCGATAACGCAAATAGCTCTCGGTGGGACAGGGTTGATGCTTCTATGGGTGGTAGCCAGTAGCATGCTGGTTTCTGAATCAGCGGTGCTGACTCCGCGAGTGCAAAGAACTTTGCCCCAAAGTTTCTTGGCTAGAGCGACGCTGACTTGGCTCGCTCCTGGACCTGCAACAGGTCTTGTGTTCTCGATGCTGAATATTTTGTTGCTGCTTGGGATGGTGGGAGCGAGCATTGTTTACTTGGATTTCACTGGTTCTGTGGTTTCATCACGTGATGTGCGAATGGCGCTTCAATTCGCTTGTGCGGTGGCAGCCTACCTGACGTGTTTCCTGGTGTTGGTTTACGGGGTAATGAGAGCACTGCGTCGCAACAATAATCCGCGTGTCGAAGTAGGGTTCGCGGCTTTGGTGGTTGTGGCGGTTTTCTCTGCTCTTGGGCCTTACGGGCTCCAACTCTATCTGAACGATTTCCGTGAGTTCCCGTACTCGCCGTGGCAAGCGACGAACTGGGTCTGGACGTGCTACAACATTACAGATGGAGTTGATTGTTCCGGGGTCATTAAGATGCTGGGAATCACCGGCGTTAGTGGGGTGCTAGGTTTGATGTTCATGAACCCGGCACTGGTGAGGCCTCGCCGAACAGCCACCCCAGAACGCGTGCGTCAGGAACTGGAAAAGAATATTCAGGTGGCAGGATCCAAGTGATCAGCCAAGCCCCCCGTCTTTCTGGAGATCGTGGTTTTCAGGAGAGCGTGACTATCTGGCGACTTCGTGATTGCTAGCCGCGGTAGCAATTCTCGTTTGGTAGGGCCTGTGATGCCGTTAAGTGGCAATACCGTGGAAGTCGCCCGAGGCCGGGTGATGCGCGGACTCGTGTCCATTGGATTAGTGCCCAGTGAGTATCGCCTGTATTCCATGCCACCTTGTGTGGGAAAATAAAACGATTGGGGCATTTGAGCTTCCGGGGTGGGCGATTTGGTTGAGATGCTTAGAATTGAAGGCTGTAGAGGCGTTGAGTGAGTTGAGATCATCTCGCATCTCTGAAAACTGTTTTACGAATCTTTTCACATTACATCGGGTGCGAACGTATGTCCTCGGATTCTCCATCGCCGGCTGATCGCCCTGACCCCAATGAGGGTAACCCTGCACTCAGGGCACGCGTCCCAGATCATGTTGCTGACGGTTGTTTCAGTACCGGAGCGATCGTGATGACCGGTCCGAGCGAGTATGTGGTGGACTTTCTGCAGACGATCGGCAGGCCCCACCGTGTCGCTCGCCGAGTTATCGTCC
>JBPCVE010000095.1:0-7031 GCA_051010795.1 Rubripirellula sp.
AATTCATAAGAAGACGTTGCGGAAAATTGTTCGCTGGATGGACAAGTCCCTGCGATTCTCGGGTGACAAAGAGACTGAGTTGCAGGTGCGGATCCACTTTTGCCGGCAAATCAAGGAAAAACGAATAAGCTTTGGTGGTTGCCGCGTTAGTGCGAACCTGTACGCAACGCAGTTGAAGAAAATTGATAAGGCGATTGAGAAAGTGCATCCCGATTTGCAGTTTGACTACAATCATCAACTCTCTGCAGTCACGACGGCGGCTTATCACTGAGCGTCGTCAGAATCGTTGGTCACACCCTTCAGTGTCTTCACTGATTTGATGATGGGATTGCTGACAGCACGCATGGCGTTTGCCAAATCTGAACTGACTAGCAATATTAGGATGTGGGTTGTGGAATTCGTGCAAGTCACCGACGCGGGTGATGCGTCAAATGATTGGCCCGAGACAGGATGGATGTCAGCACGCATTTGTCGACCGTTTTTTTCTGGCGTTTGAGCAATAATGATATGAACAAGAATGGACTTTGGCGATTAGCCATCCTTCCCCTCATCACTGTGTCGCTGCTTGGCGTTGCGCCAGTTCACGCGAAGAAGGGTGAAACCGACTGGAGCCTTGGTCCAACCGGTGCGAGAGGCTTGGTCGAAGCATGGAAGCACACCGCCGATGCCCGGAGAATCGTGATCACCCGTGTCGCAAGCCGATCACCTGCTGATGGTGTGTTGAAAGTGGGTGATGTGATTGTGGGTGTTGAGGGGCGGGACTTTGAAGAGGATGCACGGATCCAGTTTGCTCAGGCGATTACACGGGCCGAACGGGAAGAATCTCGCGGTGTTCTCCGTTTGGTGTGTGTGCGAAGTGGCATCCGGAAAATGATCGAGCTTCGGCTCCCAGTAATGGGTAGCTACAGCGAGACAGCGCCGTACGATTGCCAGAAGTCGAAAAGGATTTTCGAGCGTGGTTGTGAAGTCATTGCCAAGAGGGGGATGAAAAGTGTTTCAATCCCCAACAGCATCAACGCACTGGCGTTGCTGGCAAGCGGTGAAACGAAATACCAGTCGCTGGTTTCTGACTACGCAAAGAAGGTTGCCAGCTATCGGGTGGGGCCAATGGCAACCTGGCATTACGGTTACGCGATTACATTTCTTGCGGAGTATTCTCTTGCTACTGGCGACCCGTCGATCATGCCAGGACTCCGGCGTTTATCACTCGAAGCAGCTCGCGGTCAAAGCAATGTTGGAACGTGGGGGCATCGCTTTGCCATGCCGGATGGTCGCGTCGGTGGCTACGGGTGTATGAACTCTCCCGGAATCCCATTGACAATCTCGTTGGTTCTTGCGCGTGCGGCTGGTGTGACAGATCCTGCAATGGATCTCGCGATCACCCGGTCTGCTCGTTTTCTTCGCTGGTATGTTGATAAAGGAGCCATCCCCTATGGAGATCACGCACCATGGCCGGGGCACGAGGACAATGGCAAGTGCTCGATGGCTGCCGTGCTTTTTGATTTGCTTGAAGATCGTGAAGCAGCAGAGTTCTTTTCAAAAATGAGTACCGCTGGGTACGACGAGCGAGAACGCGGTCACACCGGAAACTTTTTCAATATCCTGTGGGCCATGCCCGCTGTGTCTCGCTGTGGGGCGTTGGCCACCGCGGCCTACTGGAGTGAGCAAGGTTGGTACTACGACCTGGCACGTCAGCCTGATGGCAGCTTTCGTTATCAAGGTTCACCGGCTGGTGAAGAGGAGCATGGTTCGTACAAGAATTGGGACAATACGGGAACCTACCTGTTGGCCTATGCTTTGCCGTTAAGGAGTCTTTATCTCACAGGGAAGAAGCGGTGTTGCGTGCCGGTTTTGCAAAGGGCTGAAGTTGAAGAAGTGATTGCGGCCGGGCGTGGCTATTTTTCGACAAAGGAAAACGATCGCTTTCGGTACAAGGCCCGCGCTGAGAGTGTTTTGATCGAGGGCTTGTCCAGTTGGTCACCGGCGGTTCGGAAACGCTCGGCCGTGGAACTTGCGACTCGTCGCAGCAATGTCCAGCCAACCTTGCTCAAGCTGGTTGCAGCCAACGATCGCTATTCTCGTTACGGGGCAGCCGAGGCGTTGGGGCATGTTGGTCGAAAGGGGGATTCCGCTGACTGTGTATCGGCATTACTCGAGGCTTTTGAGTCGGAGGATCTGACCCTGCGAATCATCGCGGCAGAGGCTCTGGCGAGAATTGGTCAACCAGCCCAGTCGGTCGTTCCAGCAATGCTGGAACGTTTGGCAGGGCCAGACCGGGAGCACGATCCTCGAGGCATGGAGCAACGATTTCTCTGCTTCAGTCTGTTCAACCGCCGCGGGGGGCTGATCGGAAGGTCGCTTGACGGAGTTGATCGTGAGTTACTGCTGCGAGCGGTTTGTGTTGGACTGCAGAATGAGGATGGCCGAGCTCGCGGAAGTCTTGGGACCGTTTATGCAAATCTCACCTACGATGAAATCAAGCCGTTTCTACCAGCCATCCATCAGGCAATCGTCGAACCCGCACCGAGCGGAATCATGTTTGCAAGCGGTATTCGCCTCAGTGGTGTCGAGTTGCTTGCCAAGCATCGAATCCGGGAGGGCATGCCGCTCTGCATCCAGATCATGGAAATCGACAAGTGGGGAAAGAAAGACCGAATCAAAAGATGTTTGAAAACTTTGGAATCGTATGGTGCGGCGGCCAAGTCGGTGCTGCCGGAACTTCGACAGCTTGAGAAAAACCTGCAAGCTCACAGCGAGGCCCGGATGTTGTCGCCTGTGATCGAGCAAGTTACGGCGCTGATCAAAAAGATTGACAATGGCAAGGATGGCGTTGAGCTGCGGAGCATTACTGATGCCTGATCGGGAAAAAATTCATCAATCGAAAAGGAACCTGAAAATGTTGCACCTTGGATACCGGGTTTCACTGACTCTTCTCTTCAGTTTTGGCGTTGTTTGTGTGAGTGCGTCTGCGCAGGAATCTGACGCGAATGCGAAAACTCCGAACATCGTTTTAATCATGGCGGATGATCTGGGCTGGAAAGACTTGCATTGCTACGGCAACGAGAAACTTGATACACCCAACATTGATCGGCTGGCACAGCAGGGGTTGCTTTTTACCGATGCCTATTCAGCGGCTCCCGTCTGCACACCAACGCGTGCGGCGCTGATGACCGGGGAATCGCCCGCTCGGCTGAACATTACCAATCACGCCGCAGGACACCCACCGAATTTTCAAAAGCCGGGTACGAATTTGATCACGCCGATTTGGTTGCGGCACCTGCCGCTGGAACGCGTGACTTTGGCAGAGCAACTCAAGGGAGCTGGGTATGCCACGGGATTTGTTGGTAAGTGGCATCTGTCGCACCGTAGCCGCTCTGACTCGGGCCCCGATGGGAAGCTGCCCACCGAAGCGCAGTTGCGACCCGAGCACCAAGGTTTTGACGTCAACATAGGCGGGTGTAATTATGGCGGACCACCAAGCTATTTCAGTCCTTACCGGATTCCCAATCTGGAAGGCAAGGCCGACGGCGAGTACCTGCCTGACAGGTCCGCCGATGAATGCATCGACTTCATCGAGTCAGCTCAAGCTGAAGGGAATCGTCCGTTTTTCCTTTGTTGGTGGAATTATTCAGTTCATTATCCATTCCAGGCTCCTGCTAAGCTGGTCGCGAAGTATGAAAAAAGGAAAGGTCCGGGCATCGAGAATCCGACATACGCAGCAATGATTGAGGGAATGGATGCGTCGATCGGAAAACTGCTCAAGGCAATCAACGAGCAGGGACTGGACAGGAACACGCTCGTGATCTTTACATCAGACAATGGACCGTTTGCAGCTAATGTGAAGCCACTCAGAGAGGAGAAAGGTCACGTCTACGAGGGCGGAATCCGGGTTCCAATGATTGTTCGCTGGCCGGGGCATGTAACACCCGCGACAAGAACAGCCACGCCTGTGATCACCATGGACATTCACGCCACGATTCTCGAAGCGACTCATCTTGAACCTGATCCGTCCAACACGCCGGATGGAATCTCCTTGTTGCCGCTGCTCCGAAATGAGTCAGCACTGACAAGGGATGCAATTTATTTCCACTACCCTAATTACGCGTTTCACAAGGCGAATCGATTTGCAAGCGCGATTCGGTCCGGCGACCACAAGTTGCTGTGGTTTTATGATGACGACTCGGTTGAATTGTACGATTTGAAAAACGATATTAGCGAGTCACAGAACATTGCCAACGATATGCCGGCAAGAACGCTTCAACTGCATTCCAAGCTCAAGGCATGGCTCAAGAAAACCAAGGCCAGTTATCCACAGAAGACCCGTTATCCACAGAAGACCAGTGGCCCACGCAAGACTGACCTCCCCCAATAGAATTGCACTATTGTGAGTGAGCGAATCTTGCTCGAGCGTACCGCTCGGAAAAGACTTTCAGAATGCCTCAGAAACTTCACACAGCGGATCAGATTGTTGCCAAGCTGCGTCAAGCCGATGTGGCCTCGGTAAGGGCAAGAAGGTGCCCGAGTCTGCAAGCTGCTGAAAGTCGTTACTCGGAGTTTCCGAACAGACGTATTATCGCTGGCGTCAGAATTACGGTGACATGAAACCCGAGATGGCCAAGCAACTGAAGACTCTTGAGAAAGAAAACGCACGACTCAAGAAGATGGTCGCCGGGCAAGCCCTCAATACGGAGATCCTCACGGAGGCTGCCAAGGTAAACGGGTAAGCCCTGAACTACGCCGATGCACGGTATCCGCTGTGCGTATCCGTAGTGGGCAGAGAGAGTTTCGGAGCGTCGGACCCGACGCTTTCTAGGTCGACCACGCAACACCCAGTGATACCATTTGCGTCAAGCGGATGGTGGCCCAGCCTTGCTGCACGAGATGCGTTTACTGGCTCATTAACGTCCTCGTTGCGGATCTGGTCGTATTCATCGGTTATTAACCCAGCGCGGTTGGACGGTGAACGAGAAACGTTTCCATCGACCTTGGAAGCGAGAGCCTATGCAAGTCCCACGAAAACAACATCGCAAGCGACGCTTTTTTGGCGGAAGTGAGAACGGTTGCGCCCGTTACCGTGCCCGCTGCAAGAAACATGTCTGAGCTTACGACTTTGTGACGGATCGAACCGAGGATGGTCGCCAACTTCGGTGGCTGGTGGTAATCGACCAATACGCGCGAGAATGCTTGGCGATAGAAGTTGGGCGATCGTTTACCGCCTAAGGCGTGATAGGTGTTTTTCAGTACCTGTTCGCCGTACGCGGCACCCCCGAACACATTCGCAGTGAAAATCTTGGCAATGGCACCTGCCCAGAGTTGGTGACTAAAGTAATTTGCTGTTGGCTAAAAGAAAATGATGTCAAAACGCTGTTCATCGGCAAGGGCAGTCCTTGGGAAAATGGCTATGGCGAATCAGTTAATGCAACACTTCGCGATGAGTTGCTAAACCGTGAAATTTTCTTGAGCTTTGAGGAAGCTTGCTGGGTGATTGATTGCTGGCGACTCGATTACAACCATCACCGCATCCACAGTTCATTGGATTACCAAACCGCTGTTGCTTATGCGGTCGGCTGTGTTCTTCCGGCTACACCTCAGCCTCCAGAACACAGCCGCGTTACCAACCCCAATGCTCTCACTCAACCTGGTGCAAAGACAGGGGGTAGTGATTTTTGATCTTGCTGAGCATTTTTGTTTCCCAGGACGTTTGCTACGAGCGAGGATTGATCCTGATTCGCGGAGGCTCGTGCGAAATTCGCTTCGGGGCTCCATCTCGGTGCGAGCGGTGAAAAGTCAGGATTCAGCCGTTCAGACTTACAGCGTGTTTCTGAATCAGACGCTGTTGGTGGAATGATCGTTCTTGCTCGCTGCTTTGTATGATCAGGTTGTACCTTTTGATTTGCCTGCCCACGAAAATAGATGAGAAAGGAACTTTCCTTCGAGAACTTGAGCGAACTACCTGATCTTCAGTCCCGCGTTGATGCACGAAATTTGGGGATTGATCAAGTTGGTGTTTCCAGCGTTCCGTATCCGATCCAATTTGTTTCTTGTTTCAATTCTGGTGAAAGTGTCCAAAGCACGAATGGGATGTTTGATATGTCCGCCTCGCTTCCAGCATCGGATGGAGGTACACATATGTCACGATTTGTCCAGCTTCTGCGTGATTGGACGCAACCGCTGGGCTAACTAGGTGCGGTTCACTTATGTGGTGCGTTTCGTGAGCGGATGAATGCAGAACGCGCGCGCATCCAAGTGCGTTTTCCTGTGTTCGTTGAGCGTTTGGCTCCTGTTACAGGCGAGTCTGGAATGCTCCGGCTCGATTTTGAGCTCGACGCCACGGTCGATAGTTGCCGCAAGCTGGTTGTGACAGTAGCCGGTCAGGCAATGAGTCTTTGCCCTTGTTCGAAAGAGACTTCGAATTATGGAGCTCATAATCAACGGTGTCGGCTGTCCGCAAGTGTTCGCTTCCGTAGCGAGAAGTCGAGTATTTCCATTGACGACTTGTTCCAGAAAATGGAGCAGGCAGCTTCCTGCTCCGTTTATGCAACGGTGAAGCGCAGCGATGAGAAGCGAATTACAGAGGCCGCTTACGATAATCCTAAGTTTATCGAAGATACAGTGCGTGACCTCGCTTTGAATTTGAAAGCAGATCCTGGAATTGTCTGGTTTCGTTGTGAATCGGAGAGCTATGAGTCAATTCACCAGCACAATGCGTTTGCTCGAATCGAAATCGGAGCAGATGGGGATATCGGGTAGGTTTGCGCAAGGGCCTGTTTTGCTGGAAATCCAACGGCGGGCTGGTGCGAGGAATAGTGCTCATGCGGGCTTGGGTATCTTGGTTAAAATCAGCCCACTGCAATCGACCAGTGAATGGTAAGCGAGTTGCAAGACGCAGCAGCACGGTGGCCCGCCGCCGCCGCCGCACAGCGGCACCGTTGCTTGAAAGTGCATCAATCATCTGAACGCAAGTTCCCTTAACTGCAGTGGAGCAAGACATGCGATGCCGGGCTGGTGATGCTGGGCTGGTTGTTCAAAAG
>JBPCVE010000096.1:0-4188 GCA_051010795.1 Rubripirellula sp.
CGAAAACATGGCCCCCAAAATTTCCCGCTGCGTTAATGAAGTGAAAGTGATACCCCGGCACCCCGATGGATGTCGCATACGCAGGTGACCAAAATCCAACCAATGTCCCGGTTTCCTGTTTCGCCCCGAATTGACTTTGGTGTTCTATTGCTTCGACTAGTTTCTCGCCAGGCTCAGCTTTGCAAGCAGCCCGCAGTGAAAGATTTTCAAATGAGCCTTCGACTCGAAACGCCGCGAACAGATTATCGGAGGGTCGCTGACGGTCGATTTGGCTCAGCAACTCTTCAAGACTTCCAGCCTCATCAACTTGAAATCTCTGGTCGGCAACAAATCTTGTGATCGTAGCGAAAGGAACAAAGGTGCTGTCCACAACCTCGTGAGCGATTCCTCCTGCACGAATTTGGTAGCAAACTCCGTCCAACATCACCATCTCACCATCCAGACCCTCAAAAGTCCCTAAACCAAAATCACCGTGGCGTTTAAGATCGTGAACACGAGTGCAACCATCAAACACTCCCTCCACGAGCGCAGAAGTGGTCGACACCTGAAACAGTGAATGATGTTTAAGATCCAATTCATTGGCCAGAGCCCGCTCAACGATGTGCCCGATGCTGTCGCCAATTCGCGACTGTTCTGCCTCAAGGGCCGCCCAAAGTGTGCGGGAAATTCGACACTCGAGCTGATGACGGTTGAATGACATGGAATCCAATTTGTTGTAGCTGTCTGTTAGATGATTGTGACATGGAGGCCTTGCCCCGCCGCATTTGGGAGACAAATCTCCTTGCCTAAGTAGGTCTTTGGTCGCTCAGCCAAAGAGCACGTCAAGGAGCGGCCAATCGTCCCAGAAAACGATCACGAAGAGCACGAGGGTGGTCACGATGGCAAGGCACCCGACCATCAAGTAGATTTTGACATTCTGTTCAACATGCTCTGCGTGACTTTTACCTGGATTCTCAGCCGCTTCGATCGCTCTTTCTTTTCCCGCTTGCCAATTTGACTTGAGTTTCGTTTCATAGGGGGAATCGGATTCTCCTCGATCTGGTGGCTCATCAACCATGGATGTTTCTATGATGGACGGCGGTGCAACTGGAAGTGTTCACATTTCTTTGTATCGACCTGGTCGCACGTGAAATCCTGTCATAACAGATGCTTGTCCCTATAGCTGTAGCCGTCCTTGATCTTAAGGTTGCCACACTGATCCTAAGGTTGGCCACACTGGTGAACTCACACAAGATTCTCACAGCTGCTCCAGTATCTTCAGTGCCTTTTGCTCGTAAATCCCCTGCCAATGAGGTGCGAGAATACAGTCACTGTCCTCCTGAGCCCCACCTACATTTGCTAACTGTTTGGTGGTAGGCGCGTAGTAAATGTACCCGTTGGTGTAGCCAGCAATAAATGTATTTTCATGGGGTGATCTATCTTTCAGGTTCAATCCAATCTGGACGGTCAATTCCCCGGGAAAACTCGTCAGCACAAAATCTCCGATGCGGCATCCGATCAATTCCACAGAAACAGTTCTTTTTGGTGCTTCCATGTTTTGTTTTTGGTGCATCCTCAACAAGCGAAGGTTCGTATTGATCCGCGTTAATTTTTCCATCGTCTCGATATTGCCAATATACGCCTCAATATCACGACGATTACGAGCATCCAAAACAGCCAACTCTTCGCGTCCCAGCTCTTCTTCATGCAGATAACGATGCGAATAGTAGGCTGGATATTGTTCAGAAAGACGGTACTTCACAACAAGCGGCAAGAAGGTCTTCATGCTTAACGTGGTACCGCGCAAACTCTTGGCCAATTCCAATTGCTGCTGCTCCTGCTGAATGATTTTCTCCGCAAGGTCAGCTCTCGGTAATTCAAGTTTTTCATTGATCCACTTCAATCGGCTGTCAGCTTTTGTCTCAATACTCCGAACGGTTTTCAAGGTACTCAAGGCGAGTAGATTTCCAAGCGTAACCGCATCTCGCGGTTGATCGACATGCTTGTAAAAGACTGGATTTATATCACCACCACAACCTTGCAAAAAGAAAGCCATCGCCTCACTACCAAGATTGTCTTCGATGACAGTTGATGCGAGACCGGTGATATCTGCGGTATTCGCACCGCTGGGAACCCCCTGGATTGGGTGACAGGCGTAATTGTAAATCACTGCCATAGGCTTCCCCGACAACCGGTCAAGTCGCAACACGCCAATCTGCGGGTCGATCGGCCCCACCCCAACTACCTCTGTATCGGGTGGCATTGAATAAGCATGGCGAACATCAATCTCGCGACCATCTTTCATGAGTAAGCGACGATTCTCCCCAACACGATCCTCATGCCCCACGCCAACCCCAATACGGATCGGTACCAAATTATTCGCGGCGTCCTTGATTGCTTGAATCGTCAATTTGTCGGTATCACCACGAACCACGCCATGGCAGTGACTGGCGTTAACAAGCACATTTGAAGGCGGAATCCCCAGACTCTGATCAATTGCTGTACGAACAGTGGACAAATAACGATCCTTGAGACGACCAATCCCACCGATTGCCACCGCATCAACCGTCACGATGGCAATTTGAACCTCGCCCTGCTTCAGCACCAAAGCTTTCGCATACAGCGGATCATGAACTGGCCCTGCCTGATAGTCCGTGATATCAACCTTCGCTGCTCCTGCCCACATGTCGCTATGACACGTCGCCGGCAACCACAACAACGACGCAAAAAAGAAAACGATATCCCGATAGAAATTTGCATGACGATTCATAGTTTCAGGCACCGAGAGAATGGTTGTAAACAAAATTCAAATACTGCTTCAATGGAACTCAGTGGAAATTCAAATCCCCCATTTCCAACCCCGAGACCGGTTCGTGCATCATGCCTCGAATCAGTCTTTCTTGGACAAGGCACCCAACTGCCAGCAGCATCACAGGTTTTCAGCATTATCGAGTGGGCATAGCGAACGGTTCCCTTTCCGAGCAGTTCCGCAGTCTAACGGACGACGAACCACGATGCTGTATTTTGAACAACCGCCCGACAAAAGATTGACGCTGATCGACGAATCCTGCCACTCTTTTTTAAAAACATGGCAATCTCTGCAAAAAAACAAATCACATCTTCGTGCCGAAACGGGTCCCCAGCCGTTATGATGAATGTCGCGTGAACTGCTCCATGACTTCCAGAACGGCATCCCCATGATCTTCGATAATCAGTCCTCCTTTTTTCTCTCCCCAAAGACGTGGAGAGGACTTTGCCTGATCTTAATGCTAACCGGGATTGGCTCGACGGCTGCTGCCGAGAAGACGAACATTCTGTTATTCACGGCGGACGATTTGCACGCTGAATCTCTGGGTGCGTATGGTGGGATGCCAGCCGACTTGACGCCAAATCTCGACGCATTTGCCGCAGAGGGACTGAAATTCAATCGGGCACACGTGAACGTAGCCATCTGCGCCCCGTGCCGTGCAGTGATTGCCACAGGTCGCTACAGCCATCGTTCCGGCGCGATGGGGTTCATGCCTGCCCGTGAAGATGTACCTGACATTGTGAACACTCTGCAGGCTGGTGGTTATCTCGCAGGCATCCTTGGCAAGGTTGGGCATTCGTCACCAAAAACATCAATGAAGTGGGATTACGCCTTTGACCAGCGAGAATTGGGAAATGGCAGAAATCCTGAAATCTACTACCAACGCAGCAAGGCTTTTTTGGACCTCAGCAAAAAGGAACAAAAGCCGTTCTACTTCATGGTCAATTCACACGATCCCCATCGGCCGTACTGCAACCCAGATAAGTTGACCAAGGGCGCTGCAATGCCGTCTCGCACCTACAAGCCTTCGGATGTGACTGTCCCCGGCTTTCTGCCAGACCTTCCCGGCGTGCGTGAAGAATTTGCCCAGTACTTGAATTCGACTCGTCGGCTTGACGACACCTTTGGAAAAGTGATGCAAGCCTTGAAAGAATCTGGAATGTCCGAGAACACCTTGGTGATTTTCATCTCGGACAATGGAATCGCCGTCCCATTTGCCAAGTGCAATGCATGGTTCCACAGTTCACGCACACCCTGCCTGGTTCGCTGGCCCAAGGTAGTCAGTCCCAACACAAATAACGGCACTGACTTTGTGTCCGTCGTTGACTTTTTTCCCACGTTTCTGCAGGTATCGGGCGTCCAAGGCCCTCAAGGACTGGACGGCCAGTCATTCCTACCGT
>JBPCVE010000097.1:0-4390 GCA_051010795.1 Rubripirellula sp.
GCATCAGGTAGTTCGCCCAGATGCCGTAACCGCTGCGAATACCGATTAGATCCTCCGTTTCGGTGGCCGTCCGGTTCCAAGCATCGCTGTGCTGCCAGTGGTGGACAAAGTGGAAGGAAAGGAACACGTGCAAAACAAAGAACAGAAAGCCTGTAAACCAAAACTGGTACTCGCGGCTACGTTGGTCTAATTGTGCGGGCGTCCCGTGCCAGAGCCGAAACAGCAGACGTGCATAAACAAGGATGATGGAGACGCGGATGCTCCACTGTATGAAGAACTCGACGATTTGGGATTCGTTCATAAGGTGGGTGGATCCAGATGCGCAAGGTCCACGTCGAGTGTAGTACGTGGTGGTATGAACATTGTAGGCCGCAACTTGATCCATTATCTGTCGGATTTGTAGCTCCAACAGTCTGCTTGAACCAGTTTCACGCCTTGTGACGGTGATTACTTATGGTGACAATCTTGCGACAAGTTTCTGTTGGCTGGTTTTCGATATACTCGTTTGAGTTTCTGCAAGAACAAAAGAAGTACGTTTCGATTGCCGCCCGCATCGATTCGGTTGCTAACTAAGTTTGTACCCATAGGAAAGCGTTCATGCGTCTTAATATCAATGATAGTGACTATTTGGAGTCGCCGACCGACGCAGAAATTCGCAAGTGTGTCGAAGACCTTGGTACGGATCAGTTTTTGGTGCTGGGGCAGAAGGAGGGTTACTTTGTTCAGACTTATCACCATGCTGATGGAAGCTACGAACTGGAGTACCGCCAAGGATCGGCAGACCAGCATTATAAAGTGGATTCCGCTCAAATCACGAGCGCGGACGTCTGCAGGGCTTTCGGACTTTTTTTATCGCAATCAGGTGATCTGGCAACGACTTGGGACTGGCAGTTGCTCAGTTTTGGGCCAGATGTGCGTGTGGTCGATGAAGACGCGCGTCCGGATAATGATGCCCTCGTGCAGTACCACGGGGTCCTGATGTCTGCGGATTGGCCTCAGGAAATTGAGGACGCGCAGGAACTGCAAGGCTATGTGATGCACGGACAGTCTTTCGATCGCGTCATACACTCGGTTGCAGAAGAGGGGATCGAACAGGACGAACTTTGTCAGGAGTGTGGTGTGCTAAACGGGCAATTTCATGTTCCCGGTTGTCAGCAGGAAGACTGTCCGCGTTGCGCAGGCAAACTGGTCGAGTGTGGTTGCGAAATTGACATTGATTGAGTTTGCGTGATTCGTCCAAGCATTTAGGCTTGATGGCCCGTGACGACGGACGGCACGCACCAGACCGCCGTTGTTCTGGCTGTGTTGAATAATCAACACGGAACAACGTTATCGGTTTGACGTATGAACGATCGAACCACTCGAACTCTCAACACGGTAGGCAAGCGTGGGCGCGAGACTTCAGAAAAGAGGCTTGCGGCGTGGCAGGGACGGGTGAGCCGCTTTTAAAAATCGTGCGTGAGCGCTGCAGTTAAACTGCAGCTGGGCACCGCTGCAGTTTGGGTTTCAATCTTTTGGAGCTCTGATCAGGCCCTCAATCGTGGCCGTCATTTGGTCCACCACTTTGGAACCGCCTCCCACGTACAACTGCTTCACGAGCCCATCTTTGCCGACAATCACGAGTTGGGGGATCGCTTTGGCTTCGTAGCGGGCTGCAGCAACTCCGTCTGTGTCCATCGCGACTGTCACATTCAAGTTGTACCGCTCAAGGACAGGGCGAATCTGTTGCGCGGATTCTTGCAGGTTAATGGAGATTAAAGTGACTGCATTTGGATCAAATTGTTCCATCGCTTTTTCGACCAGCGGCATGGTTTGCATGCAGGGCGCACACCAAGTCGCCCAAAAGTCCAAGACGACAACCTTTCCCGTCTGTTCGGAAAGTTTGAAAGGGCTGCCATCGAGTAGCTGTAGTGAAACCTCGGGAGCTGGTTGACCAATGAGGGGTGAGGCAGCGCTGCTGGCATTATCGCCTTGTTCCATGGCTGCTGTCACCAACGGCTCAATCGCAGATTGTAGTTTCCAGCGGTTATAGGCAAGGTCGGTGACCTCGGCGAGGATCTGATCCCCGATGATGAGCTGATCAATGTTTTCAAGTGGAAAACTACAAGGCCCAATGATTGCGCTCTCACCACTGACATGTGTCGTGGTTGATAGAGTTGGGCTGAAAGTCACGCGTTTGCCGTCTCGTAGCAGAACTTGAGCTATCCCGTCATAAATCGAGGGTTGTTCTTTTCTGCTTGGATTTACTTCGTTGTCTGCTTTGGTGTCAACCTGCTCTTGCGGGTGCAGCCAGATGATCTGGGCTACGCGGTCACTCGGTAGCTTTATCTCTGTCAGTTGGACTTCCACACGAATGCTGTCAGCGTCAGCATCAATGAGGCGGCAGCGAAGAAAGTCACCGTTATGCGAGCACAGAATATGTGTCGGTGGTGCCGACTTTTGTAGGCGTGGGATCGTAAGTAGTCGTTCTCGTTTGGCGGCTTCGAGATCAGGTGGCGGTGCATTGGTGACGTATTCAATCGCCTTGATTTCTTCATGGGAGACAAAGCCGTCTTTCGAATCGGTGGTCGAAAGGAAGACACCGCTCGAGTCGATTCGGTCGACACGACACGAAATGATATCGCCAGTTCGGACGTGGACGACATGCGCATCACGCTCAACTCTCGGCGTTTTGATTTCATCTGCACGCTTCAAAAAAAGCTCGCCAAAGTTGAGGCCTCGTTGCTGCTGTTTGATCCTCAGTCGCTGCATTTCCTGCGCCCGTGCTTGGGCGTTATTCACGTCTGCTTTTGGGACTTTGCGATATGAAATGGTTCCAGCAACAGTAGGCTTCATGGTCGCGGCGAGGGTGCTTCCGTAAGGTCGCCAACGGAATCGCATGGGAAGCGAAGACGCGGTTTGTTTTTCTGAGGGTGACAGCACCCCGGTAAGTTTGAGGTCGCCGACCTGCAGTTGCCCCTTGAGTTCCCCACCGGTCGCGATTTCAGGCGGTTTGGGATCGTGTGTAAATACGATGATTGAACGAATATCAACGCGCGGGATCTGCGATGGGGATGTCGCGTTGGCTGAGGTAAAGGTGCCGTGCACCTCGCCCACTTCCAAAAAACTGCCCGATAGACGCACGCCGTTCTGAAGAAACAAGGCGCATTTTGCTGCTGGTGGGGGTGGGGCGGGGTTTCGGAAAGTGATCGCGATCACGTCGTCCCAGGCAAAATTTGAGTCGGGGGTCGCCTCGCCAATGAAAAGTTTTCCGGACGTAATTCTATCAATGCTGCCCGAGGCAAAGGTTCCGTCGTTGAAAGCCACCAACGCGTCAGCATCGGCATCCGCATTCGGTAGGTTGCCCAACCAACGTGCGACCGAGACTCTTTCCACGGTAAGCTGTTTGCCTCGATTAACAATTCGAAGACCACGTTGCGCCGAGTTTGGGTTCGGGCCAAGTGTGTTTCTCGATTCTTTGGGGGCGTCCTGCTTGGAATCACTTCTAACAACGGGGGCAGAAGCACCTGAATGCTTGGTGGGCTTCTCTAGTGAGGCGAGCAGCTTTCCGTCTTTTCGCATGACATGCAAAGTTCCAGAGCTTTGATCCAAATAGAATGTCAGGCGTAGATCGCGCCGCAAACTAAGATCGGTGATCAACGCCAAGTTCGCTGTCTCGTTCGACTCGCGAATCGCTACCAATTTCTGTCCCGCCGTTTCAAGACGCCAGCCATCAGTTGATTCATCTTCCGTGGCGGTAACATCTGATCCCAGCGAGATAATAAAGTCAGCCTGATTTTTCCATGAAAGAGTGAGCTCGATCACCGACCGTGCGGGGACGCTCAGATCCCCGTTGAGTACCGCACCCCGCTTGCTCGTGGAAAGATAGTTTCCATCTTCAGTCCATCCGCTTGTTTCCCATGGCGTTGTGTTCCATGATTGCAGTCCATTGGAACGCGCGAACAGAACGGTTTCATTCTCCTGCACCCGGTACAAGCGTGTTATTGATTTGGTTGGTACACGAATTTCACCGAAGGATTGGGTTTTGATCGTGATGAACCCTTCTGCCCAGTTTGTTATGTTGCCGTAAACGACGTCGCGGTTGGTGAACTCGACTGCGAATTCATCAGACCTCAAACGCTCACGTCCCAAGTCGATTCTTGGATACTTGATGCTTTCGACTGCTTGGAGTTTGAAGTTGAATGGTGTGGAGAAGCTCGACGCAAGCCACTTCACCTGAGTCGAATCGTCGGTGGGCAGCATCTGTCCTGGGACTTGGCTTCCATCGATCAGGGTGAGGACACCTCGGCTAAAGTCAACGGCTTCTGTTTCCTGCGACTGAAGTGTGATCTCAGGGCCGACCGGCGTTGCCTTTGATTCACCGCTCTGGTCTGGCAACGCTGGTTTAAGT
>JBPCVE010000098.1:0-3062 GCA_051010795.1 Rubripirellula sp.
GCGAACGTCCTGGCGTTTGGTCCATTCGCCGGCGTCGTCGATCATGAACGGGTACAGGCCGTCGTTCTTGATCGCACTGACAAGCGTCTTGTCTCTGTCCTGCTCGTACTTCGCAAGCCGCTTTTCATGCTTTTCTTTGGCCTTGTCCTGCTCCTGCTCGCTCATCCCTTCCTTGATCTTGAGGACGGGCTCCTTCTTTTCGACAGCGCCGTACTCGAGCGTGTTGGACTGACCCATGATGATGAAGACCTTCACGGGCTTGGTCATGTCGGCGGGCTTGCCATCGGGGTTGGGCAGCTTGTCGTTGACAGGGTTCTCGGCAAACGCGGGGCTGGTGAGCAGGCACAGGCCCAGCAACGCAGCGGTGAGTCTGGTTTTCTTCAGCATGGTTCCCTTCAATCGAAGTGGCGATCGCTTATAGCTTGGAAGACGTCTGGAGCTTGGAAGACTTCTGGGGTTTGGGAGGCAGAGCTCAGCAAAAATGCGTGGCACAAGCAGAGACGGTGCCAGAGTGATAAGTGTAACAGGGCTGGGTGGCTACGGGCTTAGGGCTTGTCCTTTAAATGTTGTGGATGCGACTCAAAATCGGAAACCTCTCACGTCACCTCCGTTGGGCTTCGAACCAAACATCACATCTCATCGCCCTCCAACCCGACGTCCACCCGAGGGTGCCCACGGGGCCGAGAAACGACTCCTGCCCCTTTCTTCTTCTCAAATAAAGCACAGCATCGAGTACGTCCAATAGTCCACCTGGTACCCCTGCCGCTTCTCTTTTAGTGCCTTCCAGCAAGGCACCACCTGACCGATTACATTGAGCAGACAGTCGCGTATGTTTGAACAAATTAGTCCGTAGGAAGGCCGCAGGAACAAAACAGGAACAAAACAGGAGCAAGGCGATGGATACGTGTATAGATTGTGGTAATCAAATTTCCATGAGGTGCATGGCATGCCCGAAGTGCGGGCGGCGGTATCCCGTTGGCAAGATACAGCAGGAGAAGTGGCCGAATTATGGGTTCATTCGTTACGCGTTACCTGCGGCGTTTATCATCACCCCGCTGATTCCGTTGGTGTTCTGGTTTTTTTATTCAGAATAGTGAGGGTGATGGAGGTGCATCTTTTCAGTCGCTTTGGCAAAAACAAAGTGAGTCTGCTATCCTCGTTTTGCACCGTTTTCGAACGTTTGAAAATGCCTGGAGCCAGAACAGGGGTCAGGACTCTTTGTCGCTCGTTTTCTTGGGTCGCTCGCTTGGCCGCAGAGTCGATTCTAAGTTGATCCGAGAAACGAGTCCTGACCGCTTTTTCTTTCCCAGTCCTACTTTCGAAACCAAACTGCGTCTACGATGGAGATTGTGCGGAGTACTTTTTCTAGATATCTTCCACCTTGGGTCCAACGTTTAAACGAAGAACTTATCAGGAATCAAATTCCCATGGCGAAGAAACACTTCAAGTTGCAGCACAGCGAGAGCGTCATCGTGCAAGCCGCCGCACAAATCTATGCGGCATATATCGCGAGCGGTCGCGTGGCCGAAGGTGACGAGGCCAGTTGGATGAAACGCTCTATCAAAGAAGCTGTGATGATCGGCCAAGCAACGGACGACACGATAATCAGCGATGATGAGATTGATGCGACTGAGGCCCAGAATTCCGGTGCGATCTCGGTCGGACGAATTAGGGCAGAGTGAAACCGATTGGGGGAATAATCTAAGCAACAGCCACATAGTTCAGCGGGGCTCCCCGTGACGGACCCTCCTTGAAATTGTTCTCTGTGTTCTCAATGTGTCAAAAGACTGGCTTCTAGATAGGTTTTGAAAAGTACTCGGTTTGCAACGTTGCGAAATCGAACCGCCTGCATTGCTTTTTAGATACAGAGAGAACCTTTATTCGATCTTATCGATGTCTGATCGTGCCATAGTCTGATCGGGTCGACGTCAAAACGCTGGCTTGTCTCACTTATTTCAGCACTGCTGTCTGTCACAATATTCTACACTTTTCCGCGCGAGTTCTCGCGTGGCACGGGCGCCGAGACGCACAATTCAATCCGGTCAGTTGATCTGTGTGAAACTGGAATCATGATCGGGGTATGGTCACCACTACCCAAACGCAGAATTGATACGATCATCGCCTGAAAGAGTTCGTTCGATCGACACAGGACATCATCTGTGCCGTTCGATACGGCATCCCTACATCAACAGCACGCGGTTGGTTGAAGACCGTGTGTCAATTTACTCAGCCGAGTATTGAACACTGCAAAAAGCTGGATCTCAATTGTCAGTGCGGCAAATATCTGAGCCGACGTGACTTGTGAGTCGACCCCTGCAATGTCTCTCCAATCGCTCTCACTGTAAACGGACCAAGTCTGGATTTTGACCAGCTAGCCTCCACAGTTTCACATTTCAATTCAAACCAATGATGGGCTCGGATTTGTCCACGCTTCCGAGACGCCGATGAAATTCATTTTGCAACCGTGGCAGTTGATGCTGATCATGCTTGCCAGTTGGGTTAATCGCGAGCAACAGTCGCGGATCGAGTATCTGCAGAGCGAGGTTGCGGTGCTGAAAGAGCACATCGGTAAGAAACGGATCCTATTGACCGACGAGCAACGGCGACGCTTGGCGGTCAAAGGCAAGATGATTGGACGCAAGGGACTCGAAGAGGTTGGTTCTCTGTTCACGCCAGACACGATCTTGCGTTGGCATCGACAATTAGTCGCCAGTAAGTGGGATTACTCAGATCGTAAAGAGCAGAAACCAGGTCGACCAAGAACCCGCCAAGTGATTGTTGATTTGACCGTGAAGTTCGCCAAAGAGAACCCGACGTGGGGCTATGACCGTATCAGCGGGGCGCTATCGAACGTCGGCTACCACATCTGTGACTCCACCATTGGCAATATCCTTAAAGCCCACGGCATTGAGCCTGCACCGATGCGCGAACGCACAGGGTCATGGGAAACATTCCTCAAGGCGCATTGGGATGTGATGGCTTCGATCGACTTCACGACCGTGGAAGTCTGGACCAAGAGTGGCCTGACCACGTTCTATTTACTCTTTGTCATGGAGCTCAAA
>JBPCVE010000099.1:0-4560 GCA_051010795.1 Rubripirellula sp.
AAACCAAGCAGGTTCAGAGTTCTGGGGTAAGCAGTCGTCTCTTGAAATGATAGACGAAAAAATGCCCGTGCACTTGGTGCACGGGCATTTGTGGAGCGACAAAGTCACCTTCGTTTTTGCCTTCGGCCTCGACAATCAGCGAAAGTCAGCGGACTCGCCGATTGCCCGAAAAAACGAGTAATCAGGAGTCTCCGCGCGCCAAATCTATCCGGATCGGAGTGCAGCTGCCTACGATCTAGCGAAATATCAGCACTCAGGAATTTCATCCATCACTGACCTATCATCATGCACCCTTTCTTGCGGACCCAGTCGTCAAGCCGATCTGTCTCGGGTGGCTCTATTGATCGCGGATCCAATTGAGGGTTCTGACGTTACTTGCTGTCTAACTGCGTCTTGATTTGCTTGACCAGATCGGCGTCTTCCGGACGGGTCCGCGGAGCGAAACGATTCACCAAGTTACCTTCGCGGTCGATCAGGAACTTCTCAAAGTTCCAGCTAACGTTGCCTTTTCCGGCCGGTTTGGCATCTTTACTGGTCAAGTATTTGTAGATGGGTGCGGCATCGTCGCCATTGACGTCGATTTTGCTGAACATTGGAAAGGTCACTTTGTATTTTGCCGTGCAAAATTGCTTGATATCGGCATCGCTGCCGGGCTCTTGTCGCCCGAATTGGTTGCAGGGGAATCCCAAAATGACGAGTCCGTCATCCTTGTACTCGGCGTAAAGCTTCTCAAGTCCCGCATATTGCGGGGTTAGCCCACATTGACTGGCTGTGTTGACCACGAGGACGACATTTCCCTCGTAATCTTCAAGGTCGACAGTCTTGCCGTCGATGGTTTTTGCCTTGAAATTCAGGGCACATTCGTGTTCGTCGGCGGTTGCCATGGTCGTGAGAACTCCAAAAGCCAAGGCGAGAGTCAGGAAGGAACGCATCTATTTGTCTCCGAGGAAGGTAAAAGTTTGAAAGGTCCGGTTGGGTTATTTTCCATTATTAAAGGAAGTATAGGGGGCATGACAGTGGCACTGGAAGCGTCGGGGAATTACGTTTTCTTTCACCAGAGAAGTTGTTTCGGATTCTTGACGCGTTTTGAGCGTCTTGGCAGCATTTTCGTACGCCGCTCCTTTAGCTGTGCACGTTCATTTGTCGGCGATGCTGCTGGCGTTGTTCAAGTACATCAAGTACTGGGATACCGCTTCAAGGACCCCAACAAGCTCACCCAGCCTTTCACCATGCATCCAAACAGGATTTGTGGAGCCCGCCTCCACCGATTTATCTAATTTAGTAGGGAACACAAGAATGTCAGATACACCCGCGAGCCCGGCCGATAGCAAGGCAAACATGTTTTTGTTTTGGGGCTGCTTCATTGCACTCATTACAACAGCATTCGGATTCATTACTCGAATGTTTCTTCTCGACGACCCGGAAATTATCGGCACACTGGGCCTCGACCCCGCTCAGGTCGGTGCATACAAGGGAATCCAAGTCTGGCCATTTGCATTGAGCATCATCATTTTCAGCCTGATTATCGACAAGGTTGGTTACAAGTTTTCGATGATCTTTGCATTCTCCTGCCAGTTTATCTGGGCAGTGATGGGGGTCTTTGCTCTGTCGACGATTGATTCAGATCCAGAACGAGCCAAGCAGTTGATCTACTGGGGCGGTCTGGTTCTTGCCTTGGGTAATGGAACCGTTGAGGCGTTCATTAACCCTGTCGTCGCGACCATGTTTGATAAAGACAAAACCAAGTGGCTGAATATCCTGCATGCTGGCTGGCCTGGCGGTTTGGTTATCTCAGGGATCTTGACCATTTCGATGAGTGGTTTTGATTGGAACATCAAACTGGCGACCATCGCGATACCCGCTGTCGTCTACTTCTTGATGCTGCTCAATGTCAAGTTTCCAGAGCAGGAGCGTGTTGCCGCCGGAGTCAGCTACAAAGATATGCTTTCTGAGTTCGGTATCATGGGGGCCGCCGTCGTTGGTTTCCTGGTAACGCTTCAACTGATGGATTTCTTCCCCGATGGAAACAAAGCTCTCTTCATTGGGATTGGCGTGGCGATGGTTGTATCTTTCGGAGCCTACACCAAGAGTCTTGGCCGCCCGCTGATGTTTGTCCTGATTCTCATCATGATGCCTCTCGCCACGACGGAGATCGGCACCGATGGGTGGATTTCGGGAATCATGCAAAATGCAGTTACGTTCGACGGTGGTTGGATTCTGGTTTACACGTCATTCATCATGATGGTGTTGCGTTTCTTTGCCGGACCAATCGTGCACAAGTTGTCTGCTCTTGGACTTCTAATGGTTAGCTGTGTCCTCGCCATTGCCGGACTGTGGTCTCTCTCGTTCGCAGAAGGTGTTGCGATCATTTTCGCAGCGGCAACCCTGTATGCTCTCGGAAAGACTTTCTTCTGGCCAACCATGCTGGGAATCGTGTCCGAGCAAACACCGCGTGGTGGTGCATTGACCCTGAATGCAATTTCAGGAATTGGCATGTTGGCGGTAGGTACCCTCGGCTTTCCTTACATTGGTGCACTCCAAGCGGACAAGGAGATTCAGGCTGTCCAGCCTTACATTGGATCCGTCCCAGAAGGAGATGTTCTCAAAGAGAAGAAAATCTACGAAATTATTGAGTACAAGACCTTGGACATGGACAAGGTCAATGAACTGGTTGTCGACAAGACACCTGCCGATGAGCAGGCTGCGTTGAAAAGCGACATCGCGGCAGCCAGTGATGGAAGTGGGCAAAAGGCTCTCGCAAGCATGACCATTTTCCCATTGATCATGCTGATCTGTTACATCGTGATTTGGTTCTACTTCAAGTCAAGAGGTGGCTACAAGCCAGTCACGCTTAGCGACGAAAGCTAGCCAACACGAGGATGCCTGATGAATTCCGTGACTCGGAACCATTCAGGATGCAGTTTTCGTGAATCATATCGAGGGACTCCAATTTTGGAGTCCCTTTTTTTGTGCCACGGGAAATCTAGGATGCTGTTGGGGCGAGTTGAAATCCACGGCAGTTGTGTTCCTTGCTTTATTTGAAGCGGAAAGCGGCGATCCTGACGGATTTTGCCACCGAAGTTGGCTGGGTATGGGCCTGCAGCGAGCTACTCGGATTGGTGCTGCGTCGTCTGGTGGTTCGCAAAGTTGCGGTGCACGCTGCGACGAAGCCCAGAAGCTTGGGGGCTGAACTCTGCCTGGCGAATTGAATCTGGAACCCTCAAATGTCAGTGAATTTTGACCTAACCTTACGATTCGGCTGAGCCACGATATGATGTTGTACCGGATTCATCATCTTTCCACTAACTGACTGTTCTACCCCCGTGCTACGCACCCACACCTGCGGCCAGCTCCGCAAAACCGACGTTGGAACTGAAGTGACCCTGTGCGGCTGGGTCGAAAGCAAACGTGACCACGGTGGCGCTGTCTTTATCGACCTGCGCGATCGATACGGAATCACTCAGGTGGTGATCGGTCCGCCGGAGGCAAATGCAGATCTGATCGATGAAGCGGGACGAGTGTCCGCTGAAAGTGTCATCCTGATACGCGGAACAGTGACCGATCGGTTGGAAGGAAAAACAAATGAAAAGCTCGATACCGGTGCGATTGAGGTTCGTAGTGTGCATTTCGAAGTCTTGAACAGCTGCGAAACGCCCCCTTTCACTCCCAGCCAGCCCGATCTGCCTGGTGAAGACTTGCGACTCAAGTATCGCTTTCTCGACTTGCGGCGAGGTGAAATGCAGCGCGCCATGGTGCTGCGAAGTACGATCGTCAAAACGATGCGAGATTACTTTGCCGAACATGATTTCATTGATGTCGAGACACCGATTCTCGGACGCAGTACGCCGGAAGGCGCACGCGATTATTTAGTGCCCAGTCGAGTGCATCCATCAAAGTTCTACGCACTGCCGCAGTCACCCCAGCTTTACAAGCAGATCTTGATGGTCGCTGGATTTGACCGTTACATTCAAGTTGCGAAGTGTTTTCGGGATGAAGATCTAAGAGCTGATCGGCAGCCCGAGTTCACGCAGCTTGACTTGGAAATGTCATTTGTGGATGCCGATGACGTGATGGGATTGATTGATGGATTGGTTGCCAAGACCGCCAAAGAAGTGCTTGGCAAAGAAGTCGAAACTCCATTGCCACGCATGACTTTTGAGGAAGCCATGCGAAGGTTTGGCTCAGATGCTCCTGACCTGCGATTCGGGATGGAGATCGTCGACGTTACTCCCATCGCAAAGAAAACTGAATTCCGAGTCTTTCGGGGAACTGCTGACTCGGGTGGCTTCGTTCGTGGAATCGCTGTCAAAAATGCAGCGGCCAAATACTCACGTCGCCAAATTGATGAACTGACCGAATATGTCAAAGCTGACTTTGGTGCAAAAGGCTTGGCATGGTTCCGTGTCGAGGAAGACGGGTCTCTTTGGAGTCCAATCAGCAAGAATATTGACGCCGAACATCTCGCTGAGATCAAAGAATTGCTCGGCGGGGAAACGGGTGACTTGCTCATGTTCCTCGCTGACACATGGGATGTCACTTGCAAGGGATTGGCTGGGTTAC
>JBPCVE010000100.1:0-9652 GCA_051010795.1 Rubripirellula sp.
TGGAACAGATCCGTTACCGCTGCTACACAGCGTGTGCAGCGATTGAGCTTCGTGTTGTGACTCACAGCGAAAATTGCCGTTTGCATTCGTCCAGTCTGTATGTCTTGATGAGTTGTGGTAGCAGCCACTCCAATTTTCAAGCAAAAGTTGAAGAGCTACTCGTTGGTGAGGCAGACGTTATCCAGTTGCGAGATCGAAGTGCTGATGATCGAACGCTGATCAGCCGGGCACGAGCAGGTACGGAAATTGCCCGCCGATTGGGCAAAGTCTTTATCATGAATGATCGTGCTGACCTTGCGTTGGCTGCGGATACCGACGGGGTGCATGTTGGACAGGAAGAGCTGCCAGTTGCTGATGCTCGAAGGATCGTTGGAAATCGTTTCGTGGGCGTCTCGACCCATTCAATACAACAGGCTCGCGATGCGGTAAAAGATGGGGCAGACTACATCGGATGCGGACCAGTCTTTTCCAGTAAGACTAAGTGCTTCACAGAATTCGTGGGAACGGATTTTTTAACTCAGGTGGTTGACGAAATTCAGGTTCCTGCGTTTGCGATTGGTGGCATCGACCTGACAAATGTTGATCAGGTTGTTCGCAGCGGAATGCATCGCATTGCAGTCACCGGAGCGATTCGTGATAGCGATGATCCCGTCGGAGTCGTCCAGCAGTTGAAGTCGGTGTTGAATGTTGCTGTTGCGGCGGCTGGCCAACCCGCAGATCCTCGATGAAAAAGAGATTTTGGAGTTCGACCGTCATGAATAGCCCAACACATGATTCCCACGCAGCTGGACAGGGTTCCATCATGCGGGGATCGCATCTAGTTGGTCGAAAGCAGTCCAGCCACTTCAGGTTCTGGTGCTGTGTCGTAGGGATGATGTTCTGCCACTCAGGCTGTTCGGTTGCCGAGGTACCACCCCAAGACAACCAACCCCAAGACAACCAACGACAAGACAATCAGCGAAACACCAAAAATGAAAAGGTCACCCCAAAGCAAGCTGGCAATCAGGTGTATCTCGATGATAAAAGTGTTCCTGAAAGCAGTGGGTTGGCGAGTTCCTTGCGCCGCGAGGGATACTTTTGGACTCACAACGATTCAGGAGATGGGGCGTCGTTGTATGCCTATGACAAAACTGGTCGCCGTACAGCCAAGGTAAAGCTCAAGGACGTTAGTTCAAAGGATTGGGAGGATTGTTGTACCTTCTCAAGTGGTGGCAAAGCCCGATTGCTGATTGCAGATTGTGGAGACAATGATCGGCAACGATCCAAGATTCACTTATTCTTGTTGGATGAGCCTGATCCACGTGAGTCAGATACGGTGAAGAAGGTTAGTCGCATCACGGTACGTTATCCCGATGGGGCTCGCGATTGCGAGGCAGTCGCTGTCGATAGCGTCAGGCAGCAGATTGTGCTGTTGACCAAGAGTTTTCTTCCGCAGTCAGGTGTTTACGTTGTTCCGTTGCCTGGCCAATCAAAAAAAGAATTTGACGTAACCGTCACGGCGAACAAGATTGCCACCCTTGTCTTGCCATTGGTGACCGCGGCAGACTTTGATGCGTCCACTGGAGATCTGTGGGTGACCAATTACCTTCAGGCTTTTCGTTTTCGTGCTTCGCAGCGAAGGCAACCGCTCGCACTACAATTCAAGCAACTTCCAGATGCATTTGATTTGCCCAAGTGGCGGCAGGTCGAAGCTGTCGCAGTGGACCAACATCAAAACGTGTGGATTACCAGCGAGGGGACACCAACACCTCTGGGGCGATTGGTGTTGGAACCGTCTGACAAACGCAGCAAAGGTCCGGCCAATCCAGCGAACGATGAAACGAGGAATTGAATCATGACTTACGAAGTCGAGCAAAAATACCATCTGCAGGATTTGGAGTCATTTGAAAAAGCACTGCACGGTTGTGCCGCGGTTGAAGCAGCAATCGAGCATCATGCTGATACGTATTACAACCATCCATGCCGTGACTTTGCTACCACGAATGAAGCTTTTCGCATCCGCCGCATCGGGGATGTTCCGATGATCACCTACAAAGGGCCAAAGCTACCGGGAACGGTTAAAGCGCGGCGTGAAATGGAGTGGCGTTTGGACCCGGGAGATCGAGACGGAACTCAGACAGTCGAGTTGTTGGAGCATCTGGGTTTTAATGAAGTGGCGACCGTGAGAAAAACACGACGTCCCTTTTGTGCTCGTGATACCACCGGGCCATTTGGGGTAGTGATTGACGAGGTTCAGGGGTTGGGATTCTTCGTCGAGGTGGAGGTCATGGTCGAGAATCCGGAAGATGTTGAGCAAGCTCGTGCCAAAATTGAGATGATTGCTGGGCAGTTGGGATTGCAACAGCCCGAGTCGCGTAGCTATTTACGGATGGTTTTGGAAGAAAACCTGCCGAACTGATTGATTTCGGTATGCTGCTGTGCTTATGCTCGTGCAAATCCTATAGCAGCCTGATATGTCCTATCCCCCCCGGAGAATCAAAGTATGAAAAGCTTCATGACGTTTTTGGCTATTTGTATCGTCGCTGGAGCGACGGTCGTGGCTGCTGATGTAGATCTGAAAAACGTGCAGTGCGTCGTAGCCAATAAGCCAGCATCCGCAGGTAAAGCCGCAGATTACAAAGATGCAAAGGTCTACTTTTGCTGTGGTGGTTGCGCTGGCAAGTTTGCAGCCAATATTAAGAAATTTGCAGAACGCGCGAATCACCAATTGGTAGCGACGAAGCAGTACACCCAAAAAGGCTGCCCTTTCAGTGGCGGTGCAGTGAAAGCCGGAAAAATGATCAACATTGCAGGCACCGAAGTTGGGTTTTGCTGCGACGGCTGCAAAAATAAAGTGGCCTCAGCCAAGGACGATGAAGCTCGAATGAAGCTCGTGTTTTCCGACAAAGCATTCGGAAAAGGCTTCGAGAAAAAAGCCAAGAAGGCCAGCAAGTGAGTTGATCAATAACTTTGTTCACATTCGAAAAGCCGGTGGATCCAGTGGGTCTGCCGGTTTTTTTATTGAAAAGATGGGTCGGTTTTTGCCCGAAGCGTCTGTGGCAGGCCTCAGAGGGAACTGATCCAAGGCCGCCCGTTTGTGCCCTCTTTCGTGAAACTTGTGTACCAGGGACTTTCGCTGAATTGCCACGGCATTGCTGGATTTGCATCCTTTTAGGGCATAATTCGGTCGTCCTGTGCAGGCTGGGACTTCCTTCAACGTAATACTGACGTGACAATGAGCTTGCAGTCAATTTACTGACGCCAGCCGATTTCAGTCCTGAGACCCGCATTCTGCTCCTGAATTCACGTAACCGGGTAAACCGCCTCAACCATGTACTTGCGACTCGCTCAAAGATTCTTGAAAGAAACTGACAAACGTTTGCTTTGGAAAGCGGCGTGGACTTTGGGTGCGCGAGGGCTGTGGAGTGTTCACCGACACAAACGCCGATTGAAGAAAGGTGAATTCTTCCCACCGTTTCTCTACATGTCAGTGATCAACAGTTGTAATCTGCGTTGCCAAGGCTGTTGGGTTGACGTTGGAGCAAAGCAAAATCGTATCGAAGTTGATGCTGCCAATAAGACGATCGCTGAAGCCAAGGCGATGGGCAACAGCTTTTTTGGCATCCTTGGTGGTGAGCCCTTCATGCACAAAGATCTGATGAAGATTTTTGAAGCCAACCGGGACGTCTATTTTCAGGTGTTCACGAATGGACATTTCATTACCGACGAGGTTGCTGCTGAACTACGTCGCCTCGGTAACGTTACGCCGCTCATTAGCGTGGAAGGCACTGAAATTATCAGTGATTCTCGACGTGGTCGTGCCGAGGTATTGAATCACACGATGCAAGGGCTGGAAGCTGCGCTTCGCAACAAACTGCTGGTTGGTGTATGTACCAGCGTGTGCAAAAGCAACATTGATGACCTTGTTGACAATGCTTGGGTCGATCGTCTGATTGAGATGGGGGTCATGTACTGTTGGTATCACATCTATCGTCCAGTTGGGCCTGAGCCCAATCCGCAGCTGGCATTATCCAGTGAGGAACAGCGGCGTGTGAGGCAGTTCGTTGTTGATACCCGTGCCACGAAGCCAATCATCGTGATCGACGCTTATCATGATGACGCAGGAAACGCACTCTGCCCGGCAGCCACAGGATTCACTCATCACGTTGGACCGTGGGGCGACATTGAACCTTGCCCAGTCATCCAGCTCGCAACAGATTCCATCCACGACGAAAAACCACTGGCTCAAACCATGAATGAGTCGTCATTTCTGCGTGATTTTCGCGAGTTGACAGCGCAGCACACGCGGGGATGTGTGATCATGGAACGTCCGGACCTGTTGATTGAATTGGCTGAGAAGCACAACGCTCGTGATACGACGGTCCGCGCCGAGGTGATCGACGAACTGAAAAAAGTGACCCCCAGGAGAAGTCAGTTTCAGCCAGGTGACGAAATACCGGAAAGAAGCTTTGTTTATCGCTGGGCAAAGAAATACGCGTTCAATGACTTTGGAACCTATTCAAAGCATTTTGATGTTTCACAGTACGAAGATCCTGATGCGGTTGAGGTGCCTAGCTCGGGGGTGGCTGGTAGTAAGCACAGCGATCTGCCGATTATCTCAAACTAGTTTCACGCAAAGAGAGTTCCTGAGCGAGTCACGAATTGCGTGTGTCTAGTCTTTACGGTGACCAGCCAACTGCCCTATAGGTGAGTTGAGTTGATGGCACGAAACTGCGGTGCACCATTCGGTGGCGCGCGTGCCTCATGTGAGATACAGGAAAGGATCTCGGCGTGACCCAGCAGGCTGAAGTGATCGATGGTGGAATTGCGATGGCAACCGAGGCAGCTATTTTGCAACTCGGTGAAGGTGATTTTTCGGGTTTGAAGAATTATGCCACCCAGCACCTCGGACCGGCACTTATGTATGCAGCCGCGGGGTTGGCTGTTGTCTTTCTTGGGTATCTGATTGCTCAGTATCTGTCCAAGTTGATTAGCCGGCCGATTTGTCGTCGTGTCGACGAGACCCTTGGCAAGTTTGTCGGGAAGTTGATCTTTTATTGTGTGCTGGGCAGTATTGCTGCAGCCGTGCTTTCCAAGTTGGGAGCGCCTCTCGGAGGTTTGGCTGCGATGCTGGCTGCCACAGGCTTTGCTGTGGGTCTGGCATTCCAGGGAACACTCAGTAATTTTGCCGCAGGCGTGCTGATGTTGGTGTTCCGTCCATTCAAAGTGGGTGACGTCATCACTGCTGGTGGAGTCACCGGAAAAGTGAATGAAATTGATCTGTTCAACACAACCATCGATACGGCTGACAATCGGCGGATCATTGTGCCCAACGGAGCAATTTCGGCGGGCACGATCGAAAATGTTTCCTTTCATCCCCATCGGCGAATCGAAGTCGTGGTGGGGGTGGATTACAACGCAGATTTGTCGGAGACGCGTTCGGCACTACAAAGAGCTGCGGATGCTTTAAAGTCTCAAACCATATCGGGGGAAGGACGCGGAACGGCGGTCATTCTGGCTGGTTTGGGAGACAGTGCTGTGGAGTGGAAAGTTCGTGTCTGGGTCGCGGTCTCTGATTATTGGCCAGCTCAGGAGTGTTTACTTGGAGCAGTGAAGCAGAATTTGGATTCTGTGGGGATTTCAATTCCGTTCCCCCAAATGGACGTTCATTTTGACCAAACCGATTCGGCGGAATCGTCACCGCGACGCCCGCGTACGCGGTCGTTGCGGCGAGAAAATAGCGACCCTTTTTCTGCTCCGACGGCCGTTGCACGCCCTTAGTCGTTGCAGGGCAAGCAGTTAACGTGGTTTTGGTAAAGTCGCCGAAAATCGGTTTCCAGCATCAAACTTGGGGCGTGTCTTCGTTATTATGGCCCGCACACAAGATGCGATTGCGTCTTGCTTCTGCAGGCTGAAACTGCGGCAGTAATATTGAATTTGCAGACGAGACAGGGATGGCTGGGGAGACACGTTGCAATGTGGCACACGAGTCGTGGAGATCGAACACTTCAAGGTGATGAAGCAACCTTGATACGTGAAGCCATCGATACGATGGTAGATGTGCTTTCTTTGCACATGGATGATGATCCCGCGGGCGGTGTCATTTGCGAGTCCGGAATCGCAGTCTTTGATCAGCTTACCCCATCGCAGCGAATCGCTTTGCTGCATGACGCGGCAACTCATTTGCTCACTGACATGGGTGACGCCCCACGGCTTTCCGCGCCGCTTGAAGCGACGATTGCCGCCATCTTCAAAGACGTTCGCGATCACGTGGCAATCGAGGTTGATTTTCCGCAGTCAACGGAACATGCCAGATGGGTTGAGCGACCAGGTTGGCGGCATCTTGTAGCCTCTGCATTTCACTCGGTCACTATTTCGGAAGGTGACTTCGAGTACTTGGACGAATTACCCCTGGAGGCTTCCGGCGATCTGCACCAGTGGGAGCATGTGATCGACTATCTGGCCGACGCGATTCTTTGGGATCGCGACTTCGAATTGTCTGGAACCTTTCTCGATATGGATCCAGAAATCCTGCGGGAACGCAGGCAGATCTTGGGGATTGATGATGATTATTACACTCAGGTTGCGCCCGACCCACGCCCTGCTGAGGTTGCTGAGCTCGTATCTGCTACACGCAAGATTGTGCGTCAAAAGCCGAGGTGAATTCTCGCTTATCAGCGTGTTGGGCTCGGGTGTGAATTGGCATTCCCTGATTTTCGGCAACAATCAATCTTGCTATTAATCTCGTTTGGTAGGCACACTACGGTGGCGTGGCAGACCGTCCACAATCCGCCGATCGCGTACGTCGTATCCGCAGGGAAGCAGTAGCCGTCGATCATGTTTTTACAAAAATCACTGCTGTCGTTTTTACAAAGAGTGCATTGCAGCAGTACGCACCACTACTTTGCGCTGGATGCTTTACCGCTTGTCCAGACGCCTGCTGGCCAGCGTTTGGTGAGAGTCCTGCTCCGGCATCATCGACGCTATCTGCTGGGGGCGACAGATCCTGATACTCGTTTTCGCGACTACCAGAATCATGTGATACACGTCAAAGATGGTTATTGGGGTGGTGCACCACGCATGGCGCACAAGTGGTACGACCGGATGCAGCGTTACCTACGGACCAACCGCTTCTCTGATGCTGCTCATGCCGCAGGTGTTCTGAGCCACTATTTCACCGACCCTTTCCAGCCCTTGCACACCGAGCATTCTGCGCTGGAAAAGGTTCTGCACCGCCCGATCGAACAGAGCATTTATCGAGCCTACTCTGAGATCTACCAACTTTGGCGTGGCAGCGAGATGGAAGTGATCTTTCAGCTATCCAATCGCGTTAGTTGGCTGGGTGAATCGATGTTGCATGGATCACAATATGCGAACCGAAAATTCGGTGTTCTGCTTGATCAATACGATCTGATGAACGCGGTTGAGAATCCGCGAGCAGGTTTAAATTTGGAGGCCAAAAATTCACTCGCTGAACTATTTGGGCTGGCGATCACTGGCTGGGCGCGAGTGTTGGAGCGGGCAGCCCAACAAGCAGAGCATGACCGAGAAAAAAAGATCCCGTTGCATCTGGTTTTACCCTCGATGCTCTCGTCAGCGTGTCGAGCACCTTTCGGGTTGGTACAACAGTCGGTGGATTCACGCAGGGGGCAACAAGAGATCATCTCCATGATCGATGAGTATGCAACTGAGGGGAAACTGGTGCGTCAGATTCCAGCAGAGATCGATATTGTGCACCGCGTCGCTGATATCTATCAATCTGAAAAAGAATGGCGGCCACCGCAACTCGATGGCGATACGAAGCTTGCGGTGAATTGGACTGGTCGTGCGGACCAAAGTGAACGGAGGCCGACAGGGCGATCTGCGGATGAGCTGAAAGCGGTTCATGAACTTTCAGCAACAGATTCGGTTTTTGCTGCTCCGTTTATCCGGGCCGATGCTGCACAACGCATGGTCGAGGTGGGCGTTGAGCGACTGGAGGATCTTCTTCACGATTCACCTTTTGAACTCGCACAACAGATGAGGCTCGACGGGGTGACAGCTAAAACCCTCACCCGCTGGCAAAGTCAGGTCGCCTTGATGGTGAAAGTCAAGGGTTTGGGGGAGCAAGCTTCAACGTTGTTGGTCGCTGCTGGGTATACGAGTGCTGAGTCCATTGCACAGGCTCCACGCAGTTCGATCCATCGGGCGGTCAGGAAAGTCGTTGCGGATCAGGAGGTCAAAGGATTTCAGCACAACAAGGTGGACCCGATCTATCCGCGGAGCTCGGAAATCAATTCATGGATTGCCTTGGCATCAGCCCACGTTGAGTTCTTTCAACGTAGATCTGCCTGATTTTCCTGCCAGTTGGTGCATTTCACCCTGTTGTGGGAATCATGCACCTGACCTAAAGATCTTGCTAATTCATGGATCAATTCGTGAACCAATGAACGGGTTCAGGTGATACTAAATTGTAATGTCACCGGTGCGTGATCGAGCATCTGCGTGTTATCCTCTTGTTTTTAGAACCTATGGCTGTTGGAAATACCCATGCGAGCCTTTGAAGCAATTCAGCAATTCTTTGACGTTGCCGCTGAGCACTTGGAAATCGACGCACGACTGCGTGAAGCGTTGTTGATGCCGCATCGAGAGGTGCAGGTTCAGGTGACGATTGAACGTGACGATGGGCAGTTGGCAAATTACGTTGGATTTCGCGTTCAACACGATCATTATCGTGGTCCGATGAAAGGTGGTTTGCGATACCACCCTGAGGTCGATCTGGATGAGGTTCGAGCACTCGCCAGTTTGATGACTTGGAAGACGGCTGTTGTGAATCTGCCTTATGGTGGAGCCAAGGGTGGCATCGGTGTCGATCCTTCCGAACTCAGTCAACGTGAGGTGGAACGCTTGACTCGCGCGTTCGTCGACCAAATCCACGACATCGTGGGGCCTGATACTGACATCCCTGCGCCGGATATGGGTACTGACCATCGGGTGATGGCTTGGTTTCGCAATCAATGGGAAAAGTACCACGGTTTCAACCCATCGGTGATTACAGGAAAACCGGTTGAGGAGTACGGAGCCAAAGGTCGTGAGGAAGCGACTGGTCGTGGTGTCGGATCGCTGACGTTCAAGTTGTCAAAGCGGTTGGGTTTGGAACCAACTCGAGCCAAAACTGCAATTCAGGGCTTTGGCAATGTTGGAACCCATGCCGCCAAATACCTTCATGAGTCAGAGTTCCCTATCGTTGCCGTCAGTGACATTACTGGGACTTATTATCATCCAGATGGATTGGACATCGCTGCGATTCTGCATCACCAAATCGAGCACCCGCAAGGCTTGCTTGAGGGGTACAACGAGTGCGAGCATCTGCCGATCGATGCTTTGCTGTACCTAGACGATGTAGAGGTGCTCATTCCGGCGGCACTTGGAGGGGTGATTACGGCCGATAATGTGGATCAAATCAAGGCAAAAGTGATTGTTGAAGCTGCTAACGGTCCAATTTATCCTATCGCCGATAAAATCCTCGCTGAGCGAGGAGTCACGGTGTTGCCAGACATCCTGGCGAATGCGGGTGGTGTGACCGTCAGCTATTTTGAGTGGGTGCAAAATCGCCAGCACTACCGATGGACGCTTGACCGGGTGCGGCAGGAATTGGATCACACCATGACTCAGGCATTTGAAGATGTTTGGC
>JBPCVE010000101.1:0-7132 GCA_051010795.1 Rubripirellula sp.
TTTAAAATTGGTCATCAGTGGGCCGTGCTTGGCTTGAACGGTGAAGATGAGTGCCCGCGCAGCGTCTACGCAGTACTACTCTGACGATAGTCGGAGCCACTCGGTCTATCAACAAACTCATGGGTAGTGAAACGATCAGAGTGGCAAAATAGCCAAATTCTTCCGGTCGTGCCGCTTATATTGGGCGTTCTTTGTTCCCCCTGCGACGCGAAACCCTTCCAGATGGATGGAATTTTTACCCGAATCGCAAATGAGCATCGAAAACCCGTCTGATCAACAGTGCAATCAGTGTGCCGACAAACGCCGAACCAGCCTTCACCTCACCCAATTGGGCAACAGAACGCCTTGAAACGGAGAGTCAACGTGGAAAGGTAGCCCATAGTCACCGCCGGGCAAGCAACTCTCTCCCGATTAATCTCGCTTGAACCGCAACGGAATGCCGCAAACCTATCCCCCTCCACCCAATCACGGCATTCGGAATATCCATGAAAACACGAACGGCCAACGGTCGATAGGCCCAACTCGTCCCGAGCAGGGTGCCAAGCACCCTACTTTCCCAGCACAACCGGGGGATTCGACGCATGGAACGCTTCCTGCGGGCATGGCCTTTTCGTTTTTTCAGCAGAGCCTAGAATCGAGGCATCTACCCCGAATACCTAGAAACGCTTGGAATAACGATGAGTGGCGACTGTGATTTTGGTCTGATTGGTTTGGCTGTCATGGGTGAGAACCTCGCACTGAACGTGGAAAGCCGCGGCTACAAAGTCGCCGTGTACAACCGCACGACGGAGAAAGTGGACGACCTGATCAAGGGCAGGGCAGCCGGTAAAAACTTTGTGGGCACGCACTCGATCGAAGAGTTTGTCAAATCAGTCAAGCGTCCCCGCAAGCTCATGTTGCTGGTGAAAGCGGGGCCCGCTGTGGACGCCATCATTGAGTCACTCATCCCACTTTGCGAGCCCGGCGACATCATCATCGATGGTGGCAATACTCATTACGCAGACACCGAACGGCGAACCAAACGCGTCGAAGAAGCAGGTCTACAGTTCATCGGCTGCGGAGTTTCAGGAGGTGAAGAAGGGGCCCTCAAAGGTCCAAGCCTGATGCCCGGTGGCACCAAGGAAGCGTGGCCTGAGGTCAAGGAGATGTTTCAGGCGATCGCCGCGAAGGTAGGGCCAAATGACGACATTCCATGCTGCGAGTGGGTAGGCCCCCGCGGTGCCGGTCACTACGTCAAAATGGTTCACAATGGCATCGAATACGGTGACATGCAGCTGATCTGCGAAGCTTACCAATTGCTCCACGAGCTCGGTGGCCTCAATAACGATGAGCTATACGACGTCTTTGAAAAATGGAACCAAGGTGATTTACAAAGTTACCTGATCGAAATCTCCCGCGATATTTTCAGCGTCAAAGACGACCAGGACACCGACGGCTTCCTTGTCGACAAGATCCTCGACATCGCCGGCGCCAAAGGTACCGGAAAGTGGATGAGCCAGCTCGCACTGGACTTGGGCGTCCCCAGTACTTTGGTGACCACAGCTGTCTTCGCACGCGGTCTGTCGGCTCAAAAGGAGGCTCGTGTCCGAGCCAGCGAAAAACTCAAAGGCCCAGCCGAGACCTCCAATCCAGATATGTCAGCGGTCGCCCGCAGCCTCGTCGGCGATCGCGAGGCTTTCATCGAAGCTGTCCGCCAAGCCCTTTATGCCTCCAAAATCGTTAGTTACGCACAGGGATTTGTTCAGCTCCAGGCCGCGTCCACTGAGCACGACTGGGATCTCGACTATGGAAACGCAGCCCTGCTGTGGCGAGGAGGTTGCATCATCCGCGCTCAATTCCTCGACCGGATCAAGGAAGCCTTCGACACGGACCCCAATCTCGAAAACCTGCTTCTGGCACCGTTTTTCGAGGAAGCCGTTGAGAACGCCCAAGAGTCATGGCGTGCCGTTGTTGCCGCCGCCTCCGTGCTGGGAATCCCCGTTCCAGCCTTCAGCACTGCCCTGTGCTACTACGATGGCTACCGACTCGCTCGCCTACCTGCCAACCTGCTGCAGGCTCAGCGTGACTACTTTGGCGCACACACGTACCGTCGAGTCGACAAAGAAGGCTCATTCCACAGCGAGTGGCTTCAACTGCGAAAACAACCCTCCGAAAGCTGATTGCGTGATAGCCTTGCTACCGCTGCCTGCCGTGGCTCGCCACGGCACAGTGAAGCTGGCACAGTGAAGCTGGCACAGTGAAGCTGGCACGATGGAGCTAAGGTCGTGGTTACGGCCTAGCCGCGTCAAATCAGAATCAGTCACCCGTGCCGCGGATATCTGATTCAGTCAACCTTGCCTCGGTGAGGTACGAGGCTGCCAATCACGCGTCTTATCAGAGCACAAGGGTGAACTCTTCTGCGGGGCAGATGCCTTTGGCTAAACGCTGCCTGCCAAGATCGACAGGTAAGCAAGAAACGCGTCGGGGGTCTCCTTCTGGTTTCCCTCGTGCAGCGCCGCGGCTTCAATGAGATCCTTGAGCGCTACTCGGTAAGCACGTGCGGAAACGCCTGGCTGACTTGCCACTTGTTGAATCTTGATTGCTAAGGTGCGAGCGGGCTCCTTGCTAGGCAAATCGCCGCGTGAACAAGCTTTCAACGCGACTGTTGCCACAATGTCCGATGGCGACTTATCCTCACAGACGTAAGACATCAGACGTTCGACAATCATGTCCGATGGGCTGACCGACGGTTGGCTTGGAGTCGTTTTGATTGCCGAACTCTGGCTTGCCGAGCCTTGGCTTGCCGAGCCTTGGGTTGCCGAGCCTTGGGTTGCCTGCCGCCGATTTCGGCGGCGATCTGCGGCCTTGAGGCGTTTCTTCAAATCGTTTCGCTTTGCCATGGTCTGATGACACCAACAGATAAGGCTCGACTGCAGCTGATGACCTGCGTCAAAAAAAGCCGAGCGGGGACGGATGAGAACCAACTTGCAGCCGACTGCCCCAATCGACCACGCCACAGCAGCGCGAAACAACGCGCTGCTAGATAAGGCCCATTAGTTTACACAGAACCAGTGGACATGTAGCCAACGCGCGAAACCTTTTCTGACCTATCAAAATCAGCATGCTCCGAGACGAAAAAGGGTTAGCGACAGCAGCAAATAATGCGATGCCAAGGGAAACGAGGCTCTCAGCGGGATTTCGAGCGAAATGTGAAAATCAGAGTCCCAACGAAGCCGCATCAAGATCGCCGCCGCGTTTCGGAAAAACGCAGCCAAACACGACAACCAAGTCCCGAAAACACTTGGACACTTGGTGGATTATCGAGATAAAATGTCGGCCAGCAGAGCCTGCTTAGGCTGTCCAGCCCGTTTGAGCATTGCAAGCCAGTTGTAATGGTAAATCCTCCGTCCAACACAGACTGCAGGCCACAACACAGACTGCAGGCCACATCACAGACTGCAGGCCAGTCAGAGTGCAGGAACCGCGGACGAAGCCCTCCCCGTGCCCACTGGCACCAATCACGGGTTCTTGGTGGCTATCGACAGTTACAAAACGCGAGAAGCGACCGAGGCAAGCTGCTGCATTCCGCAAAGTGGCTCATTTACCGCCCTGCCTGATTCGCTCTAACTCGGATTGCAATTCCGCGGCTCGCACATTGTGACGCACCATCTTGCCACTCGGATCAATGAGCATCATGGTCGGTAGGGTTTGGACACCAAACTCTCTCGCAAGCCGACTCCCCTCGAGCCCACCGGCTTCGTAGAGCTGCATCCAAGGCACCTGCGTTTGCTGCAAATACCGTTCAGCGTCACCTTTATTCCGGTCGACATTGATCCCGACCACCTGCAGACCGGCTTGTTGGTAAGACGCCAGCAGACGACGCAACTGCTTCATGTCCTGCTTGCACGGTTCGCACCAGGTCGCCCAGTAATGAACCACCACGGGTTTGCCACGGAGATTCGACAGTTTGAACGACTTGCCTTTGATCGTGGTCCCCTGAAGCTCGACTTGCTGCCCAACGGACTCGAGTCGCCGAACAGCACCGGCGGCCATTTCGCCTGAATCAGCCCCAGGAAACAGGCTGACAACTTTCTTGTAGTAGGCCAAAGCCTCGCTGTCTTTGTCTTCAAATTCTTTACTGAGAGCCAAATTCAGCCATGCCTGTGCTGCCTCGGGAACGCGTGGGTAGCGTTCAACGAAGCGTCCCAACGCACTGATGTACCACTCTTGAACCTTGGCAAAATCAGCATTCGGGGTCTGACGAGCCATGTATTCCGCACTGATTGCCTGATAGTCAGCATACGCGCTGAGACTTTGATCATCGCCGGCAAATCGCTGTGATACCGTCTTCAAACGGTCCAACCCTCCTGGATAAGCGTTTGTTTGAGAGCTCACGCTAAGCGTGTCCACGAGCTGCCGGAACCATATTTCACGGTCCTCGTTCGTGGTCGAGACACCAATCAGTTTCTCAACGACTCCAGCTCTCGCCTCGTGCAGTTTGGCAATCGCCGCGGCGTCTTTGGCGGCGATCAGTTGCGTATCGATCGCCTCCAGCTTGGCGACTAAATCCTGCGTTTTCTGGGCTGAACCCGCGTTGTCCATCACGGCATTGGCGGTCGCCGTGTCAGGTGCGAAGAAGTTTCCTCCGGCCCCAGCCAATGGCACACTGTCTTCGCCAAGTATCGGCAAACTAACCACTCGCCAGGTTGCGGGTCCAACCTGCACGAGCGTCCCGACCATGAACTGCCCGCCGCCACTCGCCTGCTCAAACATCGCCACTGCATTTTCGTAGACAATCAGATCACGCGTCGACTCCTCAGTGCCAGCGGGCACCACGCCGGGCGTACCTGCTGCGAACTGCACCCAAGCAGCATCGGTTGCAACAACCTCCTGCTCCTTGGCGAGATCGCCAAAACCTCGTGCTGCTGCGGTCGCAAGTGCCAAGATCTGCTTCCTCTTGGCATCTCCTAGCCCAAGTGAACCAACCTCGCTTTCGCTAATCACGAGTGGTGCAAACCGATCTGCGTCCCTTTCACGCAAAGCTGCGACCACTTCAGCGGTCACCTCTTCGGCCGAGATTTGCTTCCAGACATCGATCAAACCATCTTCATCTTGGTCCAACCCCCAACGGGTTCCGCCTGTAGCCAACCAGCGATATTCGTCGGTTTTACCGTTGAAATTCTTGTCGATGTCGCGGTACACCTCGACTCCGAACTTGAAATAGCACCACAAATCGATTTGCTGATCACCATTGGTATCAGCAAATCGCCTTAACAAAGTCCCGTCTTTGGCGATCACTTCCCAGCCAGACCAGTCGTTCCGGTCGATATCAATGACTTTGCATTCCGCCTGCTTTTCTGACGCAACTTTTTCGTAATCCACCCCTGCTTGAACGGGCTTGAGGGCCAGAGCATTTTCAGGAGTCGGGGCCGCAGCATCGACCGCAGTGGCTAACCCGAGCACCAGTCCGATAGCCAAAATGGGCGAAGCGTGTTGCAAACGATCCAGCATTCGATTAATTCCATGAATTTCGGTACGAGAAAATATTCACCACGACCGCCCGTGGGCCCAACAGCAGTCCTGAGCGTCCTCGGAGTCGGTGACGTAGTGTGACTGACGGTGGCGAGCGTGGAAATGTCGATTTTATGCCAATAGAAGACGGATAGAGAGAAGGCCGCCTTGAATACTGGCATCCTGCAAAACACGGATTAAAACGCATCTCGACGGCTCGCTTTATTAGTTTGACCCGCCACAACTGCAGGTTGTTGTGATCCCCCAAAAGTGAAAATCCGCAAAATCGAAAACGCGAAAGCGAACCGCAAAGTCGCGGGCTGCGTCAAAGAAATCGTCGATTCTGTCCACAACATGGGGTTTCTTCCCTTTGACAGGCAATCGAGTTTCCGTACACTTTGCCGCTTCCCTCGACCAAAAGTCAGAGAAGCAGCAGCAATGCTGCGAGTGACTGAGGTCGGACAAGGGCGTGTAGCTCAGTTGGTTAGAGCGCGTCGCTGATAACGACGAGGTCCCAGATTCGAATTCTGGCACGCCCACTAATGGAAGTCTTGAAAGGTTCGCGTTTGACGCCTTGTCAAAACGATTCGGATCACTCAAACTTCCAATCCCTAAAGGGGGTGTAGCTCAGTTGGGAGAGCATCTGCTTTGCAAGCAGAGGGTCGTCGGTTCAAGTCCGTCCACCTCCACTTTGAAAGATCAGGGATTCGCGTCCTTGATTGATTCAAGACCCTCGTGGTCTTGAGCCGATTTGAAATGATTCAGTCACGATTACAGTCGACTGGGTCAGCCCAATAGGCTGACGAGAGATTTGGAACGGAAGCCATCCGTGCAAAAGTCGAACCTTCTTGGATGAAAGTTCTCTTTTAATCTTGGCCTTCAGTGTTTTCCCTCCTTGCAAGGAAGCGGCAAACATGCAAAATTCCAATGATCTTGCGAGGCAAAGAGGCTTTGGAAATTATTTCCTGAAACCCTCCAAACCTCGGTTGACGAGAGAACACCTCACCGGTATCTTTCGCCCCTCACTTGCGGCCAACCGCCTGACGCCAAAGACATTGGCATCGAGCGGCTGCCCACAAGCAGCGTCCCTCGACGCGGAGCACTGCTCCAGACTGAGGAACTGATTTTTGACAATTTGGTTGTTTGGTAGTTGGCATCTGAAAGAGCACCACGCTTGATCAGTTGGCTCAATTTCCTGCTTGCAGGAATGAAGGCTTACGGAATCAGGCTGGCGACTCAATTAAGTTCAAAGAGCGAGTCAACGCATTTTTCGGATCTCGGACCTGAGTTCACTTCGGTGACCGCAGAGAAGAGTGAAGAGAGTGATTTGACTATGAATTCTGAATAGGATTCTTTGAAGTTGGCCGACTGGCGAGTCTTGTCCTTGTGGCAAGTGCTCAAAGGAAAGTCAACTTACATGTGATATCGTTAAGTGGATTACTTTTCGAATGAATGAAGTCTGAATCGGTTTTGAAGTTGTTTTGTTATGTCTCCGGATATGGCAGAGCCTTTGAGAAGCTTGCTCGGAGTTCGGGATTTCGATGACCAATCTACTAAGGGCGCATGGGGGATGCCTTGGCGTTAAGAGAATGAAGGGCGTGGAAGTCTGCGAAAAGCCTGGGGGAGTTGACAAACAAGTAAT
>JBPCVE010000102.1:0-20161 GCA_051010795.1 Rubripirellula sp.
CGGATGGATTCCCCATCCCCAAGTCGATGACATCATCACCAGCCCTTCGCTTCTGGTACAGCGAATTGTTAATCCTGCCAAACATGTAGGGGGGCAGACGATCAACTCGAGATGCAAAGTGCACCTCGAACGGCTCAGGAACCGGGTCAGTCGTGGGCATATCGATCGCAGGTGCGTCGATATTGGGTGCATCGATATCGAACGATTCACTCATGGTCAAATTATCGCATTCAAAAAAATGTTTCGGAGATGCTTCCAACGATTCCACCTCAGCTGACGGTGGAATTGCTTTTCCCCATGGCTGTTTCACAATCACAGCACTCACTAGCCTAGCTCGATTCTGCAAAAAGTGACATACCCGCCCGTCTAAAGCTGCAACAGGAACCGTTTTTCGCCACTTCAACAAGAACTGGAAAACGAAGTCGCCTATTCCACGCGTCGGCCCATCCAGTCTTCGTCACGTTAGATCTGCACCGCCAACCAGCGAAAGCGGTCCATTCCTGAAATACGCTTGAACACAATTCCTTTTCCCTGCTCAACACCGCCCCGACACGACCTGCTTTGCCTAGTAATCACATGACCTGGCAAATTGGCCCCAGCTTTGCCCAACGGCTCAATGTCACTGATCACCCTCGTGTACCAACGGTGTTGGCGTGGCCCTTAGCAACGAGGGCAGCACTGACTGTCTTTGCCTCGGTTTCTGATGCAGAACTGCTCCGTCCGACCTAAATCAGGACTTCTAATCTGCTTTTCTCTCAGCAAGAAGCGGAGGTTCAATCCAAAGGGGCACAGTCTCCTGCCAATCAGCACAATTTGGGATATCGATCCGCACATTCAATTCCCAACGCAAATGGTTGCTTACGAGGTGCACGGAGCAGGGCCCCGTCTCAGGCAACTTGAAACGAAAGGGAAAGCTCAACGCTTTACCTTCTCGTAAAACCGTTGCCGACTGAAACACTTGCCTGCCTTTACAAATCACATGTTCATAATATTTTGTAGAACTGCCACTGCCACTGCTGCAACACTCTGTTGCTTTAATCACCGCAATCATCGAACTGACAGGCAAGTCTTTTCGTGTGGTCGTCAGAAACTGCCCCCTGACTTCACCCCCGAATCTGAGATAGTCCTTCTCAATGAACAACTCCGGACATCCCAAAGCACGCGTTGGCAAAAACTGGAAGAAGAAAAGCCACAGCGAAACAAGAGGCACAGTGATCAGCACCATGACCACAAAGAAGTCATCTCCCGGTTCGATCACCCCATATTTGATGAACGCAACTAGCTTGCTAACAAATGCTGCGGCCAGCAAAACTATCACGGGCAACCACCAATATTGCTTCAACAAGTAGACCGGCAGACTGGTTGTAGACTTTGGTTTCGATTCATATTCGACGACTTCCTCCTGCTGCTGCAACCTTCTTGGTTTCACCCGATACGGACATGACTTGTGTGGATCCCGCCCCCAAGGAATCTCAGCTTTCACGTTTATGTAATGGCCAAAGGAAACGACTTTCCCGTCATAAGAAGGTGGCCAACAACCCGCAGGCACCGAAAATTCATATTCGTGAACAGAACCAGCAGACCAAGTGCCTGCAAACAATTTCGTCTTATTTAATTCTTCACTCTCCACGTTACCACGACCGTGAGTCTTCCACACCGACGTCAAAATCAAACCTGAACATGACACATCACGTTTCGCAACAACTCGCACTACCCCCTCGACCATTTCACCAGGCAAATACGATCGCTTTGAGCGATTTAGCTTGATCGACAATTCACAGCTAGACATAGACGTTTCCCCAGCTTTTCGCTTTTGACCGAATCGTTGACGTTTCATTCAACAGGCCCAGTGCTCAACAGTGCTGAAGATGCAGAGGGAACATCCTTTAACGCTGTAAACGAAGCACGATCGCGCCCGCCATCATAGCGTAAACCGCACACTCGACTTGTTCCTATGGAATGCCGAGCACGCCCTGACTCAAGCTTTTCCCGAGTGTGCAGCTATCCCCTGCTCACGCTACGACAGCAGATACACGATCCGAGATCAACCTTTTGAATCACACTGGATGATCAGACATTGCCCCCAGTTCTTCGAACACGCCGCATCGCCCGGCATGGCACCAGTGACCGCTCCATGCAATCATTACCTGAGTTTCAGCTCGTCACCCAGGCGAGTGCTATGGAAGTTGGTCCTGAATTTACAAAAAAAGCCCGACCTTCATGGTCGGGCTTTCTTTTTTTGCGTTTTCTTTGGAGCCAAAGCTTTATCTAAGGACGTGCTGCAACCTTGGGAGTTCTGGCCTTAGCCACTTCCAGAAAGTTATCAACTTCAGATCCATCGATGATCTTTTCAAAGCGATCAGACATAGCCTTAGTGCGTGTCTGTTCGGTGAGGTCACGAACCAGCTCATCTCGAACCACGGCAGGGTCCGTGACAACTGGCTTGGTGAAACCTTGGCATCGCAGGATCAAGTATTTGCCACCGGTAGCAATGATTCCACTGAGTTCACCTGGCTTCAATCCGAACGCTTCCTTTTCAATAGCGGGCTGGCCGCCAAATTTTCGGATGGGCGGAACTTTGCCGAGGTTGCTCGATGACACAGGCTCAACACTGTATTGTTCAGCAAGCCTTCCAAAGAATTCATCAGTCGGATTGTCGCGAGCCATCTCCCACAACTTCTGAGCGCTTCGTTGATCAGAAAGAACAATGGCAAGGACTTCCACGCGTGGTCCATAAGCCGAGGCAAAACCGCGTTGCAGATCATCTTCCGTCAACACGACCTCGTCTTCGACCAATTTCTGTAGTGCAACACTCGGCCAAACCGCATCTGCAACGTAAACCTCTGCTGTAGTTTCACCTGATTCCGTGACTGACCCAAGCCAGGCCGCTACATCTGCCTGGCCTTCACTCGTCACGTAACCGTAACGAATTGCCGCTCGTGCGATCTCTGTGTCCAAGTCCTGCTGCGTCACTTGCTTCTTTGCGGTTCTTAGTGCCTGACGCAATAGAGTGCGATTGATTTCACCATCAAGCACGGCAGGCCCATGTCGCTTGATGCATTCGCCTGCCACCAGCGAAACCATCAGCTTCTCACCGTTGATGACGGCTGCAACGCCCGGGTACTGCTTACTCAACTCAGGGTTTCCAAGGACTTGCACCACTTTTGCTTCTCTTTGAAGTCCGGTGAATAACTCGGCCGATGCACCACGCATCTTTTCATCACGAATCCGATCAGAGATCTGCTCTCGAATCGCAGGCAATGCTTGGGGACTTGGTTGTGACGCGGGAATCCGACGAACAGCCTGCAGAAAGATCCATTGATCGCCAAGCTGCAAGATGTCGGAAACATCACCGGTTTGCAAACCGAACGCAGCATTCTCCAAACGCGTGTCTCCACTGTATCTTCGAATCGGTGGGATCAGACCACCCACGCTGGCACTCGCCTCATCCTCACTGAACTTTTTGGCAAGATTAGCAAACTGCTCTGGAGCTGCTTTTGCCTGTTGATTCAACTCCAACGCGCGGGCTCGTTCCGCAACCATGATCAGCCGGCATTTTACGGCCTCGCCAAACTGCGCGACGTATGCCTGGTTGAATTCGTTTTCACTGACCTGCACTTTGTCCGCGACCAAACCTCGCAAAGCAAGCATCGGCCAAACGATTTCACGACTGTACTGGCCCGGCGTGATGTCCCGCTCTTCCTGCAACAACTGCAAGTAACTTTCCAACGACAGGCCAAACTTGGCTGCCAAGCGGCGGATCTCTTCACTCACTTCCTCATTGGTGACCTCAACACCACGATTCACACACTCCTGCATGATCAGCTGGCGATTCACCATGTTGTCAAGGACATCGCCCCCGTAACGCTTCACCGCTTCATCCGCCAATGTCTTGCGAGTGATTGGCTCAGCGTTCGCAACAGCGACCACGTTATTACTTTCCTGACCTTCTACCCGCCCTGGCATCGCAGCAGCAAAGATGGTCATCGAGAACACAACCAACCAGAACCGCGCTGATTTCAGGCAGGGTTGGATTCGAGCAAATTGCAATGGCATCACGGTCACTCCTTTGAACCGGTTTTGGGTCTGCACTCACTCGTCACACAAGCACCAACGGGCAATCTCCATGCCACGCAGACACTCATCTCGTGCGACGAACCACTGAAGATTAGAGAATCACCAAGATTTCCTCAAGACGAATGAAACAATGACCGACCCGCTGGATTGCTATCATTTCCGCGTGTAGTGACATTTGTACAAAACGTTGTAAGAGATGCCTAATGGATCGAATCGGATCACAAACGGGAGTTGCATTTCCCTGCCTTGCGACTCGCAGTTTTGGTTCATTCCTCTGCGTTTTCCGCGATTCGATCAAAAACACAAACTTTAAAATCCGAATTGGCACGAACCATGCATAGAAGGAATTCCGTAAAGAGCGAGGGTCGACTGACCCAAGCAAACCTCCCCACTTATGCAGGCAAAGGAACAGCCATGTTGGTACTTACACGGAAAGCAGACGAACAAATCCTGATCGGTGATGATATCAAAATCACTTTAGTTCGAGTCCGAGGCAACAGCGTCCGAATCGGGATTGATGCCCCCAAGAACATTCGCGTTGTTCGGGGCGAGTTGGCAGCACGGGATGCAAGCGAGGTCTCGACACCGATCGTCGAACGAGAGGAAGTTTTTGCACGCCCAGAGCAGCAGTCAAAGTACAGCGGAGCGACCAACCGTGTCACTCCGGTGAAGAACAACGTGAGTGCATCAAGAAGCGGCGAGAGTGAAATCGATCAGCGTCACGCAAGCTCATTGGCCGCTGCCAACATCAATGCGGCGGACTCATTTGTAGAGCCGGCATCGATGCCCGACACACTTGAGAAAACGAAGCGAGCACCGCTTTCTGCGTTTGTGTCTGCCACTTGATGTTTATCTTTTGATCACAACCGGGAGACGTGAATTAGCATCTTCTTGCTGGTTGTTCAGTTTAACCACTGCTGGTCGAATCAGGTTTTTACTGCGTTTGGCCAGACGGTCACTGGAATCGACCTCATGCAAGTGCTCAAGCAAGATCCGGCGAACTTCAAAAATCGTTTTGCTAATCATGTGGATCGTTGTATGGGGTGCGTCAACAATCAACTCGCTTTCCACATCTTCCATCGTGGCACTTTCAAAGTCGACGACACCATCACCGTTACCGGAAGTGAATGAACTTTCGGTGACCCCAACAATGTTGTGATATTTGACTTGGGGCGATGACTTGGCCCGCATCATGACGGGAAAGATAGGCGATTCTGGGGCCAGCGAATCGATGGCGTTTGAAACCGTCAACAGGTCTGTGTCTTTGAAGAGGCTTCGGTTTTGCGATACCAGTCGATTTCCGGACATGACTGCCATTGTAGGCAGCTTGATAAACTTGCGTGCAAGCCAACGCGTGTAATCGTTTGCAAATTCACTTCCTCGGTGAGGAGTTCCGATCGTGACCACTCTTCGTATGGATTCATTGGGTTTGAAGAAGAGGGTACTCACGAGTTTATTGCGTTCAGCCTCAGGTCCATTGATCTTCTGCTTCGCTTCCTTGGCTGTTCCTGCTTGTTCGTAGCTAACGCTCCTCCAAAAGTCGTCACCGCTTTCGATCGTTTGCAGACGGCTGACAAGTCCCCCCATGCTGTGTCCTACCAGCACCATCTGATCCATCATCTGATCCTGATACTTGGGGTCAAATGCAGTTCTCAATTCCTGTAAATCCCGACGCAATTCAGTCGCACTATTCCAAAACGGCTGGCCCGATGGATACAGATAGAACCAGAATTGATAACGCTCCCGGATTTCTGGAAAACTCCTCAAATCATTGAACATATCCATCCAGGTCATCGGACTGGACCAAAGACCGTGAACCATCAAAACCGGAATCCGGTCCGGGTCATACGGTTCCAGCATATAAAGGCCGCGTTTCTTCTGTAGATCGTTGGGATTCAGAAGTCCCTCGGTAGCCTTGTTACGTTGCCGAAACTCGGGGCTATCAAGAAAGAAAGCCAAAGGGGCGGTCAGGTCTGTCTCCAACGGCACCCACTTTTCGCCCAGGTGAATCTGATTTGCGGTCAGCGGGTCGAAAAATTCGAGTACGCAGTGACTGGCTTCACCGGTCCGCGATCCATCGGTTGGCTCGACACACCGCATCAATGCCGTTACGGCATAACTGAGGCCTTCTGCATAATACTTTTCACGCTCATCTGCATCACCGGGTGGCTTACGCACTGCGATCAACGGCACACCCAAACCAAAGGTGGTGTGTCGATTACGCAATGTCTCGATTTCGTAATCGCTTACAAATTCATAGTGATCAAATTCATCTGGCCCCCACTGGCCACGCATTTCAGCGCGTACAACAAACTGCCGGTCGGGTGTCTCAATCCGATAACTCTTTCCCGGCTCAATTTTATTATCGGTACACAACAAACGCAGCGTATCTTCAAGAGACTCGTTGTACAGATCACAAACAGCGCGAAACTGCGGATCATATGCATTACGGGTTTCTTCCAGATCATCGCTAAAGAGGTAGTCGTAACTGTTGGTCAATGAGATTCCATAGTGATTTAAAGCATCACCAAGACGCCCCTCCTGTTCAGCCTTCTTTCCCTCGACATAGGACAGTTCGCTGAGCGCATAGATTAAGTCTGAATCCGGGTGTTCATTCACTCGCTTACGAATGTGTGCAAAACACTTACCCGCATCAGCCTGATAACGATCTTCCAAAGCGAATCGGCGCAGCGTATTCAAGGTCCGCTCGCTGATCTCAGGTCCTTCCTTAGCCCCCAAGCCAAGACTGGTTGCCAAAGCATTATCACGCACATCGCGCATGGACAGGTAGCGAGTCGTCGTACAGCCGCTTGCCAATAAAACCAGCATGAAAACTGACATCTGCATCATCGCTGACTTCAGCCAACGGTTCCTGCAGTGAAAACCTGCCAGCGATGCGCCCAAGGAAATCCATGCACCGAACGAGCCCGTAAGATCGAACGAAGTCGAGTGAATTGCGATCCTCCTCGAGTGCGCACCGCAAAACCTCCCCACGCGAGGATTCGCTTTTATCGTTAGAGTTTGACCTTTCGGTTCCCAGATCATGCAGCGATCAGTTCTTATTTTGTTCGGAACAGCAAATTGCCTGCCTTACAGGCTGCCGTACCGATTTGCGTCCGTATCACTTTCATTCGGACGGTAGAAAGGAAGTTGGATCGCTGTCAACGCATGTTCCACAAATCCGGATTCCTGCCTGGTAACTTCTGGGTTTCTGGAACGCAAATCGTTGTCCGCGAACTGGACAATGTCTATTCTTTTCACGAAGCCGCGGCAGTGAAACTGTCGCTTCTAGCGCCGGGAAGCGCATCGGTCATGCGTGAAACAAGATGGGAAACTCACCTTGTTATTTCGCAGAGATACGACCATTTTTTTGGGTCGCATCACCGGAAAAACCGTCTCCACTGCATGGCTCAGGTTCGTTCTGTGCAGATCACGGTATCTATCCGGATTGGTCGTCAGATTGGTTTTTGACCAGGCACTTTTTGTGACCTATATTCCCATGGCCGAGTGTTGTGAGCATCACTGCAAGGCCGTCAAACGGATCGCCAGACTTTGGTCTCCGTGGACCTCCCCTCCCTCAGGATGCTCAACGGACACGCACGCATGGGTCTACTCGCAAGAGTCAACACTCGATCGATCTTCGCACGGCTATCAGCCGGGTTGGTCTGCTCCTGCCTCGCCACCACTGGCTACGCACAAGTGGTATCGCAGGCAACACCAGTGGTGATCACTGAGCCACAAGTCGATCCCAAGGCCGAGGCACTTGCCAAGGGTCTTGAGATGGAAAGGGAGCGACTGTGGAGCGATGCCGTCCGCCACTACGAGAAAGTCTCACGTGACTTTCCCAAAGATGCGACGCTTTACCAGCGACTGATCATCAGCCGCTTGCACTACGATGTGAATCGCCGGTATCAGGACGACAGTTTTCTTGCCTCCGTTCGTGAACTCAGCACGAGCCAAGCTCTCGACTTGTATTCAGAAGTTCTTGCGAACCTGAACACACACTACGTCGACAACGTCGACTGGCAGAGAATCATGATTCATGGGACGGCTGCGTTGGAAGTTGCTTTGACAGAAGAAAAGTTCGTTGGACGAACTCTGGCAAATGTCCCCACGGAAAAAATTGAAGCATTTCGACAATCAATCCATCGCAAAACAAGAAACCGCAGCACCGCGACCCGATTTGACCTTCGCGGGACGGTCGCATTCGTTGCGCAGGTCGCCCAACAGGAACTAGGACTCTCTGGATCCGCAACGGTGCTCGAATTTTTGGGCGGAACCGTGTCCACACTGGATCCCTACACACGTCTGTTGTCGCCTAGCCAACTCGACGAAATGTTCTCCAACATTGAGGGCAACTTCGTGGGCCTGGGAATCGAGTTAAAAACAGACGAGGATTGCCTGCGGATACTCTCGGTGATTCCAAATGGCCCCGCAGAAGAAGCTGGCATCGTGGCTGGGGAGCGAATTGTCCGTGTTGAAAACTCGCACACACATGAGATGTCTCCGGACGTTGTCGCTGACCGTCTTCGAGGTCCGGAAAGGTCCTTCGTCTCACTCACCGTGATTGGAAAAAATGAGCAATCACGTGAAATGTCTGTTGAAAGAAGACGCGTTGAAGTCCCGTGCGTTGAGAACGTGCGATTCGTCAACCCTGAGCAACGAGTTGGATACCTGAGACTCACCAACTTTCAAAAAACGACGAGACGTGATGTCGAGCGTGCTCTGCACCAACTTCATGAACAGGGCATGAAGTCGCTAATCATTGACCTACGTGGCAACCCTGGAGGATTACTTTCTGCAGCCGTTGAAACAGCAGACCGGTTCCTTCGCTCCGGAAAAATCCTAACGACCAGAGGACGCAATACCAGCGAGAACTACGAATACAGAGCGCATGCCACAAACACATGGAGCGTACCACTGGTCGTATTGATCGATCACGACAGTGCCAGTGCGAGCGAGATTTTCGCAGGTGCCATAGCGGACAGTAAACGGGGAGCTATCATCGGAGAAACCAGTTATGGCAAAGGAAGTGTGCAAGGCATCTTCCGAATGGACACCGCGAAATTTGGATTGTGCCTGACCACGGCAAAGTTCTACTCACCCAGCGGTCGAGCGATCAGCCATAACGGTGTCATTCCTACCATCAAGATGGAGCCGAGCTACATCGCTGCACGCCCCAACGATTCAGGTGAACTGACGACGGATCTGCAAGATACAGTCTTACAACGAGCGATGGAACACTTCCAAGGCAAGACACGCACCAACCGCAGTATTGCCAATCGAAATACCACGCCAGGTGTGGCATCGGGTACACCGTGATCCGCAGCTTGAAGTAATCAGAAACCTGCAGTAACCAGCACAGCAAAGGGCGATCTCACTAAAATCGCTTTGGACGGCACGGTCCCATTGAAGTCGCTCGGGAAGATCTGGAATGAGTGCAGCACACGGTCATGCAGTCATGGCTCTGTGAATCTTCCTCACGGATCACTCGTGTTCGAATGATCCATCGACTCTCATGGAAACATTGACCTTGCTATCGGGGAATGTGAGCTACCGCGTGTGGCATGCTTCCCGCGACACCGGCCACAGTCTGCATTGTTCTCGGCGGCAAACCTGCTGCCACAAACAGGCGATTCATTCCCGTCATCAGCCGGTGCCAACGATCAATGATCTCGGGAGTACCAAAGAGCCTGGCGTCTGGTCGATCAAATCCCTGCTCGCTGACACGGATGGACGGGTCAAGATGAACAAGTGCTTCAAGCATCAAATGGTTGCGGCAATCCCCATTACTCAGCCCCGGATCATCGTAAATCCAAAGGTGGTTCTGAAGTGATCCGTCGAGCGCCTCCAAACTCGCTTGCTCCATGCTGGCGGAAACGACGATCGCGCGAATAGGTCCACATTGCACATAATACTTTGACATAAGATGACTCCTCCGTGACGGTTACCAGTGATTGACCGCGGCCTCATCGCCGGGACTGATAACAGCATCGCAACCTGCTGGACACGTTTGGTCAAAGCAGCGAAGAAGTTGGAAAAACATTGCAAGCGGCTCGCCCTTCACAAACCCACGCATTTGCTTGCAAAGAAGCTTGCAGATGCAAATGCATCGAGGAAAGCCCAACACCGCCACTCTGATGAAACCGCAACCGCGGGGCCGGAAGCAATGAGCCGACGTGCTGACAATCTGTCATCAGCTTGAAGCAAAAGCTTCCGCGGCTGACCCGCCCAATTTTTCAACCTGCCAGGGAATTTGGTCAGACCATGCCACTGTCCAGGTTGCCTCACTTATCGTCCGGCACTACTTCCTTTGGATTCGCTTCCTTTGGATTCGCTTCCTTTGTGCCTTCACTTTCGCTTGTGAAGTCCAGATTGAGCGCGTAACGCAAACCAAACGCAACTTCAATTTTCGACTCCGCTCTCTTCACGCCAAGTTGCGTTTCCATGAGCAGAACATTGCGAGAGATCACCGCGAACGGTTCTGGTGTTGCGAGCACATTTCCCGTCTTCGCATCCAACACAAGGACTTCCAAGTTGGTCTTTTCCTGTTGACCGACGTACGTGACATTAAGTCGTGAAAGTACAATCGCTGGTGTTGTTATTGACTGCGAAGTCGTGCAGCCCCATGGCTCCTCAAATTTTTTCGACCACACCAAGCTGCCATCCTTAAGCGAAAATGCAAATGCAGCGTTTACAGTGTGATGCATTCTCCCTGTAGCGGTGTCGATCCTTGGCTTATTCCTCGCAACGACTGGCTTGGCATAACTTGACATCACAACGGCGAGTTCGCCTAAGATTAAAACTCTTACCTTGTCAAGTTTTTCCTGCGGCTCAAGCTGTGTACGCACGAGCTCGCGACCATCTCGGAGATCCCAAATGAATGTCTCACCCTCTGGGCTGATCATTAAAAGATAATGCCCCGAGAACAACCGGCTAATGAAAGGTAATACGGTACTATCTTTGCTGGACTTTACCCCGGGCCTGGCTTTCTGACTGAGCAACACTTTCTCGGTGAATGGGTTGACCAGTTTGATGTCAAAGACATTATCTTGCTCTGTCTCCTGATAACACAGCACGTTCTCTCCCGCTGTCCGCCACGGTTCACCGAACTCAAAGGGTTTTCTACCCAGCTCTCGACCGTCAACGATGTCAAAAAACACAGTCTCTTTGTCGGTGGAGGAAACGACAGCAACACGTTGCCCATCACTGAGGACAAAACCACTTTTGGGAGCCGTATTTGTCTGCCATATTTCCTCTCCAGTTTGTATGCTTCGGGCCTTCAGTTCGCCCCCCCTCAGCACAAGCACGCGATCTCCCAGAACGGGTCCGACCTGAAACTCGGGACGATTCATGTTAGTGGACTTTAAGCGGAAACTTCTGACCTGGTCCCCAAACGGAGTCGCTGTACTTTGCACAGTCAACTCGTCACCACCCGATCCCGAAATTACACGAGTCCACAGGATTGAATTGGTGTTGGTCTTGTAAAGCTTGGCCAAATCAATGGCGACCAAACGCGATAGCGTTTGTACGATCATTACCCTACCTGAAACCATCGCACGTAAATGGTTGGAACCACTTGACCTGACGATCGGCCTGCCGCCCAGTGAGATAGTTTTCGACACCCCATCAGGTGCCCGCACGACAATGTTTGTCCCTATCGAAAACACCTCAAGGCCGCGGAACTGTTCCCCCGCTTGAACCTCGACGCTCGCATGGCTCGAGGTGCCACTGGAGTAACCAGCTCTTGGTCTTCCAATCCAATTGGATTTCACATTCGCAGGCCACGCTTTCTCGACCAAGTCCTGCTCTGCAGTATTCCGTATTTCGTCGAGTAATTTCGCATCTACTTCGGAAAATTCTTCTGACCTCGAGTCCAATTCACGAATCACATCTAGCACATTACGTGGCATCTTGCCTGTCGCATACGCGTTAGCCAACATCAGCAAACGGGGTGACGGGATTTGTCGGATCGCTGTTGGGCTGGCCCGAAAATGCCCGAGGGCGTTCATTTCAAGCTGATGTGAGTCGCCTAAGCTACGGTAACGCTTGTCCAACACAATTCGCAGTGTTTCCGCAGATTCCATTCCATCAAAATGCGTCAGAAGACGCTGAATCCGCTTACTCGCTTGCTTGCTTCTTACTTGCGCGTCCGCTCCTTTTAGATAATCCTTCAGCTGAGTCTCAAAATATTCCTTCACGTCGGGATCAACACTTGCCAGATACTCACGCACCTGACCGTTGAACCAGGCATCCGCAAGGCACGCGGGGCCCTGCTGCCCCAAGACTTCTTCCGCCGTATCGTCTGCTTTGAATTCACGAATAATTAGCCCACTCAGTTCCAACAAAAGTCGCACAGCTTGCTCATCATCTTCAGCTGCAATCGCAGAAGCCAGCCGCAGGGCGTTCAATTCAGCCAGCTGCACTGGACGATCAACCAGAGTCGAAAGCTCCTCGATCTGCTGGGGTGTAACACTTCCCTGTTCACGAAATTTCGCCAGCATCCCGGAAACACTCAGCATTCGCACCTCATCATTTTCTGGCTGCGCGATCCGAGCTTTTTCAAGCAGTTGCAATGCATCGTTGATATCCCCTGATTGAATCAACAACTCCGCCTTTCGTACAAGCGCATCAAAATTGTCGGGATCTTCTTCTAGCATCCGCTCGACCACTGGAACCAGTGTTCTTTCTCCAAACGCCACGCTTAACTTTGTTGGCCCTTGCGTGATAATCTCGCCATCGACGGCGATCATGTTTCCGAGCTCATAATTGGTTGCCCGCCGGTCCATCACCGCCCCATCCTTAAGGGAAATCTGGACGATTTCCTGGGTACTGGTCGGCAGAAGATAGCTGTCGTCTCCGAACACTCCCTGACCGGAAACGAGTTGCCCAGACGCGAACACATCCGACTTTGTCTTCCATGCCTGAGTACCATCGGCAAGGCTGTACGCCTTCATGACATCAGGACCTACGACGAAGAAGTTGTCTCCACGAATACCCGCGAGGTAGCGCATCTCAACACGCACCTTCTTGGTAAACAGTTCCGTACCCATGAGAAGGTTCATCGCAAACAGGCGATCCGATTCCACTGGTGTTACCAAAACGGACAGATCGGAGACAATCGCGGTGCCTGTAAACCAACGTTTGAGCAACTGATCCGGGCCGCCCGTTCTCTGTTGCAAGGCCCGATTCTGGGCGGTGTTGCGTTGGTAATTCACCCCCCACCTCAAAGTCCGATCCCCCAAATTCACCGCAACCAATGCACCGGCACCCGTAGGACAAATCAGCAAGCCATCCTGATAACTCAACATTGCGCCAGCAACACGGCGCATCGGGTCAAGACGAACGGTTCCGAACTCGCTAGAAACCAGTTGCTGGCGCCAGAGTTCTCGACCCGTTGGTGGGTCAAGGCAGATCAGGAAGATGTCGCCGGCCAATTCACACATGACATACAAACGCCCGTCAATCGGCAACGGCGGACCAAGGAAAAAGGCATTTGCCAAAGGAGATTCGGGGCCAGCTCTGACCCCATGAAACCACTTGAGAATTCCCTCCGACTCCAACTCCAATGCGACCAGCGAGTTCCCGCTGCTAGGCATTTGCCGGCCACGAATGAAGCCAAAGCTCGGAGATACACTCACCGTCTTTAACCCTTCAAGAACGTAAACACGCTCTCCATCACTTGTCACTTGTCCATAAGGCAGGTCATTCCAAACCCGTTGCTTCAAAAAGAGTGCGGATTGGGACGATTGACTGGGGGCGTTACCCATCCGAGCGTTGGCTATACGAGCATTGGCTTCACTCGTTTCATCTTCCTCAGGAGTTTTATTCCAAGGGTGTAACCAAACTCGCTTTCCCGTGCGATAATCGACCCCCACCAAATACTCGGTAGTCCGCATCAGCAGTTGATTTCCCACTTTTAGCGGTATCCAACTTGGAGGCGGCATTTCGCCGCTGGACACCAGCGTCCGCCTCAGTTCATCGACTTCACGCTGCTGCTTTGGGCTTACGGTGGTGTCCAACTGCCAGCGGACATTGCTCAAAGGCATTTGGCCTGAACTGGCACCATTGCGATTTCCCCCCGCATTGAAGACGCGATAATCTTCCAGCTGGCCTTGCGCGAGCTTTTCGGTGGAACCATAAAACTGCTCAATCCAAGCCTCGAGTTCATCGCCCTCGGGGCCTGACTGGTCTACACCACCAATCGTGAATTTTTCTGGCGTACCCGACAAGGCAGTCGGCAGAACTCGCTTTGCCAACTTGCACGCAGCTGCATGCAACACCCGCACTTCCTTACCAAGCCGGTTCACCGCCCTCGGACAAATAACGATGTCGTCCAACAAAGTCGACGCCGCGATAGGATGTCCTTCCAACATTTCATGTTGCGCAAGCAACCATGAAGCATCATACCCGGCTTGCGTATGAAAATACCGGCGCCGCACCTCACGTACCGTGCCCCAATCTCGCGCGGTTGCCGCCTCGTCCAGCAATTTACGCGCGGAGGGTCCGTAACGCAGTTCGTAGGTTTCCATGGCTGCCGAGGGTAGGCCACCAATCATGTCACGAACTCTATTCTTAAAGCTCTGATTGAACGGAGTTCCTAACCCCCGTGACTCGCCCGCATCGATAAAGAAGTCTTGGCTTAACAACTCACCTTCGTCTCCAGCGTCGGTCACGCGAGCAAGCAGGTCACCCAAGCTTATCACCGCCTCGTTATATCTCGAGTCCTTGATCGCTTCCTCTGCCTCTCTCATCCGCCTTTGCAGATTACGCGGCAAGCCTACGAAACGAGCTGGAACGGCAGCATTACTAAACCCGGGGAACTGCGCATTGGCAGGCTCAGACCAATTCAGCTCAGCAACCGTCAGCAATACCAGCAGGAAGTTAACAGACCTGAACACGGCGGCGATTTGTTTTTGAACCACAATAAAACCTGAAGAGGAAAGGGGTACCCCATGGCTAACTCGGCAGACGGCACCCCTCCATCGAGATGCACCGCATCGCATAGATGATATTGTACGGCCCAATCCACAATTGTGGCGAGTGTCCGCACTACTTTCGTGATTCCAGCCCGATCAAAATGTCGTCAAATACGCGGTCCGCAGCCTGATCGCCATTAATTTCCAGTACAGTCCCCTGCCCGCGATAGTGCTGCAGTACGGGGGCAGTTTGAGTGCGATAAACCTCCAGACGGGCAGAAATGGTTTCCTCATTATCGTCATTCCGATTCTGGAGCTCAGCTCGCCTCAAAAGCCTTCCCAGCAGAACCTCTGGATCAACAGACAAGTGCAACACCGCGTCAATCCGCACTTGGCGTTGCTCGAGAAACTCATCTAGCAGCTCAGCCTGGTGGACAGTTCTCGGAAAACCGTCAAAGAGACACCCAGATTGACAATCATTCTCAGACAGACGCTTGGTCACAATGGGCATCACGAGATAGTCCGGTGCCAAACGTCCCACGTCGATGTAGCTTGCCACAACCTTGCCCAGAGGAGAATCACGCTCTGTATCACGAAGCATGTCACCGGTCGAAAGGTGAGGCACCCCCAACGACTTCACCAGCCTGCTGCATTGCGTTCCCTTACCAGCACCAGGCGGTCCAATGAACACAATCCACATTGCTAACAACCATTATAAAAAGCTGCCGATGGAGACAAAGACGCCGTCAGACAGTCGGCAGACAAAGTCTGCCCCTTCTGAAGCAATCGTTCATTCGGCACACGCTGTTCTGGCAGAAACCAAATTCGAGCTCACCTTAGCAAGCTGTCTGATTGCCACGACCAACGCATTCCGCCTTTCCAACCATTCATCCGGCCGGAAGCATTCCGCTGTTACGCCTTACGCCTGAACAGCTCAAAAGCACCAATCGCTGCCTACACGACAGGCGAAACGCCGCCGCCGGCACCTTCGAGCAAGCCACGATAGTTACGCATCACCAAGTGACTGTCAATCTTCTGAACCAAATCAAAAGCGACACTGACAGCAATCAGCAATCCCGTTCCACCGTAGAAACCGGCGATGGAGTAAGGCACCCCCAATGATCCATAAACGATGGTCGGCACGATGGCGACGACCGAAAGGAAGGCTGCTCCCACGTAAGTGATTCGCACCATGACCTTCTCAAGATAATCCGTCGTTCTCTTACCGGGACGATACCCCGGAATGAATGTCCCGCTATCTCGCAAGTTGTCCGACATCTCCTTCGGATTGAAGGTGATGGCAGTCCAGAAGTAGCAGAAGAAGAAAATCAACACGACATAGAGCAGGTTGAAGACAAACGATGCCTGATCATTCAGTGTCAGCCCCATATAATTCAAGGCAGAGAACATGAAGCCATCGCTGTCGAACAGGCCAGCCAGACCGCCCAACAACATCCCAGGGATCATCAAAAGACTACTGGCGAAGATGATCGGCATGACGCCGGCCTGATTGATCCGAAGTGGAAGGAATTGGCGAGTGCCTCCGTAAACGCGACGACCACGAGTGAATTTCGCGGACTGCGTCGGAATCTTCCTCTGCCCAAGGGTGATGAAGACAACGCCAAACACCACTCCAACAAACAACACAATCAACAGGACGAGTGTCTCAATTCCAATCTGCCCTCGGCTCAGACCCGTTAGTTCTGTCTTCATATTCCGGACCAACTCATACAATGCCTTCGGCATTTGAGCCAGAATCCCAGCCATGATCAGCAGACTGATCCCGTTACCGATCCCGTACTCATCAATTTGTTCACCCAGCCACATCAGGAATACGGTGCCGCACGTCATCACTAGCACCGCGACGATCTGCCAACCGAAGTACAGACCAGTTTGATCCGCATTCAGGAAATCGATGTCGATACTTCCGTAGCCTGCGGCACCTCCCGACATCAACATGAACTTCAAGTACATGTAACTTTGCACAAGGCAAATCGCGACCGTCAAATAACGCGTGTATTCGTTGAGTTTCTTACGGCCCGCCTCACCCTCTTTTTTCAATTCTTCGAGCGGCTTGTAGACGCTTCCAAGCAGTTGAAAAATGATCGACGCGGAGATATAAGGCATGATCCCCAGACCGAAGATCGTGGCCTGACGAAGATCGCTGGCGGCAAACACTGTGATCTTCTCGAAAAACTCAGATGCTGCCCCCCCTTCATCCGCAAGATTAGTCGCGATCATTGGCAAGGGAATGTGGAAACCGATCCGGTAAACTGCCAGCAAACCGACGGTCAGCATGATCTTCTTGCGAAGTTCCGGGATCGAAAAAATGATGCGCAGCTTTTCAAACATGCGTCAGGTCCATCTTGGATTCGTGCCGCAGCGATCGCATTGGGCGAGCGGCAGGTTGATTCGTCTGATTGAAATTTAAGGTCGCTTACAACCGCACAGGAAAGTCCTAGACATTCCCTGCCGAGCGGCAGTTGACTGAAGTTCAGTCTACCGGCTTCTCCCCGACAGAGCGAGAGGAAAGAGTCCCTCCCGGACGCGGCGTAAAACCACCAGACCATCGCAAAACAAGCCCGATTCCGCTACCGAGGAGTTTCCTCGATGCAACGAAAACCGGGCTGGCGTGCAGTGAGCATCGTCTAGGACTTGCTCTTGGCTTGCTTCAGAGCGCTCACACGCTCGTCAGGTGTTCGCTTACTGACTAATTTTGTGATCGTTCCACCAGCAGCAGTGATTTTCTCTTCTGCCGACTTGCTGAACCGATGAGCAGATACGGTCAATTTCTTTGTGAGCTCACCATCGCCGAGAATTTTCACCTCGTCGAAGCTCCCCTTCGCCAAGTCCTTCGCGGCAAGGCTTTCCAAAGTCACCTCGGCCCCATCGTCAAACGCCTCATTGATGCGTCCAACGTTGACAGCAAAGACAGTAACAGCCCAGCGATTATTGAAACCGCGTTTGGGGACGCGCCGGAACATTGGCATCGCACCACCCTGGAAGTTGGGCTTGCGACTATAACCACTGCGGCTCTTGTGACCCTTGTGGCCGCGTCCGGCAGTTTTGCCGTGCCCGCTACCTGGGCCACGACCGATTCGCTTTCGCTTGCGGTTCTTTTGGATCCCGCGATGGACATCGTTGAGGTTCATGGTGAAACCCGTTCTAACCTTATCTCTGTGACTTTATTCAATCTGTTTCTTTGTGGGCTTCGGCACGACGAACGTCGTGCTGCCCGATACAGTCTTAAGAGGTTAACTCTTCGACTTCCAAACCCCGTAACGCGGCAACTTGCTCAGCAGTGCGGAGCTTCGACAGTGCGTCGACCGTCGCCTTGACGAGGGTGACGGGATTGTTGGTCCCGTACGACTTCGTCAAAATATCATGAATGCCTGTCGCTTCGCAAACGGCACGCACGGCTTGGCCAGCGATGATACCCGTACCAGCCCCAGCCGGTACAAGAATTACCTTCGCGGCACCGTAATGCCCCCAAACCTGGTGAGGAATACTACCCTCAACAAGCGGCACATCGACCAAGCTGCGACTCGCTTGCTTCTGTGCTTTCTGAACACTTGGGGGCACTTCATTTGCTTTTCCGTAGCCCCAACCGACTTTACCGTTGCCGTCACCGACAACGACCATGGCGGCAAAACTGAATCGACGACCACCTTTGACCACTGCCGCGCAGCGTTTGATCTTGACGACACGGTCCAGCATGCCGTCGCCGAGACCCTCTTTTTCCTGTTTCCGTTGCTTCCGCGGTGCGTTACTAATGGTTCAATCCTCTTCAGGAGGTGCTATCTGATTGTTTCGTTAAATTAGAATTCGAGCCCACCCTCGCGGGCTGCCTCAGCAAAGGCCAACACACGACCGTGGTACTTGTTGTGCCCACGATCGAGCCGAACTCGCTTGATTCCTGCAGCCGATGCTTTCTCTGCAATCGCTTTCCCAATCGCGGCAGCAGCATCACAGTTACCACCAACGCTGACATCCGACCGAACGGCTTTGTCGCGTGTACTGGCACTGACGAGCGTTTTACCGGACAGATCATCAACCACCTGACAGCTGAAATGCTTCAATGTACGGTTGATACACATCCGAGGTTGTTCCGAGGTACCACGCAGCTTGTTTCGCACATGCTGCCGTCGTCGGAGTCGTTTCTTCTGAAGTTTCTTGTTCTTATCCATCTGATTACCGTTCGAGCCAGTTCCAACACAATGGTCAGACAGGCGGTCTTTCTAGGTAGTGTTTTATTTGGTTGCGGACTTACCAGGCTTGATTTTGACTTGCTCACCCTGATAGCGAATTCCTTTGCCTTTGTACGGCTCCGGCTTTCTCAGCGATCGCACTTCGGCGGCGAACTGGCCTACCTGCTGCTTGTCGCAACCCTGAACGACAATGTGCGTCTGATCCGGGCAAGTCACGCTTAGAGTTTTGGGAATTTTCTGCTGCAACTCGTTGGCGTAACCGACTCGTAGCTGGAGGACATCGCCCTGAATCGCCGCGATGTAACCCACACCCACGATTTCCAGCTTCTTCTCGTAACCCTTGGTCACGCCTTCAACCATGTTGGCGATCAGAGCTCGGGTCAAACCGTGGAATTCACGTGCCGAACGGTCGTTACCATTCCGCTTAACGATGACACTGTTGGTTTCAGTGTCAACACTCACGGAGACCTCGGGGCGATGCTCGTAATCGAGCTTGCCCTTGGGCCCTTCGACGTTGATCACGCGATCAGCGACGCTAACTTTAGCGCCACCTTCGATCGCTACGGGTTTCTGTCCAATGCGACTCATAACAGTTGCTTTTATTTCAGTCTAAGTATTTTGCTTGGCAAATCTGGAATACAGTTCGTCGTGAATGCGAGTGAATCTGCGTTCACTGGAACCGGCATCAGGCGACTTCGCAAAGCACCTCACCACCAATGTTCTCGCGTCGAGCTTCGCGATCACTGATCACACCTCGACTGCTACTGATGATGCTGATTCCCAGCCCACCAAGCACTGGCTTGAGTTCTTTACCACGGGTATACATGCGACGTCCGGGCTTGCTGACACGCTTGATCGTTTGGATCACGCGCTCACCATTGGGCCCATATTTCAGTTCTAATCTAAGTGTGGAGGTAGGGTTTTCCTCGTCCACTTCCTTCCAGTCCCAGATGAAAC
>JBPCVE010000103.1:0-3386 GCA_051010795.1 Rubripirellula sp.
TTCCACCTCCAGCAAGCCAACCTGAGAAGCATCGTGGATGATGATCACGACCATAATCATCTCGTGCAAGTTTTCCCTGCCCGTAAACGGTGCGGCCAAATTCGCCTGCGAAGACGATCAGCGTATCGTCCAGCAAACCACGTTGCTCGAGGTCTGCGATGAGTGCAGAGCAAGCTTGGTCGACATCGAATGCCTGGCCTCGAAGTTGCTTGGGAAGGATTGAGTGATGGTCCCAGCCACGATGGAACAGCTGAATGAACCGCACACCACGTTCAACCATTCGCCGCGCCTGCAGGCAGTTTCTTGCAAACGATCCGTTTTTGTGCACTTCCGGTCCATAGCTGTCCAGCACCTCCTTGGATTCCTGTGACAAGTCGGTCAGCTCGGGAACCGAAGATTGCATGCGGAACGCCATCTCCTGCTGGGAAATAGTGGTTTCAATTTCACTGTCACCGATTTCACCCAAGTGTTTGCGGTTGAGTGCGCCGGTGGCATCCAACATGCGTCGGCGAATATCTGAGTCAACTCCCTTGGGATTGGACAAAAATAAAACGGGATCGCCATTGGTTTGAAAAGCGACTCCCTGATGTTTGGATGGAAGAAATCCACTTCCCCAAAGTCGGCTGTAAAGTCCCTGCACATTTCTTGTGCCGCCGGTCCAAAACGCAGAAGTTAAAACGATAAACTCTGGCAGATCCTTGTTGATGGCCCCTAGGCCATAACTCAGCCACGCACCCATGCTCGCTTTACCAGGCTGTTCGGAACCTGTGCAGACAAATGTTTTAGCGGGGTCATGGTTAATGGCATTGGTGTTCAGTGACTTCAAGATGCACAGACGGTCAGCCTGTTTGGAAAGATGCGGTAATAGTTCGCTCATCCAAAGACCGCTCTCTCCTGCCTGATTGAACTTGAATATCGAAGGAACAACCAACTGTTCCTTGCCTCGCGTCATTGCTGTGACACGCTGTCCCTGGCTGATGCTTTCGGGAAGTGGTTTTTTGAATTGCTTGTCCAAATCAGGTTTGTAATCAAACAGATCAACTTGGCTGGGAGCACCAGCCATGAATAAGAAAATGACATGCTTTGCCGCAGGCTTGGGATTCGTCTGCGCAATCGAGTTTTGTGGCAGCAGCGAGCCGAGTGCTGTCACCCCAAGTCCCATGCCGGAAGTCTTCAGGAATTGCCGGCGGGCTTGTGAAAGAGGGCTGTTTTGATCCATCACTGTTGTTCTCAACGTAAAGTTTGGCTGCGTCGAACCAATCACGAGCGTGTTTTCGTGATGTCCAAGTTGTAAATGGTATTGATGATCATTGCCCATGCAGCGATCGCGTGGGGTGAATGTTTGCCGTCCGGCGTTGTTTCTGTGAACGACTCGGTTAGTGCAGGTCGCTCTTGATAAAATGTCTCGAAGTCGTCGAATGCTTTCTGTAAAATTTCCTGTTCACGTTTGTCTGGGGTTTTGCCAGTAATGGTCTCATAAACGGCAGACAGGCGACCCTCGTCTTCCCAACTGAGCGCTTGTATTGCGAGCTGCTTGGCTGCTTTCATGTACTGCTGTTCGTTCATCAACAAGAGGGCCTGCAGCGGCGTGTTGGTGCGTTCGCGTCTTGCTGTGCAGTCCTCTCGCGTTGGAGCATTCAGAATGGTCATCTGGGGAGGGGGTAGGCCACGTTTCCAGAAAGTGTAAACGCTTCTCCGTACAACCTGATCACCCGAGTCGGGCACGTAGCGGCTTGGATAGGAACTCGGGAGTGAGACAGACTTCCAAAGCCCTTCGGGCTGAGGAGGTTTGACACTCTTGCCACCCATTTTTTCGCTCAGCACGCCGCTGGTGGCAAGAATCTGGTCGCGAATCACCTCAGCATCCAAGCGATACCTCGAGCCTCGGGCCAGCAGCCGATTTTCTGGATCTGTCCGGTACTGCTCTGGTCTTGCCTGTGAACGCTGGCGATAGGTTTCGGACATGACCATTTCTTTCATCAGGGCCTTCACATCCCAGTCAGAATGCACAAATTGTGCAGCCAGATAGTTGAGTAGGTCAGGATGGCTTGGCCACTCACCTTGAGCACCAATGTCCTCGGCAGTTTTCACAATGCCAACACCGAACAGTTGCTGCCAAAAACGATTGACGGCAACGCGCGCTGTCAGGGGATGCTCGTCGGACACGAACCAATTCGCGAGATCCATTCTACTTTTTGGGCGACCAGAGACTTCAGGCATCGGTGGCAGGAAAGCAGGGGTGCCCCGTTCGACCTGCTCCCCAAGATCGTCGTAGGCACCTCGGATCATCATGTGTGCAGGCCGAATATCTGACCGCTCTTTCATGATCATTGCCGCGGGAATCAGCATTTCAAGCTTGCTCAATTCCCCTCGAAGTTCGTTACGCTTGGTTTCAAGTTGTTTGATTTCTTGTTGGTGCTCAGCAGTTTTCTTCTCAACAGTCTTCTTTTCAGCAGTCTTCTCTTCCACTGAACTGTTGTCAGCACTACTTGCTTCGGCCGCATCTGCCTTTCTCAGTTTTCCCACCGCTGACTTCAGTTCTGCAATCTGTTTCTCCAACGCAGCATTTTGATTTTGCAACTGCATCCGAGAGCTTTGCTGTTCAGGACTGGGTAAGTCGATGTACGGTTTCTGCAGTCCGCGTTTGAAGTCGTTCCCGGATCGGCCACCTGTTTCAGGAGTCGCATCGATATTATTGAAGAATGCGTACAGTTGATAAAATTCGCGTGAGGAAATGGGATCATATTTGTGGTCGTGACAGACCGCGCATCCAACCGTCAGGCCCATGAAAGCTGTGCCAACCGATGTCACTCGATCGATTACGTTTCTTGCATGACTTTCTTCAGGCAGCATCGTGCCACGGTCGATGATCATGTGCAGTCGGTTGAAGCCGGATGCAGTCAACTGGTCATTCGATGGGGTGTCGTAAAGATCACCTGCAAGCTGGTATCGGACAAAGTCGTCGTACGCCAAGTTCTGGTTGAATGACCGAATCACCCAGTCACGGTAGGGTGAAAGGTCACGATAGTGATCGTGGTGAATGCCATTGGTGTCAGCAAAGCGAACGAGATCCAGCCAGTGTCGCCCCATGTGCTCGCCGAACGTGGGCGATTTCAATAAATGATCAACTGCTTTCTCGTACGAGTTTGCCGATTGGTCAGCCAGGAATTCGGAAATGTCACTTCGGCTTGGTGGCAGTCCCGTCAAATCCAACGAAAGACGACGCAGCAGTGTCCTTCGGTCACCAGCGGGTTGGGGCGAAATCCCGTGTTCGTCAAGTTTTCGCTTCACAAACCGGTCGATGGGGCCTGTTCCCCACGTACTGTCGGCCGCAGGCGGAAAAGATGGAGGTTCCAAGGATGTGAATGCCCAGAATGTTTCATAGT
>JBPCVE010000104.1:0-2663 GCA_051010795.1 Rubripirellula sp.
AGACTCACTGGCAACGATAGGCACTCAATGGGATCTTGATCAACAAAAGCTGTTACGGAGCAAGAAGCGAACTTGCCGTGTCGTCACCAACGCTCTGCGTTCGAAATGGGCCAGAAAAACGATTGGCAGCACGCTGGCCACTTTCCACCAACTTGCGTGGCCCCTCGTCAAACGCCTCAGCTGACCAGACGAACCGTACTTTGAAAGCATTTGCAGAATACGGCGGGGATCCATATCCCCCCAGTATTCTGCACGGCATTGCACTTTCAAAACCGGGGTAATTTTTGTTAATCAGCACGCATCATGGATGTAATACCGATGCGTTCCAAAGAGGCGACATTCACTGCCTCCCGCTCAGGCGGCTCAACCGACAAATCAAATTTTGCCGGTCTGGACGCTCTGCGCTGCTTTGCTGCCCTAGGCGTTGTATTGCTGCATAGCTGCGTACCGTATTTGCGTTATCCGATGCCTGGCCTGACCTGGTCGGTCATGGAGACGCCCAATATGGCGATCGACTTTCTGTTTTGGTCGATTGAGCTATTCATCATGCCTTTGTTTCTTGTCTTGGCCGGATTTTTTGCTTGGCAAACACTTCATCGACGTGGCCCACGCACCTTGATCCGCGGTCGCGCACGTCGCTTATTGATTCCGCTGCTGTTTGGTGCTGTGGTCATCCTTCCTCTGGACCTTTACTGCTGGGTCGGCAGTTGGGTTGCCGAAGGCATCATATCGCCCGTCAAACTCAAAAGCCTGAAACTCGATCATCCCATCGGTCAAAATCTGTGGGGGCTGAGCCACCTTTGGTTCCTGCAATACCTTTTTCTCTACATCACCTGCCTTGGGACGTTTGCGGTAGCAGCGAAACGCTACCCCTGGATCAAGGAATACCAACCCAGCCTTAAAACCTCACTCGGCCTGACTGCGGTGGCAGCAACTTTGATTCTGTGCATTGAGCCCCAAGTGGTCTGGGGATTCCAACATTCATTCTTGCCAGTACCCTCGAAATGGCTTTACAGTGGAATCTACTTCACTCTTGGCCTCATGCTGGCGATCCACGACCCCAAACTTCTCTGGGTCAAGTCGCAGGCACCGCGTCTGGCCGCGCCAGCCTTGATCACCTGCGTGATTGCTTTATTGCTGGGTCGTTGGCAACTTGAGCAGTGGATCAGCGTGCCAACTGAGACCAGCCAGTCTGGCTTTTCCATGTCAGGAATCTTGCTTGCCGCGATGACCGCCGGTAGCGCCTTATTGACAACGTTGTCGTTGATCGGATTGTCCCTCAAATTGATTCCAGCAGTGCCCAACTCTGTCCGCTATTTAGCGGCAGCATCCTTCTGGATTTACATCGTTCACCATCCCATTCTCGGCCTGACGCATCTGGACCTGAAATTACTGCTTCCCCAGCTCAGTCCTGTCGTCAAGATGACCCTATCGTTTGCCACCGCATGCTGCCTATCCCTTCTGACTTACGAGGCAGTGGTGCGCACCACCCGCTTCGGACAAGTTTTGGGTTTTCAGTGGAAACCGGAGGCCGACGATCGTGGCGTGCCGCAGGATCAGCCAATTCTCTCCATCAGCAGTCCGGACTCTGCCCAGCCAGTCGCACGGCCCGCAGCCGACAGTCGCCGAGCGGCTTAAACCGGTAATTCCAACCTCAGGTGAATTCAGTGCTGCAATCAGCAGCATGCCCCCCACGAATTTGCAGGTAGAATTGCCCAGTAGGACGCAGGTTTGCTGACGAATTTGGCCAGAAACGGCGTTGCATCCCGTTCATCGCTTCAGCTCTGCTCGCTATGATGCGGCCCAACTTCCATCCAGCCGATCGGTTCGAAGTCTGAATATCTGATCGGTTTTGCACCGCCTTCGAGGAAAGAATGGCCAAGGGATTGTTTACGCAGGGCATGTGTGTCCTGTTTCGCAAACCGGTAGACATTACCGAACTGCGTGAGCAGCTGAAGGACTTTCATTGCGTGGGGCAACACGAGTCAATGGACGATGACGATGCGCCCCAAACCCTCGTTTACGACTATCCGCCGGAAACCAATGGCCATCTTCTGGTAACCCCTGCCAAAGCGCCGTGGCCCGACGACATGGGCGACCCTGATGAGTCGCCGGAGCGTTTCGTCGCCTGGTCCTTGGGGCAGTACTCGCCACTTGCCTTTCCCGGATGCCTTGAACGGGCCGGCGAGCAGTCGTGGGGCTGGGAAGATGGCGGCGAAAAGGTCAAAGAACACACGGCGCACATCCGGCTTCTGATCAGCTATGTGCTTGGAGCAGAGGATCCCAATGATCACGATGACGACGTTCCGTTATTGCCGGACGACTACGACCCGTTAAAAGAACTTCACTTTTTGTCCAAGGCCGTAGCAACCCTACTGGAGATGCCAGATGCGGTGTGCTACTTCAACCCGGGGGGGGAAGTGCTTCGTGATGACGACGGCCTGCGGCGCGGCATGAACTACGCATGGAGCCACGAACTTCCTCCACTGGACATGTGGACCAACGTGCGTCTTTTCCGAGCCACCGAACAATGGTCATTGATGGACACGGTCGGCAACGGCCAATTTGACCTGCCCGACCTTGAAGCCGTTTACACCACGGATGATTTTGAGCCGAGTGACATCGAAGGTTTCCTGCGCAGTGCGTCACTTTACATGCTGCAA
>JBPCVE010000105.1:0-4133 GCA_051010795.1 Rubripirellula sp.
GATTTCATTGCCGTGCGTGTTTATGCTCACCAGCTTCGTGCTGACAGAAAAGTTGGTGACCGAGTTGATTTCACCGAAACCCTGTATTGGAATGCGGGTGTCAAAACTGACCAGGATGGTAAGGCAAGTGTGGAATTCGCGCTGAACGATTCCGTCACCAGCTTTCGCGCCTCTGCCGATGCATTTTCGGAAAACGGGGCCCTCGGGCAATCTTCGGTCTTGATCGAATCGGTTCAGCCGTTCTATCTGGAACCCAAATTACCTTTGGAAGTTTCTACGGGTGATCAAGTTCGGATTCCAGTTGGTTTGGTGAACGCAACGGATCGCAGTTTGATTGGCGGTGACTTCACGCTTGCATCGTCTATGTCAGGACGGGGGGGAAATACGAACGCAGCTTTTTCTCTAAATGCTCAGGAACGTCTGCGGAAATTATTCAGAATCGGTCCCTTCAAGCAGCCGGGTAAGGCTGAGTTGGTGCTCAACGCTGATATCGCTGGCTACAGCGACCGTGTGACTCGCAGTATCGTTGTCAAACCGTTGGGATTCCCGGTTGAATCCGGTTTTGGTGGATTGATTGAAAGTGCGGAAACCGTCACTCACGAAATTGCAATTCCCCCATCGTTGATCGGTGGCAGCCTCACCACGCGGGTTGTTATTTACCCAACACCGCTGGCCAGCATGAACGAGGCTCTCGAAAGATTGATCCGTGAACCCTATGGATGTTTTGAGCAAACAAGTTCATCTACCTATCCGTTGGTCATGGCTCAGCAATACTTCATGTCACATCAGGGAGTTGACCCAAGTTTGATACAGCGCAGTGCAGATATGCTGGAAAAAGGATATCAAAGGCTGGTTGGATACGAGTGCAAAAGTGGTGGCTTTGAGTGGTTTGGTAACGATCCGGGACACGACGCATTGACCGCTTACGGTTTGATGGAATTCACGGATATGGCCGAGGTGCGTCACGTTGATCCCGCCATGCTGCAGCGGACTCGCGAGTGGTTACTGAACCAACGTGACGGTAAGGGTGGGTTCGAACGGAAAACGAACACGCTGCACACGTGGTTGGCAGACCCCGATGTGGCGTTCACGTATAACACCTGGGCATTGTTGAAAGCCAGTGTTGATGCCGACTTGTCGACTGAAGTCGCTTGGATTCGCAACACCGCTGAAGCGACTGACAACACTTACGTGACGGCGTTGGCCGCCAATGTGTTTTCGCTTGCGGGAGACAGGGATGGTGAAGAACACATGCTTGATAAACTGGCCGGACTGCAAGCCAGTGATGGATCCCTTGAGGGGGCAACTGTTTCAGTGGTCGGCAGTGGAGGTGAAGCACTCAAAATTGAAACGACCGCTCTCGCTGCAACTGCGTGGCTTCGCAACCCTGCGTACTCTCTCAATGTTGAGAAGGCCATCGAATATCTATCGGGCGTTTGCAAAGGTGGACGCTTTGGCTCCACTCAGTCAACCATTCTCGCACTGCAGGCCATTGTGGCCTACGATCAGGCTCACGCGAAGCCAAAGGCGTCAGGAACCTTGCAGCTTGTCGTTGACGGTCGACCCATTGGAGAGCCCGTCGCTTTCACCAAAGACACTCAAGGCGCAATCGAACTCCCCTCGTTCAGTGAATTGCTGACCGAGGGAAAACACAAGATTCAAGTGGTCATGACAGGTGGTTCTGAAATGCCTTATTCGATCACGGCAGACTATCACACACTGACGCCGAACTCATCTGAGGATTGCAAGTTGCAGCTCGAAGTCGCTCTGGCAAACCGGAAGATCGAGGAAGGGGCCAGCACTGAAGTCAACGTAAGCCTCTTCAACACAACCAGTCAGAAAATTCCGACACCCACAGCCATCATTGGCATTCCGGGTGGGCTGGAAGTTCGTCACGATCAGCTGAAAGAACTGGTGGCTGCCGGAAAGATCGCCGCCTACGAGGTCAGGGGACGTGAGGTGGTCCTGTACTGGTTGGCTCTGGAGGGCGAGCAGCGCGTTGATGTTCCCATCAGTCTGATCGCTGCGATTCCCGGAACCTACACCGGGCCCGCCAGTCGCGCTTACTTGTACTATACCGATGAGCACAAAATTTGGTGTGATGGCCTTGCCGCCAAAATCTCACCCGCCAAGTAAAGCGTTGGGCCTGCTTGGAATGTGTGACAAGGAAGTCGCTTGTGACGATCTTGACATGGGCCAAATGGGGCTTCAGTCCTCGCAGTTCCAGAGTCTCACGGAGTCGAATACGATCTCGCAATCTGGGCCGCCTTTGAAAGTAAACCTTGGCCCCAGTTTGTCTTTTTCGTTGATGATCGTGACGGCGTCGTGTTTGTAAGTCTTGCCATGTCCGTTAACGACCATTCGTATCTCACCTTGTTTGTATTCGATGACCAGATCAATCCACTCTCCCAGTTTCATGCCTGAGTCTGGTTCTACGAATGAAGGACCATCGGGCAATTTAATCCGGTGTCCGCCATTTTCAAGGTAATTCAGCACGATCATGTGGTGACCAATTTGAAAACTGGGTCTGCCAGGTGTCAGCTTTTTCGTGTCAAACTTGTAACGCAGGTGGCACACAAATGCCTCAGGGATGCGATTGATATGAACGATCGGTTCCAGGCCGAGATGATGTTCCCGTTTCAGGGCTTTCATCGCCTCTTCTTTTGACTGGAACTTGGGAGCCACGACCAGATTGCCATTCCTGATCTGTTTGTCCTTCGTCGGTGCACCCCAACGCTCTCGATCGATGTTTCCATCAAAATCATCGGAGTAGACGAGCGTGCCGGTCTTGAAAATCTCTGATTCGAAAGCGGGTGGATCGGCGGCAGATGCATCGCACGTGAAGAGACATAGGAGTGCACTGCAGAGCAATGCTGCGCAGGTGTGGGTCATGTAATTCATGGTTGAGGTCTCTTGTAATTCCCGGTTGAACGTTGGGTTGTGGTTGCTGAGAGTCACGTCGACGATCTCTTTGTAAGGCATGCTACATTCGGCACTAGCGTGAGTCGGGCCGATACATTCTGCGATTGAACGCCTGCAGAAGTTTTGCAGTACATACCAGTACCGTTTTGTCGCTCGTTGCAGCACGACAAAGGGATGAAGTGCGATTCGTTATTCATGCCAACCTTTTCCGGCTCACAACGAATTTCTCATCGTATTCATAACCCAATCCCGGTTTGCCGGAAGGCACGAAGTAGTAGCCGTCGAATTGGATCGGTTCTTTGAAAAATTGATTCTTATTGAGACCTTTGGGTCCAGACGGATTTTCTCGCAACGTATTTGCTTCCAGAATCAAGACATTGGGGGTGGCCATGCAAAGGTTGGCCATCGCGACCCAGGTTAACGGGCCATAGGAAAAGAAATGTGGCGCGATCTGCATGCCCCGTATTTCGGCCAAGGCTGCGATCTTGCGTGCTTCGGTCAGCCCTCCCACGTTGGGCGGTGGCAGATTGAGAACTGATGCGGCACGCTTGTCGATCAGACGGGTGAAATCTTTCAGGCCCTGAAGGTTTTCTCCTGTCGCAATGGGGACCGTGGTGGCCGCGGCCACCTTGGCCATTTCATCCATGCTGCTGGTGGGCGACACCGGCTCTTCTATCCAGAAAAGGTCATACTGTTCGAGCCGTTTGCAGGTCGCGATGGCTCCTTCGGCACTGCACTGGCCATGCCCACCGTGGATCAGGTCCACTTTGTCGCCGGCTCCTTCACGAAGGCAACGGAAGACCATTTCGTTGTAGGCGATGTTCTCTTCGGTCGGCATTCTTCCGCCAGCCCCATAGACAGTGTCCTCCCAGACTTTCCTGTCACCAAATCGTTCGAACACCAACCAGGGATCGACCTTCACGACCGCGCCAGGTTGCTTGGCCAAGTTTCGACCGAGGGCGCGCCAAGCGTTTTCATTTTCCAGCTGCTGTTTGGGCGGCTTGCCGTAGTAGTAGATCCTGATTCGGTCGCGTACCGGACCGCCAAGCAGTTCGTAGACGGGCTTACCGGTTTCCCTGCCGAGCAGATCCCAGAGGGCATAATCGACGGCGGTGCGATGCGAACAGAGGACACCAGCCCGCCGCATGGTTGACCAGATGGCCTCCACCGCAAAGGGATTGGCTCCTATCAAATGGTTCTTGGCGACACCG
>JBPCVE010000106.1:0-3406 GCA_051010795.1 Rubripirellula sp.
GCCTGGTCAAACAGTTGTGTGTTGTTTCAGGATTCAACTTGTCCCATGGCGTCGCCATCCTCGGTGACGCAACGTCAGTAGCCTCATGGCAATTACTACAACGCAACTCCACAAACAAAGATCGCCCTTCTTCGACCATTGCAGAATCCAGTACGGTTTCCTTAATCGAAACTTCGCGTCCCTGTTCACTTAGCAAATAGGCAGTCACGTCCGCCGCCTCGCTCGGCGACAAACGCAGGTTTGGCATTCTGCCCCCTTTCCGAACCGAATCAGGACGGAGCAAGAACATCGCTAATGATTGATGGGTGTATTTGCCGACCAGATCGCCATGGGGAACAGACGCAACGCGCCGAGCGGCCCGCAACAAACCAAGTTCCTGTAGTTCCTCAGAATCAAGCTGTGAAATCATCTGATCAACTGCGGTGGGTGCCGTTTGATTCGTCTCTTGTTGTGCATCGGGCTGATGGCAAGCAACACACCCGACAGTGTGATAGAGATTCCTGCCACGCAACGGATCACCTTGATTCCAAAACTCATGCATCACGGCTACCGCACCGGTTGCACGCACCGTTTCAAAAGGCTTCTTCTGGGTACCTAAAAATGCCACCAGTTTATTGATGACTGTTTGCCGTTGACCGTCATCAAGATGCCCCAGCATGTGTGGCATGGTCGTACCCGATTTTTTTCCATTCGGATCATCCAGATATTCCCGCAACCACTTCTCTGAAAATCGATTCGCGGTGCCAACGAGTGTTGGTCCCCGCTTAGGCTTCCATTGTGGATTGCCTGATTCATGACAAGCCACACAGCTCAACTCACTGACGAGTAAATCGCCAGCCTTGGCAAGACTCATGTCACCGTGTCTGGCAAATCGCTCAAAGCCAGCGACGAAAGGCGGGCTCGTTACCTGACCATGAGCATTGGCAGCGGTAAGCAAAACTGACAAACCCAAAACGAATGTGATTCGCGATCGCCAAGAAGGGAGAAACAACATGAAGAAAAAGGCGTTAGCAAAGGCGGAGGATGTAAAGAGCAAAGGCAGGATGACTGTTATTCTAGCTACTTGCACGATTGACCGCATTCGACCTCTGGAGGAAAGCCTCTTGAAAAGGGCGCGACCTGACCATGGAATCGTGCTTAATTCACTCCACGGTCAAGAATTCTCCGTAAACACTGATTCTCTGTAACCACCACGACTCCCACATCAAAGCAACTTCAGTTCTCCGGTAATAGCATCTATTTTTGATGATTCGTCAGGTCCAATTGCCAAGCAGGTGTTCGTGGGCACTCCATGAAATTCGGTTTTGCCACTGTCGGTGATCATATGAACTTCCAAGCCCTGCTGACTCGCCACATCGCGGATCGCCAGCAGTTCGTCCTCGCTGTCGACACGGCAGCATATTTTCGCAAACCCCCCCGACAGCCAAGCTTGTGAGGCCTCATCAAATTCATTCATCGACACAACGCCCGAAACTTTCAATCGTGAAGCCAAAAATGCCATCGACGCGTGCGCTCCTTGGGCAATCTGTTTTCCTCGTCGCATCTTCAAGTCATGACGCATCACAATGACCTGCTTGTAAACTCGATCGTGTACCGATATCTCCTGGCTCACTTGTTCTTCCCTGTGCATCTACCTACCGTCACAGCATTCATCGCAAGCGACAGCGACGATGAGTTTGTACTGTGAATTCTTCCAGAATTTCTCCAAGCAACAAGTCTATCCCTACTGCCAGCAGATACGAAGCGAGTTGTTCCAGATAAAAATACGCGAAGAACACCCACTTTCTGGTTAGCGATACTGGCGGCACACCCCGTCGGAGGGGCGGCGAGGCCTCATTGCACTGGAGTTATGCTGGATAGCGGTATACTGCGTTTAGGTTTGTGGTGCTTCCAAAGCTCGCTGAGGGCTCATGGTGAATTGCAGAGTGCAACCCTGCTGGCAGTAACAACTTATCAGTGGGTCACGTTACCGACCCTCACTTCGACCCGAGCAATCACCCTTTCCATCCCCTCGCAAGATTCACTCATGTCAAATCAGACTCTCCCATACGTAAAACGGACAGGTGAAAGAAGATGTTTGCTTTCATCGGAGTCGCAGCGTTTTCATCACCTGCAGCATCTGTGGATTTCCACGTTTTTGATTTGCACTGGTACATTCAGCTTTGCCTGCAGCGGATTGCAAGCAGCAGAACCGGAGGCAACCTCTCTTGGTGAGCACGGTTACGCGAAATCAGGCGACACGCGGATCCATTACGTCACCGCAGGAAAGGGTCCATTGTTGGTCATGATTCATGGTTTTCCTGATTACTGGTACACCTGGCGAAATCAAATGCCTGAATTGTCAAAGACGTTTCAGGTCGTTGCGTTTGATCAACGGGGCTACAACTTGAGCGATCAACCCGTTGGAATTGAGAATTATGCGATGCCGAAACTGGTCGATGATGTCAAGGCATTGATTGAACACTTTGATCATGAAGAAGCAATCGTCATGGGGCACGATTGGGGTGGAGCTGTTGCATGGTCTTTCGCCATGACTTACCCAAAAATGGTGGACCGTCTCGTCATTCTGAATCTCCCCCACATGAATGGTTTACGGCGAGAACTGGCCAACAATCCAGAACAACAAAAAGCGTCTGCCTACGCCCGACGCTTCCAAGCTCCTGGGGCTGCGTCACAACTCACTGCCAACGGCCTTGCATTTTGGGTCAAAGACCCCGAGGCTCGAAAAAAATATGTGAAGGCGTTTGAAAGATCTTCTTTTGAGGGGATGCTAAATTACTACAAGGCGAACTATCCAAAACCACCTTACACAACCGACGCCACAGCCATGCCACGAGTGCAATGTCCTGTGCTGATGATCCATGGACTTGGAGACACTGCATTACTTCCCGGTGCACTCAATGACACATGGCAATGGCTGGACAATGACCTGACGCTGGTCACGATTCCCAAAGTGGATCATTTTGTGCAGCATGGCGCAGCCACTAAAGTGACTCACCGCGTCAGCACCTGGCTAAACGCATCCACAACAGAAAAGTGATCATGAATTCCCCCATGCCTTCGTCGAATCGGCAACGCGGCTGTCTGCTGATAGCTGCGGTTTTGTTTTTCGTTTATTCCGGCGCAGTCAGTCAAGTCGTGATCAGTAACAGCCCTGCACTACTTCACACAACGACTCAAAAACAGAATCGTCTGAAATTAACACTCAGTTCGGACGCAATCGGGGGAATGTCCGCCCTAAATACACCTGTCAAAATTGAGGCAAAAATCACCAATGCAGGGAATCAAGTTGCATCAGGAGTGCTCAACTGGAACGTGAAAAGTACGACGAGCCCGCTTCCGCCAAGCCCCGAAATGCCAACCGAGGTTGATGCGGGCAAAACAGAGTCGTTCGCTCACACCATCA
>JBPCVE010000107.1:0-13464 GCA_051010795.1 Rubripirellula sp.
CAGTAATAGTTTGTAGATCAATGCAAAACCCAGACCGGCAAGAGTTCCAAAAACACCTGCAAGGTTGCTACGATTCAAAGCCAACTGGATTCACTACGACCAAAAACGAATCTCTCAGAATAATAAAATGAAGAGAGCAGACACTCACCGGGACAGTGGTCCCAAGGCATCATGATCGGTTCGCTTACGAACGCCTATCGACGGAAAATGACCATTGAATAAGTCGCAGGACAAAGCTTTAAATATCTCGGGAACGAAGTTTCAATCAGCGTCTGAAGTCAATACGAATCCACCATTGGGCTCCGCCCCCACCGCGACTCCTCTCGGCGACTTCCTGCAGCGGCAGACGCAGCACCGCGCTGAATCAGCCGAGGCTTTTCAACAAGACGCCACAAGCGAACCGAGCATGCGGGAACTGTTCGAGGAACAGGTAAAACTGCAACGGCAAGTGCGTGGCATCAAGAATCACGTGGTGCGCGTGCAGCAAGGCCTGCTGATCTGCCAATTCCTGAACGTGCTGATCGCCGGAGCCTTGGTTGCAATCGCAGCTTTTCTTTACTTGCGACCAGGCAACGCCACTCCACTGGCAGAAATGCGTGAATCATCGGAGGCCTGGCTTCAAGAGAATGAAAAATTCAATCGCGAATGGCCAAACCAGACGGGGCAGACAGAATCCCTTGGAGTTACCCCCGAGGAAATATCGATAATTTCGAATTTTTTGAATAGAGCAAGAACGGTCAAGATAAGGTTCAGCGACGATGCATTCGTGCGGCGTGACAAGAAGACGGATTACCTCCGTCTGCTTGTAGATCTCTCAACAATAGGCGAAGAGTTCGCTGCTCAGCGTAATTCGCGGGAAGCTTGCGAAATGTTAATTAAGGTTGCCAAATACGCGAAAGGGAACCAGTCCGACCAGAATGACACACCCGAACAAGAGGCGCTATTCAGAGAGATTAATAAATTTTGCAGGATGCCCTAGGCAGGCCCGGAACTGCTGTGAGGAATCAAGATCAGCACTCGCTCTACCCTCAAGTTGCACCCTGCCTGCCTCACCAACCCACAAAGAATCGAATAAAACCCCACAAATACAAGCACATCCCCAAAATCGCTGCTCGTAGGTCGACGCATGGCAGATTTTGCCAATTACGTACTCTGGGGGCAGGCCCGCGGGTCGCAAACCAGCACAATTCGAGGGTTTTTTCATTCCCCTGAGCATTTCAACGCCTTCGAGGCACACACCGCGGGGTCGGATCGGTATAGTTGTGAAAATGTATCTCTACTTGTTGAGATATTTGCTAACTACCAGAAGAAGTATTGGATAAAGAAAGATGGAAAAGGGAACGATCAAGCGTCTCACCGACAAGGGTTTTGGATTTATTGCCACAGAGGACAACGGGAAAGACATGTTCTTCCACAGCTCCGCCTGTCAGGGAGTCGCTTACAATGATCTTCACGAAGGGCAAAACGTGACTTACACCGTTGGCCAAGGCCCAAAAGGCCCCCGTGCTGAGAATGTACAACTTGCTGACGACTGATCTCGCACCTGCGAGCATTTGCGTTTTGCACCGTCCAGATATCGCTTGAAGGATCAAGCGACTCTGAACGAAAATACTAGTGTTGACTCGATCCGAGTGCACAGAGCGATTCAATCGTAATGTGACCACTGGATCAATGAGAAGCGTTCGAGTGTCTTTTTAAGTGTCTTTTTCGAGGCACATGATTGCACCAAACGCTTTCCCGCTAATGCATGTCTCTATCACCGCCTGACTCATGAAAAGCAACGGTGAAGACAAGTTGCGCGAGTCGCAACACATCACCCACGGTGTCAACAGTTCCGAGTCTGCCTCGACACGGAAAGTGGACGCGGATATCACTGCTGCGCCACGAGTGAAGCAAGACCCATCTAACTGGCTTGGCCAAACATTAGGCAAGTACCAGATCACCGGCTTCCTTGGCGAGGGTGGCATGGGCATGGTCATGAAAGGGTTAGACAGCTCGATCGATCGAGCCGTGGCTATCAAACTATTGCCACCCGACATCGGCGAAAGCGACACCGCGCTGCAACGATTCCAAGTGGAAGCACGCAGCGCCGCCAAGAGCAACCACCCGAACATCGTTACCATCTACGAGATTGGCGAGGATCAATCAACGCACTATTTGGCGATGGAATTTATCTCTGGGGGAAGCGTTGCAGAGGCCCTGAAAAAGCAAGGAAAATACGAAACCGCAGAAGCGACACGAATCATTACAGAGGCCTGCCTCGGCCTAGCGTCAGCCCATCGCCGCGGCCTTGTCCACCGTGACATCAAACCCGCGAATCTTCTGCTCACTGACGAGGGATCGGTGAAGGTCTCTGACTTTGGCCTCGCCAAGCCAACTGACGAGGATGCTCTTTCCATGACCAAGACGGGGCAGATCCTTGGAACGCCTTCGTTCATGAGCCCCGAACAATGCCAGTCGGCCAAAGTGGACAGCACCAGCGATGTCTACTCTCTTGGAGCAACCTACTACAACCTATTGACAGGAAAAGTCCCATATCACGAGCGGGCCAGCATCGTCCAAGTAATGTTCGCACACTGTAATGACGAACCACCTGATCCATCTGCTCATCGCGACGACTTGCCTGAAACCTGTCGACAAATCATCTCGCGAGCCATGGCAAAAAACCCCAAGGATCGCTATGCCTCCATGGACGAAATGAAGGTGGATTTGCAAGAACTGCAGCGTGAACTGAACGACGAATCACCTAGGACAAACACAACAGTCGCCAGCCGAGACACGACACCAAGTTCATCAGAAGCAGAAACCGCACCAACCCGTCCCGCGAAGTCGTTCCCCAAGACGTTGATCGCTGGAAGCGTCGCTGCTCTTCTGTTTTTTGGGGCGGCCCTGTTTTGGTGGAGCAGCGGAAACAACAACCGCGATAACACGGGAGACACTTCCGCCAGTGGGAGTGATTCGACCGCGGCAGCCAATTCGACCACCGGCCCGCCTGCATTTGCCGGTGAACCCATTCGAGTCGGAGTGCTCCACTCCTTGACAGGAACCATGGCACAAAGCGAATCGCCTGTGGTGGACGCGCTGCTGCTGGCGATCAACCAAACCAATCAAGCTGGTGGCCTGCTAGGTAGACGTGTCGAGCCAATCATCCTGGACGGCAAATCAGACTGGCCCACGTTCGCGGCCCAAGCCGAAAGACTACTACTTGAAGATAAGGTCAGTACGGTTTTTGGGTGTTGGACATCAGCAAGCCGAAAGACCGTGGTGCCAATTTTTGAAGAGCACGACAACTTGCTGATCTACCCAGTTCAGTACGAAGGCATCGAAGAATCCCCCAACATCATCTACACGGGCGCAGCGCCCAATCAACAAATCCTGCCCGCTGTAAAATGGGCATTTGAAACACAGAACGCACGAAAGTTCTTCTTTGTTGGATCCGACTACGTCTTTCCCCGTGTCGCAAAAGAGATCATCACCGATCAGATTCAGGAACTGGGCGGCGAGATCACAGGGCAAGCTTTTGTGCCGCTGGGAGCAACCGATTTCAACTTGGTGATTGATCAAATCGAAAAGACCAAGCCTGACGTAATCCTTAGCTGCATCAACGGAGCCAGCAACACCCCATTCTTTAACCAGCTGCGCAACAACAAGAAACTCGATGAGATCGAAACCATCTCATTCAGCATTGGGGAAGAAGAACTGCGATTCATGAACACGGACCGCATGACCAACGACTTTGCAGCATGGTCCTATTTTCAAAGCATCGACTTACCGATCAACCAGCAACTGCTTTCTGATTTCCATGAGAAATATGGGCCCCAACGCGTCTTTACCGACCCGATGGCGGCGGCCTACTTTGGCTTCAAACTGTGGGCCCAAGCCGTTGAAGAATCGCAAAATGATGAACCAATCGCGATTCGTCACGCCATGCTTAACCAGCGAATCAACGCTGCCGCCGGCCCGTTGCGAATTGACGCGACCACACAACACACCTACCAGACGCCGCGGATCGGAAAAGTTCAGCCTGATGGCCAGTTTGAAATCGTCTGGATGGCTGACGCCCCCGTTCGCCCACAACCCTACCCGCCATCGCGCAGCACTTCAGACTGGCGAGCAATCCTCCACGACCTCTATACCGACTGGGGCAACAACTGGTCAGCTCCCAGCGAGTAAAAACGGCAGGTGTCAGTGAGTCTAACACCCCGCAAAACCTTCCACGCTTGCGGCAATCTGCCTGCGGGGTTGACGCTCACCACGAGAGGAAACGCTAGCAGCCCTGATGAACAGTACCACAAGGGGTCTGTTCATTCACAACATGGATGCCGCGTTAAGTGACAAAAAAAGCCGCGGATACTCAATTTAAAAAAACAGGTTTTGATCTCGGTCTGCTGCTCGAGCTTCAGGAGCGTCACACTAAATCGAATTTCTCTTTCGTGAAAACCACCATGCTCATGAGCGTGTCAGCGACCAGTTGCGATCGCTCGTACTTGTTACTGTCGAACGTGCCCCCGAGCTTTTCCATTGCTTCGATATAGAAGGACATGATCAGACCGATCGAATCATTTGAGACTGCCGTTACAGCCACCCCGTCTTTCAACGACTCCAGTTGACGCCCCAAGCGTGTCACGATGGCGCCGGCATCCTCAGGCAGATCGTTCCCCACGTACAACTTGGGGTACTCCAGCGGCTTTCCGTTTGGAATGTCACTCACGATGGGAGTGCTGGCATCAATATCCTCAAACGTACGTCTCGACCACAGCCAACATACAAAATCAAAAAGCAAAGGAGAGACGAATATGCATGGGTTCTTCTGATGACCAAGTGGTGCCCGGAAAGCCTCAGACGCTGCCATACAACATGCCGCTACCCGGCAGCTGCCATACAACATGCCGCTACCCGGCAAGGGATTAATTCAAAAGCCCACAAGTTACCCTGATGCATCCTAAGCAGTAAGATCACAGAACAGGTCGCAGGCCAGACGGGTGATCTTTTTTAATTTCGTCGGGCACAAAGCGACTATGCCCTGCAGGATGCAGTGAAAATCCATCCGTGTGCATCATCATAAAAGCAACAACAACCCTGCAATCAACGGACTCTTCAGGTGACAAACACGCCCCGGCGTTGCTTTCGATGCTTTCGCCCAACGCAATTATGCTACTGCTCGACAATTCCAGCCATTGCCAATCGCACGCCCGTTCTGATGCTGCAGCATCGTCGCGAGAGATTCCATCCCTTCAACACTGCACGCATCGTTAATCAGGCATTGCAGCAGAGCCGCCTGCTGGTAGGACACAACCAAGATCTGTCTGAACGATTTGACCAGCTACGACTGGAGCCTGGCACAGGCCTGCTATTCCCCGGCGATGATGCGAAGGTACTGACGGAGATCCCGGAGCCGGAATTTCCCAAGCAATTGATTGTGCCCGACGGAACGTGGCACCATGTGAAAACCCTGATGCGTGACATCCCACGTTTACAAACCTTACCCCGATTCTGCTTGGCACCAACCAACCCAAGTCGATACCGCATCCGCCGTGAACCCCACGCACACGGACTGTCAACACTCGAGGCAGTCGTGGCAGCCCTGCGTTCCATCGAGCCCGAAACACTGAACCTGGATCAGTTACTTGCAACATTCGACCGCATGATTGACAGCCAGATCAAACAGGGCACTACGAACTGGAGAAAAAATCAACGGCGACGCAGAGGCATCCCAAACGTCCCCCGTGCCCTCACTGGTGGCTTGGAAAACATTGTTGTTGGCTATGGCGAACAAGAACCAGGAAATCTGTTCCATTCAGAATCTGAATCCACCGTGCAACAGCCCCCCAGCCAAGCACAACTGATGTACTGGACTGCCATTCGCCCAGCATCCGGTGAAAGATTTCATTGTGCGATCGAATCACCAGCGTTTCAAAATGAAGCATTCATGCAACGCCTACGACTATCGCCAGAAGAAGTTTGCGAGCGAAGTTCGAGGGATGGCTTTGCGAAACGCTGGAGTGCATTCTTGCGACCAAGTGATCGACTTGTCGTTCTGCATCCCAGCACTGCAACCTTGCTCCACCAATTACAGCCCAACACAAAACCACCACTGATCCTGAAAGCCATCAACGTGCCAACCGGTTCAACAACGAACACCGCCAGCTCCAAATGCTTCCCCATCCACACGCGAAAAACCTCAAACTCTCGCGCCGAAGAACGACTGAACATTGCAGTCGAACGTGTTGCATCCCTGAATTTAGCGTTCCGTAAAACACAGTAATGCATGACGAAAGACCAGGCCGGACGCTGTTGTCGGTCGCAGGCAAGTGTGAATCAGAGACAATTCTGGCATGCTGAAAATACGAAAGATCGCTTTGGATAGTAAATCAACGAATTACAATGGGATGTACGCAACAGGTGATGCAACTTGGGAAATCAAATCGATTCCTGACGTTTGCCTGCTAACATCAACACCCCGCGATTCCATGCAACAGACTTGCCATTCTCAAGCGAGTAGAATCGATATCCACATGCGTCAAACCATCCTTTGCTGCCTTGCTTTGTCTGCCCTGCTGCTCGGCGGATTACTTATCGATCCCTCGGCCAATGCAATGCAGGTCAGCCCACAAGAACGTGCGTTCCGGACATGGGATAAAAATCGTGATGGCCTGCTTGAGCGGGGTGAAGTACCTGCCGGGCCAAGGCAGATTTTTGACCGAGTCGACAAGAACCGAGACGGCAAGATCACCCTTGCGGAGCATATTGCTGCGACCTCCGGCAAACCAGCCAACCCGACTGCCGAAATCCCAGGTCAACCGAAACGCCATACCATTCGACAAAAATGGAAGCAGGAACAAACTGGTTTCGACCGCGAGTTCTTTGTCCATACACCAGTGACTTCGCCCACAGAACGCTCAACCAGGCCAACCAACAGTAAGTGGCCCGTCACCTTTGTTTTCCATGGTAATGGGGGCACTGCCCGACCCACCATTGGACGGTGGCCTCAATTGCTAAAAGGGCACCTGATTGTGGCGCCACAGGGATACCAACGAAGTTGGAATATCTTTGATGAAAAATCCAAAGCACCTGACGTTGTTTTTTTCAGCTCGATGATCAAGGACATCAAGGATGAGTATCCCTATGCCGACCTTTCCAAAATTTCGCTAATCGGCTTCTCGAATGGCGCGGGATTTATCTTTCGGTTGCTGATTGAATTAGATGGGACCATCAAAATCACGAATGCAGTGCCACTCGTTTCGTCAATGATTGAGCAGCAATACCACGACCAACGTTTTTGGAAACGGTCTGATGATTCGAATACGAACTATGATCTGAAAACAGCACCAAACAGCCAATGCAACCTACTCACCATTCATGGAACTGCTGATCGGGTTGTCCCCTATGCTGGCGGAATGCGTGGACCACACGCCAAGCATTTGCCGGCCCAATTGACGGCGTATGCGTGGGCAAAACAGCAGGGATATATGGGCAATCAAATAGCCGACAGTGCGGGAAAGCCACTCAATAACAACATCATCCGCTACAATTATGAAGGTGCGCAGGTTACCCACTTGAAGGTTCTCAATGGAGGGCACGGCTTTGGCTCTGCTGGCCGGCAAGTCAACGAACTGGTACGAGACTTTATCCATAGCAATCTCCGCTAGTTCAACCGCAAGCGTTCCGCAAACTGCCATTGACCACACTCACCAACGAACCCCTTGGGTCGCCAATTTAGTTCTTTTTCATCGCGTGTCAGTCAAAGCCCAGCACTGCGTAAACTGCGGTCTGCTCGCCAGAACTGCCACACGACACCAAGTTTTGATCACATTCCCTCCACGAATCCATGCAAGCAGCGTTGCTTGCACCGCACGAGAAGGCAAATTCATCCCCGGTGCCCGTCTGTGTCTCCATACACAACGACGGCAACTCATTGAATCGAGAGATCGGAAGTTAATCCGAAGCAAAACATGAAATCCATTTTAATTTGCATCACTGCCCTGCTGGTGGTTGCTGCCGATTTGCGTGCGGAAACGAAACCCCTCAAGGCGTTATTGATAGCCGGTGGTTGTTGCCACGATTACAAAGGTCAGCATGAAGCGTTATTCAAGGGCATTCAAGCCAGATCCAATGTTCAAGTGGACGTTTACTGGACAGATGACGCCAGCACCAATCCACCCTTCCCACTTTTCGATAGCCCCGAGTGGGCAAAGGGTTACGACGTCATCATTCATGATGAGTGTGCAGCCAGTAATAAGGATGTGGCGGTCATTCAGAGAATCCTGGCTGTCCACCGAACCGTACCTGCTGTGCACCTGCATTGCGCCATGCACTCATTTCGCAATGGAACAGATTTGTGGTTTAAGCACCTGGGGCTCAAGTCAACCAGCCACGGACCACAGGTACCTATCGCAATTTCATTCGTCGATGGATCACACCCCATTACAAAAGGCTTGAGCGACTGGACCACCATCAAAGAAGAACTTTACAACAATGCTGCAATGCATGATGCCAAAGCGTTGGCCACCGGCACGCAAACCTTCAACCGGAACGGCAAAACGGTTGAAGCAAAAGCAGTCGTCGCATGGACGAATGAAAAACAGGGAGCCCGAAGTTTCAGCACAACTCTTGGGCACAATACCGCAACCGTCTCGGATGGCAGATACCTGGACTTGGTAACACGCGGATTACTGTGGTCCTGTGATAAGCTGAATCCGGAGTACATGACTCCTTACTCGGGAAATAACAAAATCACCTTCATCGCAAAGCAGGAAAAAACACCTGTTGTCCCAAAACTTGGAGTCATGCCCAAGAACGCGACTCTGGTCACTCCGTCTGCTTCTTCAACTCAGCAGCCAAATCTTCCGCTGAATGCCTTCGACGGTAATTCGGAAACGCGGTGGTGCGCCGCCAACAACAGCTACCCGCAATGGCTGGCATGGGAATTTCAGCGCCCGGTGAAAGCCGCATCCATTAAAATCACATGGGAATTTGAGCGCGATTATCAGTTCCATGTCGAAGGATCGACGGACGGTAAACGCTGGACCAAACTGCTGGACGCCTCCCAAAACAAGAATGCGACGCAGAATGATCTCCGATTGAAAACGGACATTGCCGTCAAGCATATGCGGATCGTTGGCTTGGGCTCGTCAGGAGGTTGGTGCAGCATCCGAGAGGTATCGGTGAAGGGTGACGGAATCAACACGCTATGGCCAGCAAAGCCCGACGGAAAACCGTTTAGTTACCAGCCGAAGCTTGCTGATCCCTATGCTAAAAAAGGAAATATCCCGCCCACACTCGAACGGCTCACCGCTGCCGAAGAAGCAGCCATCCTGAAGGACGTGAAAGTAGCAGAGGGATTTGAGGCGACCGTTTTTGCGGCGCCACCTGCCGTCAATTACCCGGTTTTTGTAGCAGCTGCTCCAGACGGAACTCTTTATGTCAGTTCCGACGGCAATGGTTCTTTGGGGCGTGATCCCGAGCGTGGACGAGTCATTCGCCTTCGAGATACCAACGGCGACGGTCGAGCTGATGAAACGAAGGTTTTCTGCGAGGTCGACGCCCCCCGCGGTCTTGTTTGGGATCATGACCGACTCTACCTCGTACATCCACCACACCTTTCGGCGTTCATCGACACTGATCGTGATGGCGTTGCAGACGAACAAAAGATTCTGGTCAGCAATCTGGCTTTCGGATACGACAAACGTCCGGCAGATCACACCACCAATGGCCTCAGCATTGGCGTGGACGGTTGGCTCTACATCGCTGGCGGCGACTTTGGCTTCATGGAAGCAGAAGGAACTGATGGCCGCAAGCTCACTCATCGGGGTGGGGGCGTGATCCGCGTCAGACCGGATGGAACCGGCTTACAACTCTACTCAACGGGCACGCGAAACATCCTTGAAGTTGCAGTCAGTCCTCGCATGGATTTATTTGCCAGAGATAACACCAATGATGGTGGTGGCTGGGATGTTCGATTCCACCATTTCACGGGTGGTGAAGATCACGGCTATCCACGCTTGTACAAAAATTTTCCCGCGGAATGTGTAGCCCCACTTGCAGATTACGGTGGCGGATCTGGCTGCGGGGCAACCTACGTCGATGAACCAGGATTTGGCACTTGGAATGATGCACCGCTAACGGCTGACTGGGGAACAGGTGCCATCTGGCATCACTCCGTCAAAGCGAATGGCGCAACTTTTTCAGAAACATCACCTCCGAAACCGCTAGTACAAATGACGCGTCCCACGGATGCCGATGTGGACGGTCACAGTCGTCTGTACTGTGCAAGTTGGAAGGGAGCAACATTCAAATGGGCTGGAGCGGATGTGGGATACGTGATCTGTGTGAAGCCAAAGGCAATCAAAGATCGCCCCATGCCCCGTTTTGGCAACCAGTCCTCGGATCAACTCGTCGCCTTGATGGACGACCCCAGTCACCGACGCCGACTGGCTGCTCAGCGAGAATTGATGCGGCGTGGTGACAAAAGATATCGCAAGCTAATCGAAAACGTCCCTTCGCAAAGAAGTGACGCAAGAAATCTCGCAGAACGCCTACAAGGCGGTGCCAGTATCAGTGAGATGCTTGATGCGCTTGGTCACACGGACCCTGTTGTAACTCATATCGCGATACGAAGCCTGGCAAAAAGGGAGGCGGTGGATGACTGCATGAATTTGCTACAAACGCAACTCAAAGCGAAGCCAACCTCTCAGCCTACTGCACTGCAAGCACTTGCCAAGATGCATGCCCCCGAGGTTGTTACCGCTCTGATCCAGCAAGTTCGTGATGAATCCGAAGTCAGCAATCGCATGCACTTGCGAGCTGCTTTGTGCCGCCTGTATTACAAAGAGGGAACATGGAAAGGTGACTCTTGGGGCACTCGCCCGGACACACGGGGCCCTTACTACCAACCAGAATCATGGGCAGAAACTGAACGCGTCAATGCCTGGTTGAAACAGCAACTTGCACAGACCACAGGCAAGGAAGCAACCAACTTGATTCTTGAAATCAATCGCCATCGCATTCAGATTGACAAGGTCGTCAAGCAAATGATGGAACTGGCCGCAGATGACGCGCAATTAGTGGCACCGACCATTGCCAAGCTGGCTACCGAACGGGAAATTCCCGAGGATGGTGTGGCGTTCCTCACATCCGCGGTATCAGCATCCGACCTATCATCAACGACATTGACTCAGGCGGTAACGGCCTTAGTCAAATCAGGAAAACCAACTGCCTTAAAACCTGCACTGGCCGCCATTTCCAAGATGTCGGGTAAGCAGGCAAAACGAGACCAACAGCGTGCGTTGCAGAACGTCGTAAAGTCACGCCTCCTGCAAAACCAATTGCAGATTGCATTACAGGAATGCCAAAACACCGACTCAAACATCGGGTTTTGGGCAACGGCTGTAATCCTGGGTGTGGCACAGGAAAAGAACATCAGCCCGGAAACCCGAGAACAAGCAGTGCTGAGTATTGACGAGATGTGGAAACAGCCTAGCCGGCGAATCCGATTGATCAAAGCGGCCGCGGATACACAGAACCACTTTCTTGATGACCGCATCCTTGAACTGACGAAAAGCCCTGAATCAGACTCGCTGGCAGAGGTTCAGCGTGCTGTCAAAGCGTTGCGACTGACGAACCAATTGGATCCCAACCTGCCTCGCATTGCAACCATTGGTGTGGATACCGCCTTAAAACAGTTCACCCTCACCAGCGGTGATGTCGCCCACGGTCAGCGTCTGTTTAAAGAAGCCAACTGCACTGCATGTCACACCGTGAGCAAACAAGCGGAACAGCAGGGCCCCTATCTCGGCAATATCGCTGCCACCTACAAGCGTCAGCAACTGGCAGAAGCGGTACTGCAACCGAACAAGACGATTGCCCAAGGCTTCGCAACCACCTCAATTCTGACCGTTGACGGACGAGTGGTGATTGGATTCGTCACGAAGGAACAGGCAGAGGCAGTCACGCTTCGAGATGCTCAGGCCAAAGAGCACAAAATCAACAAGGACGACATCGAGATACGCAAGACGCTAAAAACATCCGTCATGCCAGAGGGGTTGATGGACAAATACTCTGTCAGCGATCTCGCCGCCGTCATTGCCTATCTGGAATCACTACCTAAGCAATGATCAGGAAGGATTCGTCTTTTCCTGCAAGCTATCCAGCACATCAAGCAAAGCTTTAACCGACGGGCGTTGCTGCGGGCTATTGCCGACGTACGACAACACGACGTCACCGTTTTTGTTCAGTATGAAGGTGGATGGCTTGGCAAGTTGGGCCTGAATCCCAAGTTTTTCAACTGCCTGCAGATCACGGTCGAGCAAGATGGGAAAGGGAACGGATTCTTCACCGGCCACCAACAAGCCGGCCTTCTTGAACTGTGGCAACTGTTCCGTCGATCCAGGAAAAACGAGCAATACCTCAGTATCACGCTTCGCGAAATCGCGATAATTGGAAATCAGACGCGACGTTTGCGTGGTGCAATAGGGACAGATCCTGCCCGAAAAACCACGTGTAAAGACGATCAACAGATTCTTCTGCCCCTCGTAATCCGAGATCCCCATCTCGTTGCCCTCGGTATCAACGAAATCCATTGAATCTAGCAAACCCTTGTCATCGTGGTTGCTGTCGACTTCATCGAGAAATTCGACGCCGTGGTACCTTTCCATGCTGATACCACCAAGCGGATCCTCACTGTTCTTCTTAGCCAACCTGGCTTGGTTAAAAAACCAGAAGACAGTCAGAAACAGACAGGCGGCGACGGAGGCGAGACAAGTTTTTGGGCCCATGATTCAGAGATTAGCGAGAAATGACTAATGTTGAAATGCAAAATCCACGGAGCCACACACCCTCAATAGAAAGCCTGATCGCATCCGAATTATTCGCTTCAATCGCGACAATACCTGCCGAATACTCCGGTGCAACGCGATGCCATGCCACGACGCCCCCACACCTGAAACGTGTAATCGGCATCACGATGGCTCTAATTCGGCCATGGGCTCGTGATTTCACCACTAGCTCGAGTTCCGAGTGCACCCCACAGACCATACGGACTCTTGCTGCCAGGTGCCTGAATGCCTGTTCCATTCCATTTTACATTTCCATCACCACAAAAGCCTGCTTCGATTGAGTCGGTGATGAATGTCACAGAACCGTCACCCATCAAAGCGTGAACCCCGCCCGGATGCCGACTACTCGGGCCGTAAATTCCAATCGTGTAAGTATTGTTGCCGTTGCTGCAAATCGGCAAGTTCGGCGGAATGATAGTTGTGATCCCTGTATTTACACACATTCCATTGGCCCATTTGAATCCACGCTGCACCTCGACATTTGCCACAATTGCAGCACCCGGTCGCCAGAATTGCATCCGGGCCGGATCCCGGTCGCGTCCACATAACATCGGGTTATTCAAAATTCCAGGTGCCCGAACAGCCTGCGTTGTAATGCTTTGGTCACCCAAGTCCGTATTCATTTCGGCCG
>JBPCVE010000108.1:0-3208 GCA_051010795.1 Rubripirellula sp.
GATCAAGATAATCTGGGGCGATGTCATTGTTGCTGATCGTTACAAGCTCGCCAGCTTGATCTTCGAAAGCCTGGGGAAGGCCGGCTTCGTCGAATAACCTCATTACGGTGTCAGGACCACCTGCGACGGTGTCAATATCAGCAATCAGACGATCACCGACGTTGAGGTAGACACGATAGAAATCGACATCGCCTGCTGATTGCAGATCTGCAGGGCCAGCGTTGTCACCCAATGTCGTCAATACGGTATACGGCGCGCGATGGCTGCCGCCAACTCGAGTTTCAACCGCACCCGCGAGAAAGTCATTCGGTTCCAGATCGATCAAGCCAAGACTGCTTGCCTGATGCGGGCCATCGAGCCCGTCCTCTTCGTATCCTTCTGGATACTGCGATGCCTGACCGTCATCACCATAGAAAGTGTTATTCACCACTTTGGCAAACGGCTGGGGTGCCTCATAGATCGGTGCTTGATAGGCCAGCAGGACATCGTCGGGGTTAATAGGTCTATTCACAAGACCGACGCCGACAGATTCGGCACCCTCAATGTACAGCGCAGGTGCACCGGGATTGACCAGAGATGGACCTACTGTCAGTTCGACCAGTTCCGAAAGTGCATTGGTCATCAGAATACTGCCCTGAATCGACTCGCGCATCGAATGCAGCATTTCAATGGAGCTGTACTCGGTGCCCCGGCCTGCATAGACGCCAGGTATAAAATCGTCATCATGCCGGTAGTAAACAGGCACATTGCCCGCGCCGAAGCCATCTCCACCTTGGGTTTCCGCACCCCATTCAAAAGCCAATAGATCTGGATCCCAATCTCCATCACCAATTTCTTCAAACTCAAAAGTCACCGATGTTCCGGCTGCGGTGATGGTGAACCGATCGGCCCCCCCCAGTCCAGGCCCATCATCAAGAATATCGTTACCAGTACCTACTTCAATCACCCATGGTTGGTTCTGACCCGCGATTTTCACGCCCGCAAACTCTGCATTGTCCAGCGTATTGTTTTGAATCAGGATTCCCGGGGCCAAGCCACCAAGCACGCTGTCATTTTCTTCTGGAAGGTTGATCACTGCCCCTGGCTGGCTCAAGCCGACAGGCGGCGCTTCCTCACCAAAACCAGCAGCATCAGCATGAGCGGGCACCGTGTCCCGCTCACCCGGCTCCGACCAGATTCCAACACCACGCACATCACTGATCACATTGTGCTCCACAATCACCACGCCCTGTAGACGTTCATAATTGCTGTCCCCAAGCCCATCGTGCAGTATGGCAGGAATTTCCAAAATTCCATCATCGTCAATAGACAATATTCCTGGGGCAGCAGCGACCGAAGCGATCGAAGCAAAACTGCCGGTACGAACACCGTGCAACGCGACTCGAGCATCAGTCGGGATACCACCTCCAGCTTCCGTGCCATCCAATCCTCCGGAGGTAGAAGCCTCGACCTCGATCAGACTTTGTGAATTGATGGCGTCACGGATCACTCCCGCAATTTCTGCGCTGGTTGTCAGACCTGCGATATCCACGAGAGTGTTTCCGAAAGTCACTCCATCACCCGCGACGTCAAATTCAAAACGCTGATTGACAGCTCCATCACCCAGCACAAACGTATATTGGTCCAACACAAGTCCGGGTTCCGGAGCCACAAGCGTCACGCTTCTGCTCTGTCGATCATTCGTGTCAAAGTCATCTTGCAGAGTGATCACGCCGGCACGCGTGGCAAAGTCAGTTCCATGGCGAAGTTCCAACTGGTACGCACCAGCATTACTGGTCGCGGAACCACGGAAAGTCGTCCCGCGAGCTGCGTCAAATACCGTTTCCCCGCGTTCAGCAAAACCAATCACGATGTCGTCAACACGAAGGCCTTCAGACGTTGAAGCCCCGCCGGAAGCGTCGTACTCGATCGTCAATTCTATGTTGGTATGTCCAGCAAAATCACCGAGAGAAAGACGAACTTGCTCCCAATCCCCCCCCGTGAAAGTATGCAAAGTACTGTCAGTTGGGTTCTCATTACTTGTCACGATCAATCGCGCGACATCGCCCGCCGCTGGATCGTAAGACCGATTGAAGTAAAGAGTTGGAAGATCCTCAGCGACATAACCCGCAAGGTCGAAAGATGCACTAGTAATTGTTGAGTCCACATTCGTTAAGTCCCTTGGGTAAGAGAGCACCTGTGATCCCGGTCCGGGAGGAACGACAGGAACGGTATGCGGATCCTCCGGAGTCATCGATACATGCAGTGTGTAGGTACCACTTGCTGACCCCGTCGCGGTAGCCCCTGTATCATTAAAAGCCAGAACCGAGTCCTCTCCCAACACCCCTACCCAATACCTGCCGGGCAACAGGGACGTCTCGATGAATGGATCAAAAGTGGAGTTACTGCCGGCACGACCATCCTCCACTGCACTGAAACTGACTTCGTCATCGTCACTCAGATCAATTGGGAAAAACGGATCGTAAGGTTCAAATACAGGAAACAATTGCAGCGACTCCGTTGCAAGCAGATCGGGATCCTGCTGTGGTTGTAAAATCACAAGTTTCGTATCGACAGAACCACCAAACAAGGGTGGATTCAGTGGATCGGGCACACCATCAGTAATATCCCAACCACCATCGACATCAAGAATCACTCGCGACGGTTGACCAACATCGAGGATAAAGAAATCGGCTGCGTCATTTTGCAGAAAGCCATTGAATGACACATGTGGTATTGAGGTCGATGTGTTGGAAGATCCCAGAATATCAACGGGAGGAAAAAATCGATTGACACTGTCACCAATTTCGTCCTCATCAGCCAGCGACCAGACTTCCTGCTGAAAACTGCCCAACGTATCGTTAGGAGTGGTCGCGGGATCCGTGCTGACAAAATCAGGTGCATCAAAACCAGCAAGGACAAAGTCTGATTCAAAGTGAATGATGTTTGCTGGTGGCTGAACAAATGGAGTTCCTACACCGGCAAAGTGGTTGGGTTTTCCATGTCCCAGATCAGTATCGGTGGCGACAACAAACTCGGTTGCAGGCACGAAAACAGCAGGATCAAAAAGCTGCAGGACCGCTGGTGGATTCGCAGTGCTGTAACCTTCAGCGGCGACATCTGCACCGATACGATCCTCAGCGATACGCCGAATCGAATTAATGGGCTCGCGAACTGCATCCGTCAGTGACTCGGGGAAGATCCCGTCCTGGGAAACAGCAACGTAGTA
>JBPCVE010000109.1:0-2523 GCA_051010795.1 Rubripirellula sp.
ACCTTGTCCTTGCCCCTGTCCTTGCCCCTGTCCTTGCCCCTGTCCCTGTCCTTGCCCCTGACCTTGGCATTCTTTACACCCACCGCCTTCGCATTGCTGACAACGCATCTGGCTCTTGGATTCCGAGAGAGAGTCAAGTGCTGAATCGAGGTCTTCCAGTTCTGACATTTCCTGCTGCATCTGGCCTAGTTGATCAGACATTTGCTGTAGTGCATCAGCAGCTTGGCTGCCATCACCATTTTCACATGCTTGTGCAGCGTTCTTCATGGACTCTGCCATTTGCTTCATGTTCTGCATTTGTGAATTTTTCTGCTGCATCTGATTCAACTTCTGCTGCATCTTCGCAGCATCACCGCTGCGTCCTTCTCGACGCGCCTGCTCGATCTGATCTTTCAGCTCTTTCTCTTTTTGCTTGTGTTCTTTGACCGCGTTCTCCAGAGCCTTCTGCATTTGCTGAACTTGATTCTTCAGCTGTTCCTTTTCCTTCTCACTGAGCTGACCCTGACGCATCTTGTCCGCCAGGTCTTTCACCATGTCTTTTGCTTTCGCCAGATTCCCCTGCTCAATCGCCTTGGCAATCTTGTCGCCGGGTCCTGCTTCCAAACCCTTCATTTGCGATAACGCTCGTTTCATCTGCTCGGTGGACCCGAGCTGGCTTCGACGTTCTTCAAGTTGCTTCTTCAAATCGTTCATCTCGATCATGGCATCCTTGCGATTCATATCGCTAGCCTTGGTGATTTTGTCGAGCCGGGACTCCATTTTCTTGAACATGTCCTCCGCTTCTTTCAGGCCCTCTGCCTCAGCCTTTCGACGCTGCTGCTGGATTCTCTTCTTGAGTTTGGAGGCAGCGGTTAAGACTTGCTTCACTTCTGTCTTATCCACTTGGGGAGTCGTGCTGGCGCTGGTCTTGCTCATTGGCTCTGCCAACATCAAGACAACAACCAGCACAGGAACCATCGACATGGGCAGCCAACCGATTTTAGTAGGCTTGATCGCGAACTTCTCGGCGACATCAACCTTGGCCGCTTTCTTATCGGCATCGGCGAGAAGTGCTAACCCGAAGTCACTATCACGATCGCCCTCAGTCATTGCGATCGAGCTACTCAGTCGTTCGCGCAACCCAAAGCGTCGATCTAACTCAGCTGCAACAGACTCCACCGAAGGAGCTTTGACGAAGGCATAGATCCCAGCTGCAGCAAATGCTGCAGCCAAACAGCCGCCAATCCAGCTGTAATTCCAAGTACTGACGTTGACATCCATGAACCGAATCGCTGGCAGTGCGATGGCAACAATTGCAATCAGTAGACCTGCAAACAGAGTAACGCAAAGCGCCTGCCCAAAATGCCCAAGAATCAGGCGACGGCGAGCACTGCGAACTTTGACTTCGATACGATTCATTGTTTCGATCCTAAGAATGAATTGAGAACTGGTGTTTCACAGCTCCCGCTCATAGCCTGACACCTGCCAACAAATGTACAAAACGACCGGCAAATGGATCTAGCTAATTGGTATATCTATCGTACAGTTAGTATACGAGGCTTAACCCCGGTTCTTTGAGGGCGAAAGTCCCCGTTTTTGCGAATTGACGGCGATTCGGCCCATTTTGGACTCAAAACCCATGATTCAACGGAAAGAACTGCCCGATCCTGACAAGTTTCCCGACGCGGACGTCGTGATCTTTGATGGACAGTGCAACTTCTGCAAATCGCAACTCAGAACTTTACAACGCCTCAATTGCTGTGGAAATCGACTCGCATATATCTCGCTTCATGACCCAAGCGTGGCTGAGAACTACCCTGACCTGACCCATGAAATGATGATGGAGCAGATGTATGTGGTAGATCAGACGGGAGTTCGCCACGGAGGTGCCGATGCGATTCGATACCTTACCCGGCGCCTTCCCACACTGTGGCTGGTAGCGCCCTTCCTGCATCTACCAGGGACAGCACGTCTTTGGCGTTGGCTGTACCAACAAGTCGCAAAACGACGCTACAAACTGGCAGGGAAATCCTGCGATGATGACGCATGTAGCGTCCACTTTGATTGACCATCGTTGCGAATGGAATCATCAGTTATTGCAAAACTGGCTCTCGCGGGTGCTGCAAAACTGGCTTTCGCAAAAGCTCGCTCGCCTGCTGAAACCTGCAGAAAATGATCAAGAGGTAGCGGTATCGGCCACGAATGGCGAGGACATTGAAGCCCAGCAGATGACATAGGAACGGGCAGCGTCGAACCCAAGCACGATTCCAAAATGGCAGTGCCGAGCTTAGGCAAACCAGTTAACAGCATTTTGAAACATGGCCATGCCATCACCATACTCCGGCTGCTCGCTGCGGCGTGTCCAACTGGGATGCTGAGTGGCATCAATGTGTCGCTCAGGATGTGGCATGAGCCCAAATACCCGTCCACTGGCATCACAAACACCAGCGACGTTTGCATCAGCTCCGTTGGGATTGTGTGGAAACGGAAGGACATCCTCCTGAACAGCACCCTGCTCTCCCTCGGCATATCGAATCGCCAGTC
>JBPCVE010000110.1:0-10617 GCA_051010795.1 Rubripirellula sp.
GACGATCGTACTCCGCCTGCTGGTGTTTCTTTTCCTGCCGGTGCTTGCAGGAATAATTCACAAATCATGGCAAGTTGCTGTTGCCGTGATCTGCCTTCCGATCTTTGCAATCGGCGTCGAGTCTACCGTTTTCATGCTGATCATGCCGGTCGGCAAGTGGTAGATCCGTGACAACTGGACTTGGCGAACAACACAATGTCGTATTTCATGCCGTTAACCAGCGCATTTCCCTGTCACGCTTCCACTGGAAGTCCCAAAGCTGCCAAATCAATTCGGTTTTGGTGGCGCGGTCTCGCTCTGGTTCATTCGACGTCCACCCGGTGAAGCTGGCTAGCAAGATGTTGCACCGGAGCGGCTGATCCGGGTGTCCTCTGAATTTGAATGTCACTGGCGGCCGCCCGGTTACGCTCGTCGTTATGCAGTGGTGATAACATGAGCATGAAGCAGGTTGTGTTTATCTTGTTTCTATGCGTCGCAAGTGGCCTGTTCGCATGAGCGTTCAGTACGCATGACAAGGAAGCTATGCTGATCTTCTTCTTGGTCGCCATTCTTCTACTTTGCACCGTTGCCGTCGGTGGGACCCGACTGGTTACCGGCAAGACATCGAGGACGAATGAAATAGGGATTTTGGGTGCAACCATCGGCTTATTTTCTGGCGGGATGGTCGGCGAAAAAATTGGATTCGGCCGTGTGATGATCTCGATCTTCAACCCTGATTTGCCTGAGCGAGACTTCGTTACGTCATTTGGGGCGATTGGCGGTGGTATACTTAACGCTTTCTTTCTTGCATTGCTGAGGGGGATATTGCAGGTGTAGTTTGTGCGACCAGAGAACGTTGCGGCAGTTGAAGATTCCGAGGCTTCGGATTCTCACGGGGGCACTGCATAGCAAATCGGTAAACGGAGTTGGCTTGCCTGTCGATTTTTTAACTCGTTGCCTTCGTTCACGGTGGTTGGGCCGTGCTCCGATCGGTAGCGCGCGAGTTTCTTTGCGTGGGCGCGTCGCGGCAGTCGGGCAGTATGGTGGCGCCTACGTTGATTGCGATCTCAACAACGATAAGGAAATCGCACTTCGCTCGCCGATCGTTTGGCTGCAATGTGTCAAGAGTCCCGTGTACGTTTTCGAGAGAGCCGAGAATGGAAGCCGGGACGCAATTCAACTAATGGTTGATGAAAATGTAAATCCAAGAATTCAATTCTTTAAAGTCCCTTGGCATGACCACTTCAGCGTGATCGCCCCACTCACGGAGAAACTAGCTGACCCCATCGTCAAGGGGAAAATCAACGTGACGAAACAGAATTTGCAACGATTGCGATGACCACTGCGTATGCTCGAATGCTATTCACAATCTAAACGCGGGATAACCATCGCTTGCACCGGAGTGGCGGTGCAAGCGTGTTACAATTGGGTAAAGCCCACTCTCGTCGCCCGATGATGCGGGTCGTTAGCCGGCTAATTCATTGCACAGGCACAGGCCTTTGCCCGCATCAACTTCCAGGTGCTTGACGACATGACGCCGTACGATGAAACCTTCTTGGCAATCTTTTCCTTGGGATGCGTGGTAGCCGCTGTTCCATCGTTTCTTGCCGGATGCCTGCCCGGATCTTCTTGGTCTGGAGTCCTGTTGATCACTGGCTTTCTTGCATTTTGGGCAACAGTTTTCATGGCCTCCGACATGGGATACCGCGTTTGGCAGTCAATGCCCGATGCGCCGAGTGAGGCATTTAGTGATGCATCGGCGAGCGGGGCTTTGATTTTTGGATGGCTTCCCGGTGGAATTTTCTGCTTAACAGTATTTGGCTTTGCCCGTGGGGCAAGATGGCTCTTGCATTGGGCGAATCCCGAGCTTTTTACCCAGCGGTGACAAAATCTGTGTCACCGACCACCCAAACAGGTAATCGTTACCAAGGCCCAAACGCCGGAGAACAATGTGGTGCACACGAATCCGGGCTTACGCGTTCGAGTTGAATCAATGATTACTGGTTCCGGCTCGGTGATCACTTACGTTATGTGGGAAATCTCACGGAGGAATTATGAGCACGAAACTTCTACTACTGCTGTCCGTATTTCTGCTCTCGCCAACCGCTAGTGAGGAGGGGGTAAAACTTCGCGTCTCAACACTGGGTTATGAGGACGCCCAAGAGCGTGCCGGCGATCGGAAAGAGACGATTTTGAGGAGTATCGAAACGCTAATCATACCGGGCAAGAAGTTTTCAGCTTCATGCAGGCACGGTGCAGAGATAATCGAATTAAGTGGCTCGGCGACTCAGGATAAAGAGTCAAATCTTAAAATCAGAATTCACTACAAGTACATCAAGATTCCTGCGGAAATCATGGAGGCGATTCGTCGAAAGGGAGGCGAGTTTCCGAAGTTTCTGCGAGGTTCCTCGAGTCAAACGACTGCAACGTTCAAACCCGGCGATTCACTAATATTGGGCGGAGTCAGAAGCGTCAAAGAGAACAAAACTGAAGGCTCCAAAAAGTTCTCGGCTTATCGGATCGTCGCTACATTAGTCCATCGTGATGCAGTTAAACAGAAAACCCCAGAACAAGGCGATCAACCGAAGTCGCGGTAGCCATGCGAATTCCCGATTGACAATCAGCCCCGCGACTCGGTTATCATGGTCGTTGTTATGCAACTACAACCTTTGCTCTGTACGCGATCTAATAAATCTTCATTTTGTAATGTTTGTAAATCGTGCCTATGAACTGCAGAGCAAATCATGAGAATGCTTTCCTTGCTGACCCTTCTCATTGCCGCAGTGTTTTTGCTGACACCATCCGTCAATGACGGCTTATGGGATTGGTTTTGGGCAGCGCATGTCTTGACAAAAATAACGTCCTGTTGCTTGGCACTTGCAATTGGTGGAATCCTTGGCCGGTGTGCTTGGGATATTCGGCTACAGAATATTCAACAACGAACTTGGCGTAATGTTGCATTCTGCTGTGCGATAGGGACCATGATGTTCAGCATGGTGCTAGTAGCTACACTCAACCCCGTGCGGGCGTGGATGCGATCATTTGGTTTCGTGACCCTTGTAACGGGCATCATTGCGTCGATATGCAAACGTTTCTCACCGAATCATGATGCAATCCCCACATAACCAATCGATGAACCGGAGCCGATTTGCCTCGCGCGTTCGCTTCGCTCATTTAAAACTTTCACGCGACTCGGTTATCGTGGTCGGTAGTTGGGCTCGATGATGGTAAGACGCTTGCGACAGTTCCACCTTCGATCGCTAGTTGCGCTAACGGTTCTCGCTGCGATCCTATTCGCGATAAATCGACCGATTGATCGTCCATCAATTGCCGCTACGCAAACCAGTATCGACATCGGTGCGATCGCCGTCGGAACATCGGGTTCTTGCAACTTCATACTGGAGAATTCCGGGCCGGAACCAATCCAAGTCCGTGCCGGTGGCACTGGGGGAACGGCGAGAATTGTCGGGCCGCGTGATTACATCATCCCCAACAATTCAGAGCAGACGATTGTGATACGATGGTCGCTGCTAGCAACGGACCGAATGGCTGAGAACAAACCGTTGCGATGGTCGTATCAAATGCTCACGAACGATCCGAAGGACCCAGTGATCAACCTTTCAATCATTGGGCGTTCACTATGACCCATGCCAAATAACCATGTGATGCAACAGAGGACGGGGGGGCCATTTTCTCGTCTGCTTGCAAGTCGTTCGCGCGTCCCCGTTGATCACTACCGGGCTGTCACTGAGTGCTCCTGCAGCCTGAAAGGCCGCCATGATTCAAATTGGCCTTGTCGTACTTTCGATTCTGTTGGCCGTCATCGGAATCAAGGGGTTCACTTCATCTGGATTGCGGTTTTCCAAAAACACAGTTCTCAAAGGACGCAATGGAAAGATCGTTGGAGCGATTTGTATCGCGGTAGGCATTGGGCTTATCCCATTGTTCCTGTTGTTATTCATCATTTATTCGTCGTGGTTAGGTGGCTAGACTTATCGGTGTCGCCAATTGGGGATGTGATTTCATTTTGCCTACGCGTGAACCGTTAAATCGGAGATCGTTCGCCGTTATCGACAACGACGTGACAGAACAAGCCGTTGCACGCGGAGCTGGGGGGGCGCGCGGTTTCTGAAATCAATATCGTTCGCCGCCGCTCGTGCTTTTCGTGGTTGCGTACGCCAGGACGGTGGTTGAGCGCGAAATCAAACGGGACACTGCAGTGACCGCGATGGCCATACTGATGGCACCGACGACGACTTCGGCATTGCTGACTTACTGGACTTCCCAACGCATCTCAGCGGCCATGATCGCCGCACCGACAACATTCTTTCTCGTTGGTGGAATAACCAGTGCGCGGCTCGTCTTAGACAACTGTCCTGATGGGTTAAAACATCGGTTCGGACCAATTGGATTGAAACGGGGGTTCATGCTTTCCGCGGTACTTTCGGCGTGCACTATCCTTCCTATTGTGGCTGTCACTTGGTTTGCAACACTATTAGGCTAACGTGTCATGCGTCATATTATGATGTGGATACCCAATTTGTACGTCCATTTTCCCGATCGTAACGGATAACCATGGCTTGAACCGAAATCGCATTGGGGTTACTCAAGTAGAGCGTCAACCGCCGCGACTAGGTTGCGCCCGCCGTTATCCGTCCAAAAAGGACTGAAATTACAGCGAACCGTTGATGAAGTTGCCAAGAGGTGTCGCTGGCGGACGAATGGACATCGAGAAGCCCGTAAATACAACGAAGCACGGCTAAATTTGAAGGAACTAGAATGAGCGAATTAGACGAAATGACGAACAGTAAACCGGAAAGTTGTTTATCCAGAAATGGAAATAGAATGGGAGTTGGTGTCGCAATCGGTGCTGCGATTGGTGCGGCATACGGAGCATCATCGGGGAATATGGCACAGAGTGTAGCAATGGGCATAGCACTCGGAACGGCGTTCGGAGCGATCTTTGACTTCAACCAACGTAGAAGATCGAACGTGAGCAATTCCCAAACGTAACAATTTGCGGTCGATAACCAAGCTGTGAACGGGAGCCGCCGCCGACGCGGATTTTGAAAACAAGGTCGTTGACCGCGTGGTCGTCACCAAGACAGAGGGCTTGCACACGGTGTTCCTTTGAACTCTTTTGGTAAGTGGTCAGGGATGATCAGGTACGAAAGGCGCACCATATCCAACGAAAGCTGAGCAGGCGGGCTGCGTTCCGATGGTTGCTGTTTGTCAAAAGCTTGCCAGGCAGCAACGTGCCAAATAACCGACGTCACTCAATCCTTTTTTTGGACCCACACATTTCGATAGCGAACCGGGTTCCCATGGTTCTGCAAGAACACCGGACCAGGTGCGGGGCCGGCTTTGAGCGGGGCTGCCGTGGTATTCCGCTCACCGGGAAGTTCCAGGTTTTCATGGATCACGACGCCGTTGTGCCGAACCGTCATGCTTGGATTCTTAATCAGTTTATCGCCGTCATACTCTGCGGCGGTGTAATCGATGTCATAAGTCTGCCAGGACAAAGGTGGAAAGCACATGTTGGTTTCAACCCCACTGACCGAATACACCCCACCGCACTCGTTCATCTTGCCTTCAAGCCCAAATGAGTCAAGCATTTGGACTTCGTATCGTCCCTGCACATAACAGCCACTGTTGCCGCGACCTTGCCCACGAGCTTCAGGCATGAATGGAATTCGAAACTCGACATGAAGGTGATGGCTGCCAAACGTATCCTTGCTTGTCACACCTTGCATCAACAATGAGTTTTCGTCGGCTTTCCCGCCTTTCCATTTCTCAACGTCCTGCGGGCCACTGTACAGCACGACAGCGTCTTTGGGAGGCTTCTTGCCCAGAGTTGGGCTTTCCCGGACGACGCGTTTAAGCCGCCCATCGATCTCGCCGTCCTCCCCAAGATCACAAATCAACACGCCGTCCTTGATCGTGCCTGTCCCGTGCTTGTCCTTCATTGACAGCGTACCATCGCTATTGAGGGAAAACTCACCCTCAACCCGTACCGGTTCTTCGCCATTCCACCCGTCGCCCGGCAGTCCGCCATGATAGCCCACAACGCGAAATTTACTCTTTCCCTGAGCAATGACTTGGATGCCAAATTTTTCCTTCTCATCACCCTTGCCAAGGTCACCTGAGTACTCACCCTGGATGCCAAAATCAACTCCACCTTTGGTCGGGTCAGTAATCACAACTTTCTGAGCGGCGACCCAGGAAACAGGGAACGCAAGCAGCAGACAGGCCATGAGTAAAATTCTGTTCATGGAAGCAATCCAATACGGGGGGGGAGCGGGGCAATGCGTTAACGCGTGAAAGTATAGCGAGCCTCTGCATAACAACACGGACAATCCCACGCCAGTATCTGGCGAATCCGTTTCGTGTTTGCAAAATATCATTCGCGTGTAATTATACCAACTCTCAAGCAGGTTTGTATGCGAGGGAAACACTGGCAATGTGAAAATCATCGCCGCATATTTCATTTGAATTCCTTCCACGCCCGGCTCGGAAATCAGCGTTGAAAAATGTTCACAAAATGGGCTGACCTATCAAAAAAAGACCAAACCCTGCGTGGGAACTGCACAACTGATTTGCCGACCCATGAAGAGTTTTAGCTCGGCACAGAATTACGGGGTGGGCTTGAACGAAAGTATTGAAAGAGCAACCATGGACTAGCAATCCATGAGGATCGAAGGGATCATGGTTTGTGTTCAAGCTTCGGCTAGGAAATGCGATTTTCGCTCGTCGCGATCAGTCAGGATGGTTCCCCCCCTTCGTTCTTCACCTGCTTATTCTCACATCTGGATTGCCTGGGTTAAATCAATGGTTCATGACTTTGGGTTTACTGAAAGAGATCGGTCTAGTCTCCGGTCAGTTCGCGGTTTAGGTGTTAAAGCAATTCGCCTCACGATTGTGTCGCTGTTAATCATTGCAGCACCCCGGCTGATTGAGGCAAACGCCCCGGAGAAATCTGTTGGGAATTCATATGTCCATCCCAAGCCCGAACGCTTCACCGACTTCTCAATCAAAAGCCCGCTACCAGTTGCATTTGTAAATGCTTATCCAAACAGAAAACAAATGGGAGACCAGTATCTGGATTTCTTTGGAGTGATTGCAATCGTTGGTGAAAGCGAGAAGCAGAGAGCTGATATGCGCCGTATCACCCATGTGTTGATGGGGCTTATCGACAATGATCAGGACGGGCAGCCTGATGATAAGCACTTATGGCAAAAGTGGAAACAAAACACAAATGAGAAGAGTCGTTTGGTGCTTTATGTGACCGCACAGAAGGAAAAGTACAAATCGTTCGATGGTGAGAGCCCCAGTGTTTACCATCAAGGATGGAGCTCTTTCCGAGATGGCGAGAGATTGCATCTGAGCAACATTCAGGAGGAGTTGTTTCATTTTCTTCAAAGGCATTTCTGGGAATTGGAGTATCCCGAAGCCTTTGGCCTTGATGCGCATCCTCGCAGCATTGCTCACATCGCGGCTGACAAAGCTGTCGCAAACAAACATTACGTCTACGATCAGAACTGCATTTCACACAGCGGATGTCTGGTCCCCGAATTTTTCTTTTGCGTTATGACTGACGTGATGAAAGGCTGGCAGGGCGATGGTTTTGGTGCACCAGGACAGCGAGAGTGGAGATTGAAAGGAGATCGTGATGCGCTCCACGAAAATTATCCGGATTTGATGGACATGATTCTCGCCAAACAGAAGCAAGGAAAACTCCCCGGCAGGTGGCCCAGTTCCTTTTTGATCAAGCGGTAGAAACGAATCAGAGATCTCAAGGCTCTTGATGGTGTGTTTGCCAGCGAGACCGAGCCTGTGTCTTTTTTGCGGACAACGGCACCGGGTTTTGATGACTTGGCTAGCACTTCGGCCGCACGCTGCGAGTGGTTTACCACCCGCTGAGATGAGGGCTGGCACCTTGCCTGAAGTGAACATGCTGGTCAAGTCGCTTACTGGTCTGGTACCTGTGGTCCCTGACATAGGGGGCTTTCCCAGTACCCTGACCGCCGGCCTGGAAAAAGACTAACCGCGGCGAGATTCACGTTTGGGCTGATCCTAACAAGTCAGGCATCTATCGCTGCGTTCTTGCCAGTTACTTTTTCACAACGACCTGAAAAAGTGTCACAATGGTTGCCCACGCAGACCGTTTTGCCAGATGGCATCTTCAAACGTTCTCACATGCCCCGCGAAAGGTTCCCGCCCTATGTCAAAGCTTTGCATCGCCTGCTCGTTCGTTCTTTTGGTATCAATCAGCGCGGTTGCACAGTTGCAGGCCCAGACGCGGTCACATGAACAAGCTGCTCAAGACGCGGGTCTGGGTGTTGAAGCGCTCAATGGTATGGACGTGGCGATGCAAAAACAAATCGATGACAAACATGTCGCTGGCGTGGTCGGCTTGATAGGGCGACAGGGTAAAGTCGGTTATTTCGAAGCGTTTGGGTATCGAAATATCAAACAAGACAAACCCATGACAAAAGACGCACTCTTTCGCATCTACTCGATGACCAAGCCCATGGTCGCCGTGACTGCGATGTCGCTCTGGGAAGAAGGCAAGTTCAAACTGGACGATCCGATTTCCGTTTTTTGTCCCGAATGGAAAAATGCCACAGCCAAGGAAGATGTAGAGATCGGTCCCGTCACGACTCCGATAACAGCGCGACATTTAATGACACACTCCTCAGGTCTTTCTTATGACAAAAGTGGTGTCGATGTGAACGACACCACTTCGCTGAAAAAGTTCTCCGAATCACTGGCCAAAAAACCGCTGCAATTTCAACCTGGATCAGATTACCAATACGGTTACTCAATTGACATTCTGGGACGTTACATTGAGGCCATCGAAGGAAAACCTCTTGACATGGTGATGCGAGAGCGAATTTTTGACAAGCTTGGGATGGACGATACGGAGTTCTGGATTCGCAAACCAGAAGATCTGGATCGTGTCGCACTTGTCTATGGAAAGGGCAGGCAAAACACCTTGCGTGCCTTGGATAGATCCGCCGAGTTACTTAAGAAACAATCACGCATGATGGGAGGCCAGGGACTGGTATCCACCACTGCTGATTATGCAAAATTCTGTCAAATGTTTTTGAACAAAGGAAAACTCGCAGAGATTCAGATTTTGAAACCTTCGACCATTGAACTGATGAGCCAGAATCACCTGAAAAGCATTGGCAAGGTGTATGGGCTTGGTGGCATCGTGAAAGGTGATGGGTTCTACAGCTGGAGTGGCGCGGCAGGAACGGGTTTTTGGATTGACCCTGCCACGAATTCCTATGCCGTTTTTATGATTCAGCGATCGGGATACAAGCCACCCACCTATGCTGTTTTTAAGAAATTTACAGCCAAAGCGGTAAGTTCCGGTATGAAACAATAACGCCGGTGAGGAGGCCACTGCTCCTACAACGGCGAGATGCGGCGAGAAAGATAAACTGGGGGCGTATTTCGTCCACGGTTTCTTGTTCGCTCGGGAAACCGTACGTGGCTGCGCTTGCTTTTCTGGATCTCAACAACTTACATCCTGGTGTCGGGGGCGTCGGTTGAATTGAGAGTGCTCCCCACCGGACTACCTGGTCATGTTTGGAAAGACTCACGCTGCGATTGGCGTGATGCACATAGTAGGGTGTAGAGACGTTGTACGTCGAAATCAGTAAAATGCGTCACTTCGCTCGCCATTTGAGAAACAAAAAAGATTCACTGATGCAGAAAATTAACGTCGTTTTTATCCTTGCTACCTTCCTCGCACTCGGCTCATTACCCACCTCGGGCGCTGCCGAGCCAGTTCACATGGCCAATGGGATTAAGATTGGTGAAGTGACCTCCAGTTCCGCGATCGTGTGGGTTCGTTTGACCAGAAATGCTGATCGGAAGATCAACGGAAAACCTTTTCCCAAGAATAACAGCAAAAAACGCGTGTCGCTTAAATACGACAATCTCGATGCAATGGAAGGGGCAGTGCCGGGTTCAGGTGGCGAGGTACGTATTGTGCTCAGCGGTGGTGGAAGCACCAACGACTCCGGCTGGGTCAGGGTTAAATCCCAGAACGACTTCATCTACCAGAAGCGTTTTTCCAATCTTCATCCAGCGACGCAGTGCCGAGTCACGGCTGAGGGACGGGGTTTGGACAGCGAGACAGCGGATTGCAAGGTTGAGGGGGCGTTCGGTACGGCTGCGACCGAAGAAACGGCTTCGAAGATTATCTTTACGGTCGTGACCGGGCAAGACTATCCACGCCGGGACGACCCAGCCAACGGACACCGGATCGGTCAGCATGGTCACACACGGGATTGGCAGAGCAGCGGTGCCTGAGTTGATACCGTCGAGCGGCAGGTTGGAGGCACACAGCCGTACCCAGATCTAGAAAAGTGTGTAGATAAAGGGGCCGGCGCCGGTGGCTCCAAGAGTCACAAGCAGGCCGATCAGGCCAAAAACCAACAGGATGGGGATGAGCCACCACTTTTTGTTTTCAGTGACAAAAAGAGTGAATTCCTGAACCAGTGACAACGGTTTGTCGTCGCCTGCCTGCTCGAACTCGTTTTTTTCTTCGGATGGGGGCATGCTGGGGTTCCACTTCGTTTGGCTTTGTCGTGGACGGTTTAAGACTGCCGGTAGTAGTTGCTA
>JBPCVE010000111.1:0-10067 GCA_051010795.1 Rubripirellula sp.
GTTGCCTCGCCGAACACATCCGGCACTATCTCATATGTCAGCACCCCCGCATTCGTGACGCTCGGTAAAGAGACGAACATCCCGGGATAACCGATACTCGACACCTGATAAGCCAAGACTGACTGCAGCGATGCTTCACCTGCTCCTGCATCAAAACCACTGATAAATCCTGTCACCGCTTGAGCCCCTGCATCCTCCGATATTGCGGGTGGATCGGATGCTGTAAAGCTGGGAGCCTGATTGGGCAGAACATCAATCGTGACGGAATCGACAGCCGTGTTGTAATTGTCATCGTCAGGTGTGAAAGTCAGGCTCAATGTCTGACCATTACCAACCCCCAACTGGGCTCCCACGTCAGGTGCATAAGCAAACGAACCGGTGATATCTGCGGTAGCATTCAACTGGGTACCGCTGAGCAGAGTTCCGTTAGGAATAGCCGCTGGATCATTCCACGTGATTGAGGGATCTGCCATGACGACGGTGATTTCGGCGGTATCGGAAACCTCGTTGTAGCGTGTCGCATCGATTCCCGTAGGGGTAAAGACCACACTAAGAAGCTGATCCGCTCCAGCCGAAAGCACGTCCTCTGTGTCAGGCGTGTAAACAAAATCACCTGACACTCCGCCGCTGACAGTTGCATTCAACTGCGTACCACTGAGTGGTGTTCCATAGACAATGTCATCAGGGTCCGGCCAAGACAGTACGGGATCAGCCTTCACGACATTAATGTCAACAGAAGCAGAAACGGTGTTGTAATTCAAACTTTCCGTTGGAAAAAACTCGACACTCAGCGTCTGACCGACACCAACATCCAGCACGGTTCCGGCCGACGGATCGTAAACGAAGGTACCCGGCAAATCCCCATCTGCCGTTGCATTCAACTGGGTCGCACTCAGCGGTGTTCCGTACGGAATAGCTGCTGGATTGCTCCAAGAAATTGACGGAGTCGCCCTGAGAACATCAATCAGGACATCCGCTGTGGCGTTATTGAAATTATCGTTGTCGGCTGGAATGAAGGTGACACTCAATGTCTGATCATTACCTGCACTCAGAATCGTACCGGTAGCGGGCGTATAATCAAAACTGCCAGCCAGACCGCTCTGTTCAACCGCATCAAACTGCGTAGAACTGAGCGGGGTCAAATAGACGATATCCGCAGGATCGCTCCAGTCGATGATTGGATCAGCCTTGGATACATTAATCGCAACCGTAGCTTCCGTAACACGAAACTCTCGTAATTCATTCGGCGTGAAAGTGGTTGTAAGCGTCTGGGCATCACCTGCCTGCAGTACCGCTCCAGTACTTGGGGCGTATATAAAACTGCCAAGCACGGGACTTGAACTTGGCTGCCCACCATCGTTTGGCGATGCGTTCAATTGAGTACCGCTCAACGCCGTTCCGTAGACAATCGGTGCCGGCGTCGCCCAATCAATCACCACTGCCGGTGGCAATTCAAATGCCCCCATATCCAATAAATCATTGACCACGCGTTCGGCAGGATCGCCTCGCTGATCCACTGGCAAGAACTCGATGAAGTTGTTGTCAACATCAACATCATAGGTATCCTGCGGCAGCAGCGTCCGGTCACCTGCATCCACAGCAAAACTTGAGGGTAGCAAAGCATGAGTCTGAGTCGTTCCCCCCTGATCAGCCAACGACTCCAACCCGGGATCAACCAACGGTCCCGCGCCACCGCCGATAAGATTTCCATCGCCATCTGCCATCGGTTGATCACCAGTGAATGATGATGCAACTAATGAAGTCCCGTCATTGTCTCCCACCAGACTGAACACAACATCCAAGTCATTGGCAACATCCAAGGGAGCCAGAAAGTCTGCAGCACTGGTTGCGGTATTCGCTGCCACGATTGAATTTTTCAGACTTAAGGATTCACCGTTATCGTCTGCCAGCAAACCCACGCCACCGCCGGTTCCCGCTGTATTGAAAGCTACCGTCGAGTTTGACAGTGCGACCGGTGTATTTTGGCTGTAGACACCCCCACCGTCGCCCACTGCGGTGTTTCCTGACACGGTGGAATTCAAAACCACCAGCGACGCGACTGCATCCAATGCAGCAACGCCACCACCGTTCGCGGAAACGTTATTCCCAGCAATGGTGGTACTTACAATCGACAGATTCCCGGCATTGACTGCAACGCCCCCCCCCGATGCTGCAGAATTGCCGAGCAACTCAACTTCAAACAAATGCAACTGTGCCGCCTCGGATCGAATCGCTCCCCCATTTTCAATTCCAGCATCGCCGCCAGTCAAAGTAAGCCCATAAAAACTCGCTTGGGCCGTTGTGCCCTGAATATCGAAGATTCGGAAGGCCTGGCCAGACACATTCTGAATCGTCAATCGATCAGCCCCCGGCCCAAACACGCTGAGTGTCTCTTCGATTACCAACGAACCCAGGGCAGAATCGAGCGAGATCGTCGGGGGCAGGGTTAGAGAGAACGAAATCTCATCATCACCTAGATCTTCATTGGCCAGCGACAGCATTTCGCGAAAACTACGATCCCCTGGGGACAGGTCGCCATTCACGACATCTGCTGTCGTATCAACAATCAAGGATGGACGAGCCTGCTTTTCGAGCGCCCCCATGTCGGGCCCTGCGGCGAGACCGATCGCGTTACGACTGTACAAGCCACTTCGCTGGTCCGTTGTCAACGCAATGTCGTCTCCACCACCAACGTTACCATCCACCCCAAAGTACAAGGAAAGAGCAAGATTCGCAGCATCCGTTGCTGGACTGATGTAACTCAAATCATGGGTATTGGTAGCACCACCATTATTCGCCAACGCGGAAAGGTTCGGATCGACTGGACTTGCAGCACTACCAATCACATTCCCATTGGCATCACCGGCGGATGCGGTCAATGTGCTGTCAGTATTATTGCTGATCAAACTTGACTGGATATCGAGTACTGTCCCTGGATCATTGGGGATGTGAATATCAGGCCCCGTCGTCGCGGTATTGGATGCGACGATTGAATTATAAATCAGCAACGACTCACCGGTTGAATCGTCAACGACTCCGATTCCTCCACCTGCGCTTCCCGTGCTGTTAAATGCAAGCGTAACATGCACCAAACGCACAGCCGCGGCATCAGCTTGGATACCGCCTCCACGACCGGTTGAGGTATTGCCTGAGATGGTTGAATTGGTAACGAGCACCACCCCAACCGCTGATGCGATTCCACCGCCGTCAATCGTAGCCGTGTTGGAAGCAATTAAACTATCTGAGATATCGACGAGACCATTGTTGGTGGCCACACCGCCGCCATTACCCACTGCCTGATTATCAGTGATCCGTGTGCCAGAAATCGTCAGACGTCCGGCCGTGTTTCCAATCCCACCGCCGCTTCCGTAATCTGCATTGTTGTTTGTGAATACGCTTGAAGTGATGGTCAGATCACCCTCGTAATTAAAGACTCCGCCTCCCCCGTAGTCTGCACTGTTCCCAGTGATCGTCGTATTGGAGATTGTGAAGGAGCCTTTGTAACTGTAGACACCTCCACCGTCTCCTTTGGATTCATTTCCAGTGATTGTGCTTCCGGTGATCGTGATGTCACCATTGGCTCCATAAATACCACCACCGTGGTATCCAGCTTCAGTGACTTTATTATTTGCAACCTGCGAGTCAGTGATACTGATGTTGCCTGCATACTGACTGAAGATTCCCGCTCCATCACTGTAAGAGTAATTACCTGAGATGGTGCTATCGGTCAGAGTGACGTCACCATCGACGGCATGAATCCCCCCACCTTTTGCAGACTCAGCTGTATTCCCGGAAACCGAACTCGACTGCAGCACAATTGCGCCTTCATATTCACTGTAGATTCCTCCCCCATTGGATGCCTGATTACCAGTGACCACTGTGTCCACGAGTGTCAGTGTATCGGCACTTCGAAATAGGATCCCACCACCGCCGTCGTCCACCATTCCACCCGTCAATGTCAAGCCTGAGATGGAAACATCGTTCGCCGCATCTGAAATTTCAAAGACGCGAAATTTGTCGGATGGGGTTGCGTTTGCATCAACCGTCATGCTGCCAGATCCAGGCCCCTGAATACTGACGGGTGATGTAATCTGAAGTGCACCATTGGCAACTCCGAGATTTATAGTTCCTGCCAGCGCTGCGTCGAACACAATCGCATCAGCAACTCCAGTCGCGTTCGCCGACTGCAAAGCATCCCGCAAAGAACCTGCCCCTGAATCAGCAAGCGAAGTGACCATGTAGGTCGCAAGGACGCGACGATCTTCAAGATGTTCAAGAATGGAACGCCGGCGTTGCCGCCTCAACTTATTCTGACGCACCTTGCCGCGTTCACGTGAGTCAGATCGATATACTCTAGACGGAAGACCTAAACGGCCACGAATGCGGGTAAGCGTCATGATGTCATCAAAGAAAAGATGTCGAGAACAGCTCGTGTGATTGAGTTCACACCGAACCAAAAGACGTTGCTAGATTAGCGGTTGGCAACGTCGCTGTCGCAATTTTAACCGTCTTGAAGCTGGCGAGTCAGGATTTTGGATACAAAACCAGCAACAATTATTTGAATCTTGGCCACAAAGCACCTCCAAGGGATTCTCACGCTACAACCTCAGCAGCCCATCACCAAACCACCTTCCAGAGGGATCAAATGCGTTCATCTATTGCTCGATTCAGGCTCAAACGCGCATCGCACAGCTGACTGGATCCAGCATCTGAAAAGCAACCTGAAATAAGCCCACCAGCGCCAATGCGTTCAGGAAATCAATGCGTTCAGGAAATCAATGCGATCAGGAAATCAATTGCGGCAATCGAGGATCTCGCACCCTGCTGGCCAATACTTCTGAGTCCTTTACAACCGCGGCGGTCCTCAACGATCCGAGGCTTCAAAAATCGACATCACGCCCACGATTACTTTGGTTTTATGCATCGACATGGGCTGACTGGTATCGGCTACGACAGCAGTGAAATCAACACTCTGCGTCTAAACTATCTCACCGATGACAGAATCAGGCCCGTCATTCACCATGATGCCGACTCGAGCAAGTCTCATCGCAGGACTCTGGCTTCCATAATCTCACAAGTCTAAAAAAGCCGAGTAACTTCGCCTTAGCAGAGAGCGTCACGTTAGGTGAGGCTTTTGATTCTGCGGGTAGCCGCAAATCCATGCGACGGCAGTAAATCATTGAGTTGGTAATTGAATGAGCAAATGCAGTAGTCGATAGCACCTCAACTCGACTCCCTTTGCAAATGGGTTTGTTCGCAAATTCGGTTACCCAGCTGTTCCCCCTCAACCTCCTGACCGGTATTGATTGACAACAATGAACAGCACTCAGTAACCGCCACGCTTCTTCCCGGTGCGTTTATTGCATTGTGGTGCAGACCAGTCTGGTGGATGCCGCCAATTGGCATGTGCATCACGGATCATCCGATACTAGCTAATCGCCAAGCAACTCATGATCCGCACTCAGACAAACAAAATCTTCTTCAGTTGCTCGACAGCTCGTCCCATCGCGTGATGCTCGATCACCCGTTGTCGTCCGGCAACGCTGAGAGCAACGCGCTGCTGCTGGTTCTGTTTCAACACTTCAATCGCATCACATAGCCCGTCAAGACACCCTGGTGTCGTGAGCAGACCGCCTCCGGTCGACCCAAGCAATTCCCCGAAGGCTCCATGGTCGGGCTGAATGACTGGCACACCCGCAGCGAGGGATTCAAGCACAAACAGTCCTTTCGGATCGTGATAATCTGTCGGCACTGAAAACAGGTCAAGCGATTGTAAGAAGCTCACCTTCTGGTCCAAATCAGGACTGCCGTGATAAGTAAAGCGATCTGACAACTTCGCCGCTTCCAATTTCTGTTGTTGCGTCTGAAAGTACTTCCTGTTGGATTCACCCAACCAACCAGAAGCATGTAAGGTCAAGTCTGAGTGTTCGGGTTTTGATGCAAGTCGTATGAATGAATCAACGAGATGATGAAAACCTTTTTCAGGTGCAATCCGAGCCATGTAGCCGAGCCGAAAACTCGCATCAGACGCTGATCGTTGAAACAGATCTGAAGCCGCACTCTGGGAAACGGTCACCCGCTGATTGGTGGCACCTTCGTCGCGAATGAACGGCGTTACATCGATGGACAGGGGAGTGATTTCAAAGCGATCGGAAGGGATATTCAGCATCTCTCCCATTTTGTCTGCATAGAACTGACTATTGACTACAAATCGATCAACAACCGGCACCAGTTCCTGGCACAGGCGAATTGCCTCAGTACGAGCTTGATCGGGAAGATGGTCAAGAAAAATGTCATCGCCTTGCAGGACAACGACCAAGCGAGTGTTCGGAAGACGCTTGCGGATGCTCGGCAAAGCGCCGCCGATCAAGATATTACTCAAGACGAGCGCGTGCGGCTGGACTTCGCCGGCAAGCCAATCCGTCAATCTGGCAACTTCCTGCGATTGCCTTCCGTTGGCACCTCGTAACATTGAGATTGCCAGTTGTCCTAATTGATTTGCGTCAGTGGCGTGGGACCTTCGTGTCGCCAACCTGATCAAAGGAGACCAATCAAGCGTACGACGAATTGACGCCGGCACATGCCTCAGCCATGGCATTCGCTGGAGCAGATAAATGTGAATCCCACCGAAAAAAACACGGGGATCCGCGATGTTCAATGTATCGGTGCGAATCGGGGTGTAGACGGGCTGCAGCAGGCAATCGATCCCCTGATTTCGCAACTCGCGAGCAAGAGCGTTGTCATGCATGCAGCTGCCACAGTACATGCCAGCCGCCCCAGCCGTCAGGAAAACGACACGTTTGGGATGCTCGTCAGCAGCGTCTCCCGCAGAGGCATTGTTAGTCGAACCAGCCGAGTCGTCAACAAAATCATGGATCGGCTGCTGAGCAGCCGTCTGACGGTTGGAAAATGCTCGTTGTGACAATTCCTGCCCGCTCCTATACTCCGGTGCCTGATTTCCCTGACCGCCAAGCTTGGCTAACTGTAGCAGGCCACACGCGATTTTGGCCGCTTCCATTGTTTTTGGCTGGTAACCCCGCTCGACGCGAGGTTGGAAATCTTGGCGTCAAACTTAACATCAAGCCGATTTTACGTCATCAGGCAGCGAATCCCGAGCCACCGACCGGCAGCCTCGTTCATTTTAGAGTGTCTACCGCTCAAATCGGCGGAATTCACGAACGTTGCCTAACGGCATAAGCCTCCGGGTTTCAAAGCAGACCCACGACCCTCGACCCACGAGCCCAGCCAACTCATGGCCGACACCCCAGTGATCACCGAAACAAGTCAAGCCACGGCCCCTTTTTACTGGGGTATCGATATAGGTGGAACCGGAATCAAGATTGGATTAGTTGATTCCAGCGGTCAAACGCTCGTTTACGAACGTATCGCGACCCGCGAAAGTGAAGGCCCTGATTCAGCAGTCCAGCGGATCGTTGAGATTGTGCGTTCGAGCGAGCAGCGATTGGGGGTTGCCAAACAAGTCGCCCGCATTGGTCTGGGTGCCCCCGGCCCCATGGATTTGCAAGGTGGTCTACTGGTCGAGCCTCCTCAACTGCCAAGCTGGTGGAATTTCCCCATTCGCGACGTGATTTCGCATTCACTGGAACGCCCCGTCTCCTTTCTCAATGATGCCAATGCAGCGGCATACGGCGAATTCTGGCTTGGCAGCGGCCGTGATGATGGGTCCATGGTTCTGCTGACTCTGGGGACTGGAGTTGGCGGTGGTATCATTGTTGATGGAGAATTGGTCAACGGCGTCAACAGTTTCGGCAGCGAATGTGGACACATCGTCGTCGACTCTTCGCCTCAGGCACAGCTCTGTGTATGGGGTGGAGGGCGAGGGCAACTCGAGGCCTACGCATCGGCAAGTGGCGTTGTGCAACGGACCCGCCAGAGACTGACCGAAGGCCAGCACAGTAGCCTGAGCGGACTGCTGGACGGACAAGACACCGAACTGACTGCCAAGAAGGTCTACTTGGCAGCCGTTGAGGGTGACGCGTTGGCTCTGGAAATCGTCGACGAGACAGCCGGATGGCTGGGGATCGGCGTCACGACTCTGGTTCATACACTCGATCCAGGATCGGTTGTCCTGGGTGGAGCCATGAATTTTGGTGGTAGTGAATGTCCGATCGGCAGACGCTTCCTGCAGGGAATCATTAATGACTTTCGCAACCGCACCTTTGCCAACGTTTTCGCTGGCACAAGTATCAAATTTGCCTCACTCGAAGCCGATGCCGGCTACCTGGGTGTGGCCGGCTACGCCATGAAAGAAGATCAGGCCAACTGAACGTCTGGCAAACGCACGTCCCGCACAGAACAAGTCCCGCACAGAACAAGTCCCGCACAGCACACAGCGCGGACACACCATGCACACTCAACACTGCAGTTGTAAAACCACCCATGTCAGATAACATTCGCAACTTTTGTATCATCGCACACATCGATCATGGCAAGAGCACTCTCGCTGATCGGTTGCTCGAGCATACGGGAACGGTCACTCGTCGAGAGATGAAGGATCAGTTGCTGGATGATTTGGAACTGGAGCGACAGCGGGGCATCACAATCAAGGCTCGTGCCGTCGCCATGAACTTCAAGCGTGGGGGCAAGAGTTACGAATTGAACTTGATCGATACCCCGGGGCATGTTGACTTTCAGTACGAGGTATCACGTTCTCTGGCATGTTGTGAAGGAGCGTTATTGTTAGTCGATGCGTTTCAAGGGGTAGAGGCTCAGACCGTCGCCAATGCTTATGCCGCGATGGATCATGAATTGCAGATCATCCCCGTCATCAACAAGATTGATTTGACTCATGCCCGCCCGGACGAAGTCGCCGAAGAAATGATGAATTCCTTGGGCACCGACCCTGACGACTGTGTTCGAGTCAGCGCCAAGACCGGTGAAGGAGTCGATTCGCTGGTGGACGCGATTATTGAACATATTCCGCCGCCATCAGGTGATCCCGATGCTGTTTTACAGGCAATGGTTTTTGACTCAAACTACGACGACTACCGAGGTGCAATCACTTATGTGCGGGTGATGGAGGGCACCGTTACCAAGGGCCAAAAGATCCAATTTTTGAGAGCGGGAACGCAACACGAGGTGGTAGAACTGGGAAGGTTTGTCCCCCAACGTGAAGCTTGTGATTCACTGAAAGCGGGGCAGGTTGGATACCTGATTTGCAACATCAAAAGCTTGGGTGACGTCCATATTGGCGATACGATCAGTATCGCTGGCAAAGCACCGGCGGAGCCTTTGCCTGGTTACGCCCGCCCCAAACGCATGGTGTACTGCGGCCTGTTCCCCAGTGACGGACAGGATTTCAGTGAACTGCGCGATGCGCTGGAACGACTTGCAGTCAACGATCCGAGTTTTGAATTTGAACCTGAAACCAGTGACGCACTCGGCTTCGGCTTCCGCTGCGGTTTCCTTGGACTGCTACACATGGAGATTATTCAGCAGCGTCTGGAAAACGAAGCGGATATTGATCTCGTCCAGACGGCCCCCAACGTGACTTATGAGATTGTCAACAAACGGGGTGAGACGATCAGCATCCACAAACCTCAAGACGTGCCCGATCCGGGCGACGTGGAAGAGTTTCGTCAGCCGATTGTCCGTTGCAGCGTGATCGTACCCACCGACTTCATTGGCGCTGTCATGAAGTTATGCCAAGAACGCCGTGGCATACAACAGTCACAGGAATACCTGGGTGCCCAGAGAGCCATGATCACCTACGACATCCCACTGGCCGAAGTCGTCTACGACCTGCATGACAAGATCAAGAGTTGCACACGCGGCTATGGAACACTTGACTACGAGATGGTGGGCTACGAGGCAGCCGACCTGTGCCGCCTCGACATCATGGTCAACGGCAAGCGTGTTGATGCCCTGAGTGTGGTTTGCAACCGAGCAGACGCTGATCGACGTGGAAGAGCCGTCGCTAAGAAGCTGAAAGCTGAAATCGAGCGGCATATGTTCGAAGTCGCCGTGCAAGCTGCCATTGGCAGTCGCGTGATCGCCCGTGAAACGGTCCCGGCAATGCGTAAAAATGTGACTGCCAAGTGTTACGG
>JBPCVE010000112.1:0-3395 GCA_051010795.1 Rubripirellula sp.
CCGCACCACAGCACCTGATGGATGATTACACCGTCATGCCACTGCAGATCTATAACTGGACGTCACGTCCTCAGGAAGAGTTCCACAACATCGCTGCTGGCGGGATCGTGGTTCTTTTGGCCATCCTCTTGAGTTTCAACGCAGTTGCAGTTCTCATCCGCCATCGAATGCAAAACAAGCTTCAGTAAACAAATTGCGAACCCATACCTCCGGATCAAAATCGCATGAGCAATGCTGTCACAACCCCGCCGCACGCCACGAGCCCGCCGCTCCGCGCGAAACGCAATCCACAAATCCCTCCGATCGCATCGCAAATGAAAACCGAGGAGAAGAAACCCACGCCTGCTCGTACGGCGATTGAGATGCAAGAGCTTTCATCGTGGTACGGCAGCTTCCAGGCGCTTAAATCGATATCACTGGACGTACAACGAAACAAAGTTACCGCTTTCATTGGGCCCAGCGGGTGCGGTAAAAGCACGTTGTTACGCTGGATCAATCGCATGAATGACACCATTCATTCAGCACGTGCCACCGGTCGTCTGCATCTGGGGGATTTGGATCTACTGGCCAACACAACTGATGTCGTTGATCTTCGTCGCAAGGTGGGCATTGTTTTCCAAAAACCCAATCCTTTTCCGAAATCTATTTTTGATAACGTTGCTTTCGGACCACGGCTTCACATGAAATTGCGTCGGAGCGAACTCATGGATATTGTGGAATGGTCCCTACGTAAAGCAGCAGTTTGGGATGAGGTCAAAGATCGGCTGAATGCCCCTGCCTTGGGCCTCTCAGGCGGGCAACAGCAGCGACTTTGTATCGCTCGTACCATTGCTGTGGGTCCTGAAATCCTGCTGATGGACGAACCCTGCAGCGCTTTAGATCCTGGCAGCACCTTGGCGATCGAAGAATTGATGAACGAACTCCGTCATCAATACACCATCGTGATTGTTACACACAACATGCAACAAGCATCAAGATGCAGCGATGAGACAGCTTTCTTTTTCGAGGGGCAACTGGTCGAAATGAATGATACTCAGAGCATTTTCACCAACCCGACCAGCAAACGCACTGAGGATTACATTAGCGGGCGATTTGGCTAAACGACCTTTTTGATCAGCTCTCAACAACCCTTTTCTCCGGCAAGGAGCGCGACATGACCAAACACCTTGACCGGGCACTTGACTCCGTCCGCAGTGATTTGATTTCTCAATTTGGCTTGGTTGAGCAAATGATTCTCACTGCCGTACGGTCATTAGCGCAACGTAGGGCAGACCTTGCCAACGAAGTGATCGACCAAGACGCAATCATTGATGCCAACGATATCAAGTTTGAGGAGGAATGCCTCAAACTAATTGCGTTGCACCAGCCTGTCGCTTCCAACATGCGTTGGCTCTTCACCGTGGTCAAAGTCAACAATGAACTTGAACGCATGGCAGACCTCGCTTGCAATATTGCGGAGCGTGCAAAGTCAATCAAACAGTATCCTTTGTTTCCTGTCCCGGTAGAACTTGATGAGATGGCGGCAGGTGCCACACGAATGGTTAAAAATGCTCTTGACTCATTCATTGAAGGCGATGTCGAAAAGTCTCGCGAGGTGATCGCGGCAGACGATCAAGTTGATCGCACGAATCGCATCGTCATTGATCTGTTGCACGAACTGATGAGGGACAACTCTGATTACATCGCACCAGCAGTACATTGTTTCAGTGCATCTCGTCATCTCGAACGGATCGCTGATCTTGCAGTCAACATTTCCGAGGAAGTGATCTATCTGGTGACGGGCGACATAGTTCGCCACCAACATGGTGAGAGCGAAAACCACTCGACCGAAAATTCGTGAGATCGTTCCCTGAACTTAAGCCCGCGTTAACTCAGAGTGCAACGCACCCGAATTCTGAGAACTCCACCGCGAATGGGCCCCGCGACCCGTTGTTCGTAGTTCTGCAATCTTTCACCTACTATTGGATGAGCGGTTGGTAGATGAACAGTCGTCGCGCAATTTCAGCGATGAAGTGGTACATTGAATTCCTCGACACAAGAATTCTCTCCCAATCTGGCGCCGGAATGCACACCTCGCTCTCATCGTTGACGACCAGCAACCTGATACTGTTCTTTTCATGGCAGCTGATCTTTCCCAATTCAAGCCGGGCAACTGCACCGCAGCCTCCGCAAGAAATCAAGAACGTCCTGTTCATCATCGCAGACGACCTTCGAGCTAACGTGCTGGGATGCTATGGCGATCCATTCTGCAAGACGCCCAACATCGACAAACTGGCGCGTTCGGGGATGTTATTCGAGCGTGCTTATTGCCAAGGCACTTCATGTGGCCCCTCACGCCGGTCACTGATGTTTAGCCGTTACCAGGGCACTGGCAAAGTCAACATGGGCCAGTACTTCCGCGAAAACGGCTGGTACACGGCGCGGGTCGGCAAGATTTACCACATGCGCGTTCCAGGTGATATCATCGCCGGCACGAATGGCGAGGATATTGCATCCTCGTGGACCGAGCGTTTCAATTCACCCGGACTCGAAGCTCATACGCCAGGGGATTATGCGTGCCTGAACCTGAACATATTCACGGACGATCTCGAAGCTCGTGAATCAACCAAGATGCCGAATCGTATGTTTGTAACAGTGCAATACGACGGCGACGGCTCCGACCAACCTGACTACAAATCAGCAAACAAGGCGGTGGACCTGCTGCGAAAGCATCAGAACGAGCCCTTTTTTCTAGCGGTCGGCCTCGTGCGCCCCCATTACCCGATGGTGGCTCCGCGAGAGTATTTCAAGCCCTATCCGTGGCAGGAAATGAAACTACCGGCGCAACAGACCGATGATTTGAAAGATATACCAAAGCTGGGAAAGGCAAAAACAATCTCTGCAACCAATCCGATCGGCAAACATCCGGATAATCAAAGAAGAATGTGGTCTGGTTACTACGCGTCGGTTTCGTTCATGGATGAACAGGTTGGAAAGATCATCGACGAATTGGATGCGCTCGGGTTGCGTGATTCCACAGCCATCGTGTTTACCAGCGACCACGGATACCATCTCGGGGATCATCAATTTTGGCAGAAGTCGAACCTCCACGAACAGGTCCTCCGCGTCCCATTGGTGATGTCGGTACCCAACCTACCCAGCGGAACCTCAGACGCTATTGTCGAGTTGGTTGATATTTATCCCACTGTTTGTGCTTTGACGGGCCAAAGGGCTCCAAATGAACTTCAGGGAACGAGTCTCGTGCCTGTACTCACTAAAGCGGCAAATCAAGTCAAGCCAGGTGCCTTATCGTTTAATAATGGTTTTTCACTGCGAACCCCGAATTGGCATTACATGCGGTACAAGGATGGCACGCGAGAGCTCTATGACATGAAAACGGACCCAGGTGAATTCAC
>JBPCVE010000113.1:0-15577 GCA_051010795.1 Rubripirellula sp.
TACCCTGCAATTTTTTAAATTGCGGCTTGTCCGGCCAATTATAAAACCCTTCGATTTTCCCCTCTGGGTCAACCAGAACGAAACGCTCGGTGTGAAATTGCTTATTCACCGGTTGTCGAAAAATCTCTCCTCCAATTCGTCGGATGTAGGTCAGATCTCCCGTCATGAACAACCACTGTTCCGCATCCGCACCAAATCTTGCAGCGTACTCTGTAAGCACCTCGGGCGTGTCCGTTTCAGGATCCACTGAGATGGCAACGAATCGCACGCCTTCTCCTTTGAATGCTTCCTGAAGTTCTTTCAACTTCTGGTTTTGTTGAACACAAATACTTGGACAGGTACTGAAGAAGAAACTGACCACATAAGGCTGTCCCAACAGTTGTTCACTTTTGACAAGTTCTCCATTTCTTTCAATCAATTCGAATCTGCTGAGCCATTCTTCATCATCTGGCGGATGACTGGGGTCAGGATTCTCAATTTTGGAAAATGCATCGGGATCGTCGTTGATATCGCTACCGTCATTCCTGTACACAACATCCCCCGGTCCTGGTCGCTCTACCTCTGCTTGTTTCAGGTAGGGACGCACCAACAGTCCGAGGCCGACACCAGCCAGCAGAATCAATGTAATATTCCAAACGGTTCGCATTACAAGCCTTTTAAACAATGACATCCACTTTACGGCTTCCCCTCATCAATTGCCATGCAATCGCCAACGTACCACAGGCTGCCAGCACAGTAACGGTCCAACAGATGACGGCGGAAGGTGCGAAACCCGCAGCGGAAAAATCAATTTCAGGAAACAGCAAACGGCGCATTTCGACCATTGCGTAACTGAGAGGGTTGGCCCGCATGATAGCACCAAGAATCCATTGCCCGATACTAGCATCGGGCCCTAGAGCAGGGATTGGAAAGAAGGTCCCACTGAGAAGCCACATTGGCATTAAACCGAGCATCATGATGGCATGAAATCCCTGTGTGCTTTCCATTGGCCAAGCAACAATCATTCCCAGGCCGCACATCGCCAGCGCTACCAGAGCCAAAAGCCCCAGTAAGGGCAGCACTGCCCCACCGGGATCGGCAGTTCCTACTACCCAAACAAGCAACAAGAAAAAGACAGCCTGCACCCACGCAATCGCCGAGCCGCCTAGAACTTTGCCCACCAACACGGGCCATCGCCCCACCGGTGCGACCAAGACTGCCTGCATGAAACCTTCCCTGCGGTCTTCGATGACGGAGATTGTCGAAAAAATAGCCGTGAAAAGAACAATCAATGCCAAGGTGCCAGGTAGGAAAAACTGCAGGAAATCAAGTTCACCTGCGCTCTGAAAAGCTCCGCTAAGACCCGTTCCGAACAACAGCCAAAACAAGAGTGGCTGAGCGATGGCGGCCGTGACTCGGTTTCTCTGACGGAAAAAACGTACCCACTCGCGTTTTGCCAACATCCAAGCAGCTGCCATTCCTACACCAAATTGACGCACAGGCACATCATCCGCTCCGTTGGTGACAGGCGATTCAGAGCTGGACTTGGGGCGAGAGTTCATTGGCTCGAAGCTCCTTGACTCAATGCTTCTTGGCTCAATGCTTCTTGGCTCAATTTCTCGGCTCGAATACGGATTCTTGAACGGCAGTTCACCATGCCGTCGCCAGTGCTGGAATCTAAGATGCTCATGTATCGAACGCCTCCCCAGTCTTGGCAATGAAAACATCTTCCAAGCTCGGTCGCCCGAGACTGATCGACTGCGCTTCCTCACCGAGCGTTTCAACCAGCACAGGTACCAATTTTTCGGGCGACTCAACTTTCAAACGAATTTGATGATGCAATCTCTGTGGTGTCAGTCCAAGTTGGTTTCGAAGAATACCCTCTGCACGTGAAGCATCATTTGCCACAATGGTGATCACCCCTTCGCCCATCTCAGCCCGTAGATCACTTGGTGCTCCCTCTGCAATCAATGTCCCCTGGGACATGATTGCAATATCATCAGCCTTATCAGCCTCTTCCAGCAAGTGTGTCGTCAACAACACAGCCATGCCCCGACCAGCCATTTCACGAATCGCATCCCAAAGTTTCAGACGGGCTGACGGATCCAATCCAGTGCTGGGTTCATCGAGCAACAGCAATCGCGGTTGATGCAGCATTCCCTTGGCGAGTTCTACTCGCCGCTTCAATCCACCGGAGAGCACCTGACAGCGATCATCACGCCGATCCAGCAGGTCCAACTGCTCCAGCAACGCGTCTCGACGCTGACGCAACTTTGCGCCGTGAATTCCATAAAGTGCTCCCTGGCAGGCAATGTTTTCATCGACTGTCAATTTCATGTCGAGGCTTGGAGATTGAAACACAATTCCAATTTGCTCGCGTACGCGAAGTGGCTGGCTAGCACTGTCGAAGCCACCGACCAGAACTTGACCTTGCTGAATCGGTAAAAGCGTGCATAGAAGACGAAAAAGAGTTGTCTTCCCACTTCCATTGGGGCCGAGTAGCGCAAAAACCCGCCCAGGGCGGATATCAATATCAACACCACGAAGTGCGTGATGCTCACCGTAGTGATGATGCAAATTCCGCACGGTGCAAACGGCTTGCGACGCTAGCAATCCACTGTCGCTCACCAGAGCACTCACCAGAACAGACGCAATGTGACAACAGCCAGCACTGCAGGAAGGACAAGCAAAGATGATCGCAACAATTTGCGTGCGGTTTGATCATCAGGTGAATTTGCGAAACGGATAGAAGCAAGCAACATTGGCCAAGCCGCCGCGATCACAGCTGCCGATCCCAGAACTGCACCGCTAGTGCCCAAGGGCAACCAGCACAGCGTGACTCCCATCCCGATCAATACTGCAGAACCAACGATACTTTGCCAGCCCGCACTTCGACCAGTCGGTTCTTCGGTGGTTGTCATTTTGAAGCCTGCTTCGTGATACTGCCGCCGGTACATCCAAGCAATCGCCATGAAGTGCGGATACTGCCAAGCGACGAGCACGCCAACCAACAACCAACCTGTCCAGTCAGTCAGTGAACCACCAGTCGCGGTGTAACCAATCAGAACCGGAATCGCGCCCGCGATGGCACCCACAGTCGTGTTCCAGGCAGTGCGGACCTTCATCGGCGTGTAGACCAGCACGTACAACAGCCATGTCGCAACCCCAACGGCAGCGGGCGTTGCCCCAAAGCATGTACCCAGGATGGCGGTACCAACGACTCCGAGAACCGTAGCGAAAATGACAGCCAGCAAGGGTGACATTCGACCAGACGAAATCGGCCGATTTGCTGTTCGCGTCATTCGCGAATCGATCACGCGTTCCCAGATTTGGTTGCCTGCACCAGCACTGCCTGCGATGGCAGCGGTACCGAATAACAACCAGAACAGACTACCTGCAGCAACGAGCCCAGAAGCTCCGATCATCGCTGTGGCACACGTCGTCACGAGAATCATGACGACAATACGAGGTTTGGTAAGTTGAAGAAAATCGGACAAGAGAAGCGATACCGCTGCCTGAGTTTTGACAGAATCGCTTTGCTCGACGGTGGAACTGGCACCGCCCTCCCCTTCCCCACTGTTTGACACAACCCCAGTGCTTACCATGGACACAGTTGGTGACAAATCTATCGACCCTCTACCTGATTGCGTCTGGGTCTCCCCTGGCCGCGCAGCGGTGCGCACCGTGGTCGCCGTATCAGCTGAAAGTAGATCCGTTGCCATGTTTTTGTGAAGGCCGCTCACGCGGTGACTGGTTCAAGTAGCGATTCGTTTGTTCTGTTTTCGTTTACCAGCGACGATTGGGTGGCCGGCTGTTCTGTGACCGGGCGGTCCTTCGTCCTGTTACCACAATGTCTCGCCCTCAGTAACCGCACCCAAAGCGCGACCGAGACTGCCAAAATCAGTGATCCGGTTGCCACATGCGAGGTCACGATGATCGAATCAGAAAAACCTTTGGCGCGGACCAGAAATCCGGCCGAGCCCGGTACCCAATCCAATACAGAAGGCCACCCGTAGTTGACAACCCATGTTCCCACGCCCAAGGCGATCTGAACACCCACCAATCCTATCAACAATCCTGCTGGCCGCGACAGCGTCAAATCGCCGCAGCGACGGATCTTAAGCCACGCCGCCACCGTAAAGAACCACAGCAGAAATGCCACAATCACGTGAGTGGCGACAATCATCGCAAAAACGCCAGGTGCGGCATTTGGCTGCACGTGGCGGAGTTGTGCCCCTAAAATCAACTGCGAATAGCTCAACGCCGGGATCGTCACAAACAGGGCCACGAGCCCCGAGCCGATCTGAGTCCCGACCTCGCGGCTTGAATACTCATCCCAGCGCCGACTGGTGATCACTGCGGTCGCGGCACAAAGGGCAAAAAATGCAGGTCCGAAACAGCCGTGAACCATCGCCAAAGTACGATCACCTAGAACGACCCGCATCCCGCCGAGCAGCCCTTGAGTGATAACAGCCACAAGCAGACCGATCGTGAGGACAAACACCCATCGTCTTGCTTCCTTGAAATACGCTGAAATGACGATTGAGATGGCAACCAACCCGACAACGGCCCCCAGCAATCGATGCCCATGTTCGATAAACAAGTCAAATGGCCCGAGTAACCACGTTTTATAGGGATACAAAAAGAGGTTGTAGCCGTACGTCCCTGGCCAATCGGGAACAGCCATGCCAGCATCATAAGTGGTGACCAAGCCACCGACCCAAATGAGTGGCCACACTAGGCATACCAGTAGGACGCAGAGGCGGTGGACAAGTTGCCCTGTGCTTTTCTGCTCGATGAGTGTGGATTCGGATGCCATATTTCGCTCAACGATCTTGATTTCTCTTCCAACGAAACACGTGCTCAGCAGCCATCCCGCCCAGTACACAGCCAGTTCCCCAGAACAAGGCAGATGCAACCATGCCGCTAAAGCCAGTCAGTGACATAACACCATAACCCAACGCCAACCCAGCGATTGCGCCGCTTGAGCGATAGAACTGTTTTGTTCGCTGTGGCTGATTTATCATCGATTTTCCGATCGTGGTGCCCTGCCCGCGCCTAAAGCACTTTACTGCGACGTCGAGAGTTGCTGCACGTATCTAACGAGATCCCAAATTTGCTCTCTCGTCAATCCTTTTCCGTTTGGTTCGCTGACGACTTCCACCGCAGGCATCGGCGTACCCGCGATCCCCTGCGTGATACGACGATACAGCGATGCTGAATCACCTCCGCCATGAAAAACACCGTCACGAAGTGTTCGGGGAGCGATGGTTCGAGGTCGCAACGCCCCTGCATCTCTAAATGGTTTCATCGCTTCTCGGTCATCCGGGGTCAAACCAATTCTGGTGGTGTACTCTTTGGTCCAATCATCGTAATCGAGAGTTGGAAGGCTCCCATCACCCGCTGGCCCGTGGCACCCAGCACAATTGGCGACCTTGCCGTGAAAAAACTCATTTCCCCTCGCGACAGAAGCTGCTAACTGCTTGCCAGACAGTACCGGAAACGAAGGTACAAACACCTCGTGCTCTTCCGCCTCCGCCCAATCCGTATGAACCCGGTCCACTACCTCTTGGACAACTTCGCCTCCCTCCGTGTCGCTCTGACTACTCAATATCAGCTCTGCTGCTGGGGAGGTCTCGCCATAGTCCAGTTCATCGATCGCCGCTGCGGTCACTCTGCGTTCGACCTCTCCCCTAGCCGACAGAAATACGACGTAATCCACCAAGGCGTCAAGGTCTTCGGGCTCGAGCAATGCGAATGACGGCATGGCTGTTCCCGGGATGCCTTTCACTAATAATTCCCGGATGTCGCGACGTGTAGGCTTTTGTCCTCGCTCCGTAGACTTCCACTTGAAGACTCCGTGTCGAAAGTCACGAGGATATGGATTCTGAAAGACACTGGCGGGCCCCGCGCCGCTTCCTTCTAACGCATGGCAGGTGACGCAGTGCTCACGGAACAGCCCAAGGTGAGTCCCGTCTTTTTCGCTGCTCACTGGCCCACTCGAACGAAACAAATTCCGCTCGTCACTCACTGCATTTCTTGCTGCGGGCAGATCTGGCCAAAGTGGCTCGTCCGGTGTTCCGTATAACTCCTCGACAACACGGCTTGCGTCCTGACTGGCTAGGTCAGTCGACGTCGAACGTGTCTTCGCTAACGCTAACGAAAAGACTTCGTTGGGCTGAAAAGTCTCGATTCGGGAGTCGCACCCGATGATGAAACAAACAACGGTTAGAAGAGTTGCAATGCGCACAAAACTGCCAAAGAAAGAAACTGCCAAAGAAATCGGGAAGCTAACGACCCAACATTTATTGAACCGTGAACACGCCTCTACCGCAAACGCTACCCATTGTCGCACCCGCAGGAGCAAGCATTCCTGCAGTCACCCCGCTAATGGGTTCGTCGGCGTCACCGAGAACACGGGCGGGACGTGCGATTACCGCATATTTACGCAAGAATATGCAAAAAAGGTTTGGCGACCGACACGTCACAGCAAAGAAAACGACCACAAGAGTCGTGAATCGGACAGAAGAGAATTCTGTCATGCGTTCGGTTTGTACCGATTTGAGAATCTGAAGGGGGGAACCCACGGTGAAAACGGCCCGGGAAGGACGACATGCCCACTGTCCCGAAAAGCTCTGGTGAAGATTTTTCGACCAGAAGCTGGAAATACTCGCCGCGAAAATCGCCAACGATTTGAGCCCTAACAGCTTATCGACATCAATCAGCACTCAGGGCATCTTTTGGGATCACCACGGTCCCAAGATCATTCACGCCTGGCTTGACGTCTACCTTGAATCGACTGCGGCTCCACTCTTCCGACTTCCCGTCGATCTCGACTTCTTTGATGCCACCAGCTTCATGGTAAACACGGAAAACAAGCTCCTCACCCGCTGGCAAACCTTTAATCGTCAAGTCACCGTTTTCGTCACTGACTGCAGCGAAGGGATGGTCCAGAACAACGACATAGGATTTCATCCAAGGGTGAATGTTGCAGTCCACGGGAATCGGAGCAGGCTCACTTTCTTCGAGAGCTACGGTTTTCTCTTGGCCTGCAGGGATCGTGAAGTTCTGCTGTTTATTGTTGAAGAACCCTAGATTTGCGTTGTGACCAACCGAATCAGGATTGGTCACTTTCAGAGTGTCACCGGTTTGCGCAATGACGATGTGTGGCTCAAAACGGCAAGAATCATTTGCTAGTGTCAGCGTTTTGTTCGCGGCTGGAACGGCATCCAACTTGGAACCACCGCGGCCTGTGTAGACGTACACAACAACATTCTTCACACCCTTGTTTTTGGGGTTCACCAATAATCGCTCGTTCATGAGCTTGGATTTGCCACAGAACTGGACATCTTTATTAACGTCGATGGCGCTTGGAGCGGGTGCATCACCGCCATATTCAAAGTGAATCTTAAGATCACCTGTCTCTGCCATTGCTGGCATGGAGGGAATCAACAGCAACGCAACAGCGGGTAGCATCAAAGTCTTCAACGGTGTCTCTCCTTTGGAGGGATCAGATGGGCTCTACATTTCGACGGGTCGTTTCTCAACCACTGCTCCTAGTGTAACCGACGAAATCGGCGACACACGCACAAATCGCCGGTGGCGAAAATGAGCTCGGTCGGTGGCTTTCCAAGCCACAGAGCAGTGGTTTTTCTTGCCAAGGAGGAAGAGTGGCGATCGAAAAGGCATTGAAAACCCTCGATCGCCACCCATTCAATTAGTCTTTCTCGAAGAAAGCGCTGCCCAAGTGGTGGGGCGTTGGGATGGGCAGCAGAACAACCTTCCTCGGCATGACGCTGAGGATTGTATTGCCTAGCGGAGCGTTGTCTACCGCTATCGGTCTTTAACACCAACATTAAAACCGCTCCGCCGGTAGGCTGGGTGTCGGCTGTCGAAGCATGGCGTCAGCCCTTAAATTGCAGCTAGTATTCGATTTGCATGCAAATTTGCCCGCTAAATTTAGGTAGTCGTAATGAAGGTCTTGGTGGTTGGAAATGGTGGACGTGAGCATGCCTTGGCGTGGAAACTTGGCCAAAGCCCAAAAGTGGACAAGGTATTTGTTGCGCCCGGCAACGCTGGCACGGCCCAAGACGCAGAAAACGTCGATTTGGCTGCGACGGATATCCCGGGGCTGATCCAATTCGCCAAGGACCAATCGATCGATCTCACCGTGATTGGACCCGAAGCTCCTCTCGTCGCAGGACTCGCCGATGCCATGGATGCTGAGGGGTTGAAGGTATTTGGCCCTTCGCAAGCGGCGGCAGAACTGGAGGGGAGCAAAGTCTTCTGCAAGAACCTGCTTCATACCGCAAATATTCCGACGGCGACCTACCAGACATTTAGAAGCGGCGAAGACGCCGAGCGTTACATCAAGGATCGCTATGCCGAACCCAACGAACCGGCTCATGTGGTAGTCAAAGCCGATGGTCTGGCCGCAGGGAAAGGTGTGATCGTATGCGATACGCGAGACGAAGCACTTGAAGCAATCGACAGGATCGCATCACGGCGGGAATTCGGCGAAGCCGGCAATGAACTGATCATTGAAGAAAAGCTGGTCGGCCCGGAGGCAAGCGTTCTCGCCATCACCGATGGTGAAACGATCTTGACGCTACCAGCCGCTCAAGACCACAAGCCAGCCCACGATGGTGATACCGGGCCCAACACAGGTGGCATGGGAGCCTATTGCCCAACGCCTGTGGTAGACGAAGACTTGATGATGAAGATTGAATCTGATGTCCTCGTGCCAGTGGTTCATGCAATGAAACGTGCCCGCCGGCCCTTCAAAGGAATTCTCTACGCCGGCTTGATGCTCACCCCAGCTGGCCCCAAAGTGCTTGAGTTCAATGTCCGGTTTGGTGACCCTGAATGCCAGCCACTTTTAATGAGGCTCAAATCCGATTTATTTGAGGTATTAGAAGCTGCCGCTGATGGTCGCTTGGGGGAAATTGAACCACTGGAATGGGATGATCGGCCCTGCACCTGCGTTGTGATGGCCAGCGAAGGCTACCCAGGCGAGTATGACAAAGGCCGTGCAATCAGCGGACTGGCCAACGCGGATGCATTGGAAGATGTCAAAGTGTTTCATGCGGGAACAGAGATCAGCGAGGGTCAGGTTGTGACCAACGGTGGCCGTGTTCTAGGCGTTACCGCCATGGGAAACACCATCAGTCAAGCAAAACTCAATGCCTATTCTGGCGTCAAAGAGATTCGTTGGCGTGGAGCTTGGTGTCGGAAAGATATCAGCGACAAAGCACTCGCGAATCGCTAAGCTGCCTCAAGCGTGATTGAATTCATCGCCGAAGTCTGTGAGAGTATTCAAGACGCTAGCCTGCCAAAGCGAAACTGCTGGTGCGACGACACTTCGATTCAATTCAGGCTAGAGCGTGATTCTGTTCAGGTGCGTTGCAGCGAAAGGATACGACGATGGCCGTCCAAGTCCTTTATGAAACGCAGATCACCGAACGCAGAATTTGCGAGGGCCAACGCTTGGCAGGCATCTGCGATCATCGGGCTGAGCTCGATGATCAAACGCCCGCCGATGTGCAGTCGATCCGGAGTTTGCTCGAGCAAACGTGCGATGACCTCGGTTCCGTCTGGACCTGAAACCAAGGCGCCCCGAGGTTCAAAGTCTCTCACCGTAGGAGACAATTCTTTGTATTCGGCCTCACTGACATAGGGTGGGTTACTACAAATCATGTCAAAGCGTTCCGGCTGTTCTACTGCCGACAATAGATCGCTCTTCATGAACTCAATGCGATCAGCCACCTCAAGTTTCTGCGCATTCCATGCCGCAATTTTCAAGGCGGCCTCACTGATATCCACCGCGGTCACTACCGCGTTCTCACAACTTTGGGCAACACTGATCGCGATGACTCCGGACCCCGTTCCCACATCGATAACTTGGAGGGGTCGTTCCGATGAAAACTGTTTTGCGCAGTCGAGGGTTTCGACGACAAGGTGTTCCGTTTCTGGTCGCGGAATCAGCGTGGCATCATTGACTCGAAATCGAGACGAATAGAATTCCCTGTAACCCACCAATTGTGCGACCGGCATTCCCTCTCCTCGGCGGCGCACCATTTCACGAAAAGCAACACGCTGCTCTTCATCGGGCTCCTCGGCAAAAGCAGTGTAGAGTTCGATTCTTTCGCACTCACGGGCATGGGCAAGCAAAACCTCAGCGTCGAGACGTGGCGATTCGCTTCCTTTGCGTTTAAAAAACTCGGTTGTCCAATCCAGTAAACGCAGCACGGTCCAGGGCTGGTCTTGACTCTCGGACATTTTCATTCCCTCATTCAAACGTGCAGCGGGGGTCGCTTTTGACATTTGAAGAGCAACTCCGTTTTAGGTAATCAGCTTTTTCAGTCGATCATGTCACCACGAAGTTGATCACGGTCATACTCAATCAAAGCATCAGTTACCGGTGTAAGATCGCCGGCAATCACCTGATCCAACTTATAGAGAGTCAGGTTGATTCTGTGGTCGGTCAAACGGTTCTGAGGAAAATTATAGGTACGGATTCGCTGACTACGATCACCTGATCCAATCAGACCCTTTCTTTGTTCAGCCTGCTTGGCAGCCTCTTCCTCACGTTTCTTTTCATAAATTCTGGCTTTTAAGACACGCAAGGCTTTGGCCAAATTCTTGTGTTGGCTCTTCTCGTCCTGACACTGCACAACGATCCCGGTTTCGTGGTGAGTCAAGCGGATCGCGGACTCCGTTTTATTGACGTGCTGTCCCCCCGGACCTGACGCACCAAATTTATCAACTCGGTAGTCGTCCGACTTCAATTCGACCTCGACATCCTCCGGTTCCGGCATCACTGCCACCGTTGCCGCGGAGGTATGGACTCTTCCCTGTGTCTCCGTTTCTGGCACGCGTTGCACGCGATGCCCGCCAGACTCGTACTGCAAATCACGATAAACCCCCTCACCTTCGAGAGTCAGAGTGACTTCCTTGAAACCACCCATCTCAGTTGCACTCGCATCCATGACCTCTGTCTTCCACCCGCGATGCTCAGCATAACGGCGGTACATTTCATATAGATCACGGGCGAATAGCGCCGCTTCGTCCCCCCCCGTTCCAGCACGGACTTCCATGACACAGCGTGTTCGGTGACTGTCATCACCTCCCACGGTGAGTGAAAGCAAGTCTTCCCAAATTTCCTCCCTCTGACCGCGCAAGGTTTCCATTTCACCTTCGGCCATTTCCCGCTCTTCCGCATCCTCTGCCGCTTCGGCCATTTCCTTGCAGTCATGAATCTCGTCGGTAAGCCGCTTGAATTCACGATACTTATTCGCAAGCTTGGCCAATCCACCATGCTCACGCGCGGTAGCACTCATTCGCGCACCGTTCCCCAAAACTTCAGGGTCGGACATATCACGCTCCAACTGCTCAAAGCGAGACAGTTTGTCTTCCAACGTGTCGCGTATTGATCCACTCATGCTGTTTTTTTCATGCGATAGAGAGCGATCGTGATCACATCAGCCTCGATTTCGAAGCCTCCGATACCAATCCACCATCCACTTGGTAAATCGGTCATGGATTTTGATCACACACTTCGGATACTTCTAAAAAAACAGCCGCGACGGTCGCTGTTGCGAAACCCGCGCGGCTGTGATCGTGGTTCGTGCCAATCGCAGTAAGTTACTTCTTGCCCTTGGAGGCAAGACTGCCGTAGGTACCTGCTGCAAACTTTTTCTGGAACTTATCGATACGTCCAGCAGTATCAACGTACTTCAGCTTTCCGGTGTAGAACGGGTGACATTCGTTGCAAATGTCAATCTTCAATTCGGGCCGGACGCTGCGAGTCTGGAAACTGCTGCCGCAACCGCAGGTAACAGTCGTCTCTTGGTAATTTGGGTGAATGCCGTCTTTCATGGCGTCTTTCAGATGGTTTGAGGTAGTTGGCGCTGGCTTTCGTACAGAGCCAATGAGCCCCGCATCGTACGGCAAATACCCCATTTTGTTCAAGGCCTTTGAGACGGAAAGCGGGATTCAACCCCACGATTTGCCGCAATAGCCCACTACCCTGCCCGATTTGTGGGCTCAGGATCCTTGTATTGCCTGCACTTCGCCCCCTGATCAGGGTGAACAAAGTCAAATGGGCACACCTCGAAGAAAGAACTGGCTGGGATGACGGTGTTAACGGCACAACGAGCAGGGACTGCCCTATCAACGATGGTGAAATCGCTGAATCCTGGTAAATCAACCCACCAGCAACAGGTTAATCCAGCAAGCCACAAACGATTCACTAGCCAAGTCACTCGGCTTCGGCTGCTGTCTGGCTCTGACTGCACTCTGGCTTTGGCTTCAGCCTGTCGTGCGACGATTTCTGCACGAGCTCATCCACCGAGATTACTCTCAAAACGCGGACGGTCCGAATCTCTCGAACTAGCTGCATCGCTTGAAGTGTCAGCCTTGCCCGCAGAGCCTTTACCGGTCGATGAGTTTGCGGGCTCATGGGCGTGAGAGGTACCGCCAATTTTCTCAGCAGATCGTGCAGGTTTGATCTCGGGCACGAGCACTGCCGCTAGGAAATCACAAGCTTTCTCGAGAGCCTTGGGGTCCGTTGCCGCCTGCATGTGCCCCGCATTTGCGATGCTGTAAAACTCGGTCTTCACCCCGACCGACTTCAACGCATAAAAACATGCCTTGGTCCAAGCCTCCGGAACAAGGGTGTCAGCGGAACCGTTGAAAAAGAAAAGCGGTGCGTCTCCTGCATCAACAAATGCAGCAGTGGATGCCGCCAAGAACAACTCCTTTTTACTGGTCAAATCCCCACCCATCCAGAACTCGGCCCAACGTCCATTATCTGGAAACCAGCGAAAATCGGTTGGAGCTCCCCCCGCAGCGGCTACCTGAATCCGTGTATCGATGTTTCCATTGGCGTCACTCGGCGGCTTTCCGGTCGTCGCCAACAACGAAACCAAATGACCACCGGCCGAATATCCAATGGCGCCAAGTCGATCAGGATCGACTTTGTATTTCGAAGCATTTTCGCGGATCCATCGGACTGCCATCCGACAGTCCTCGATTTGCGCGGGGAACTTATGCTGGGGAGCCAACCTATAGTCGATCGCGAAACAAACAAATCCACGCTCGGCAAGCTCGGTTGCATAAGCTCTCAACTGCTTGCGATTTCCGCTTCGCCACGCTCCACCATGCACAACCAGTACAGCCGGATGTTTTCCGTCAGCCTTCGGTATGAAGGCATCCAGCAACAGCTCACGATCGCCTACCGTCGAATAAGTTATTTTTTCCTGGACTTCAAATACAGGCTTACCAAGTGCCACTCCAGCAAACATCAACACACAACAGAAAACCGCCACACGTAGCATCATCGTTCGATCTCTTGCCAAAGTAATGAAACACTCCGTCACCCCTTGGTACGGGTCCCCTTGATTCTACGACTGCCAGCAAACTTTCCCTGTGTCGATCTGTAACGACACCAAAAAGCTCAGTAAGTCACCAGATCAGAAATGTACTTTGGCAATTCTAAACGGCCTACTTTCCTCAAGCTTCCATCGCTGGCAATTTCATACCCCAACAGCGATTCACCCTCAAAGCAACTCACGAGCAGATACCGCGCATTCGGTGAAAGCGACATCCCCCAAGGTACTCCCTCTGTCTCAGTTAAACCCAACACCTTGAGGGTCCCATCCTCTTGCACCCGGTAACCCGCAAGTCGGTCAAAGTTCTGACGACGTCCACGAATTGCGGAAAAAATGAACTTGCCGTCAGGTGTGATCACCAGATCGGAAGCTGACAGCCCGTCTTTGGATTTACTGCGGGGAAGCACGTCACAGAGTTGTTTGAATGTCAGTTGGCCAGTCGATTTTTGGTCGTAAACGGACACACCCACATGTTGTTCATTGCTGAAGTAAACAATCGGCAAAGACGGATGGTAGGCAATGTGCCGAGGCCCGGTACCTGCGGGTGGCCCAGCGTTCCGGGGTGTCATTGCCAAGACCTGACCGGTCTGACTGTTAAACGTGTATTGAAACAGCGCATTGGTCTGTTTCACGTACGGAATGTACAGGAAGCGGTTGTTTGGTGAGGTCAAGATACAGTGAGCATTTCGGCGACCTTCATCCACCGTCACAACATGCTCATTGATCGAACCGTCAGGCTTTAATCGATAAACATCAAGCTGACCCTCGTGATAATTTAAACCCAACAGAAACTTCCCTGTCCGGTCAACGCTCATGTACGCATACCCGTGTTTGAAGGTCACCGCGTCCACATTTTCACAAGCACCTGATTCATCCAAGCGAACCAGTGCTCCGGTAGTGATACTCGTCCTACCATCCCACTGTGTTTTTGGTGGTGCAACATACAGGACTGCTTTTTTCGGATGCCGACAAATAGTGGCTCCAGCGAACCCAAGCGGTGCCCGTTCAGACATTTTCAACTCGAAACCCGCCTTACCAACTTCTGCCCTGATGACAAGCAATTCCTGAGTCGATCGACTTGGCGCGTAAATGTGAAATGAATCCTGCGCAGCAACGAGATTAACTCCAGTCACGCATGCAAAAAAAGTCGCCAGCAGACCGCACGTGCCATGCTTTTTCATTTCCAAGATTTCCAAACAGTGGGTTGGACCAACACTATCAAGCCAATGCGTTGACGAAATTCTACAACAATATCGACCAACCCAATGCCTCGCGAAAGTCGAACATCTCATATTGAGCAACGAGGGACGCATGCGATGCCGTCACAAACAGCAACGATTTTCTCTATGTCAACTGAAAGCCAACCGAATCGTTGGTCATGGCTATCGTTCGTATGCCGTGGTTCGGGTAGCCTTGCCTTGGCAAATTCAGTGAGGCGAGAATCACGACTGTGCAGAAGAAAGGATTCAAGAAAATACCGGATTCCGACTCAATTGTTTTCCTAACTTTTGGCGTTTGGATTTCGTATGGCATGAGAAGCGAGGCAGACGAGCTGCTGTCCTGCCAATGTGCATAGACCGGTGCTGCCCAAGTTGATCGGCAGTGCAACGCAGGATGTCAAAACAGGCACTGCAAGGCACAAGCACTGCCAATCGTGGCCGTCCAAGAATGTAGATTTGCTGCCCGAAATCGTCGTCAATCCCATCGTTGGGGTTGCGAACGAAACAACAAAATACCGCTTACTCTTGCTAGCAACGCAAGCGCTGATTGGTAGACGCCTTGGTTACGAGACTGGGTATGGCGCTCACCTTCGCGGTGAAATTGCCCCGTAGAATGATTACAAAACCACAAGTGACCGCAGAAATTGCCTTAAATCAAAGGTTGGGGCCGAGATCGATGTCGATCTCGTGTGCAACGCTAGCCAACTTACAATCACTCCACCCTCACAGCTTCTGCTGCCTGTTAAGCGACCATTCGCCGCTCAAAACGACCTATCGGTGATTCCGCTCGTGGATCTAAGATCGGCGTGCACTGCAGGAAAGCCGTTTGCCTTCCCTCTGGCCTCTACCATTCCGCGCGCACGGGTCTTCACCTGACGGTTTGGGCGATTCGCCAACAGGACGAACCATGCACGAACGAACTCAACGAACGACCGCAAGATTGCTGTTCGTGTTCTGCTGCGCGGTTCCTACTTGCTTTACCTGCCT
>JBPCVE010000114.1:0-3234 GCA_051010795.1 Rubripirellula sp.
CGGCCAGTGCGAGACTTTCATCTGCAACTAAAAGTTTTGATCAGCTTTTAACGTGGCCAACTGATCAACCACGACACGCAACCATTGCTTCTTGTCATCCGGTCGAATCCAGATCACCCCCAGAGAAGAAACGAAATTATTCTCTCAGGAGAAGCTCCAGCGCCCGAAAATCTCCAATTCCGGACCCCTTTACTATCGGCGTTTTTAACGCCGGAGTCAAATGGTTCTCTGGTCCATCAATCTTTTGGCTGCTCAGGTCCTGATTGGCATACTGCATCCAAGCTCGCGTGGTCCTGACTGGGCTTACGCCAATCGGGTCAGAAAAAGAGCCTGGATGCAGTCTCCTGAAACAAAAGGTTGACCGATACGGCCAAAACCGTGATAGTTGACAAGATCATTCGTTCATTTGCTGAGAGCTTGCCATGAAGATTGGGCAAAAAATTCGTTGCCGACAGGGTTTCACGGTGGTGGAACTATGCGGCGTTGTTGCGGTCATTGGCATGCTGGTGGCGTTGTTGCTGCCCGCGGTTCAGGCCGCCCGAGAACATGCCCGACGGACAAGCTGCCAAAACAACCTGCTGAACATTGCTTTGGCAATACGTCATTACCAGAGTGTGAATGCGTACTATCCGGTGCAATTGCATGGTACCGATGGCAGTGAAGTGCCTGGCGCCGACAACGATGGACGGCTCAGTTTTCTTGTAGGTGTGCTGCCCTATCTTAGTCAGATGCCGCTGGTGAATTATCTTGATCAAGCACAGGAATCACAAAGCGTCTCGTCTTCGGATTGGCGTTTTTCGCAGGGAGTTAACAACTCTGCCGAAGACAGTGCTGAAGACAGTGCTGAGGGAGTACGCAAGTGGCCACGCAATGGGCCTGAGCCATTCACGTCGGGGTATCTTGTATGGCAAACCGAAGTGCCGACTTACCGGTGCCCCAGTGATCCCGGGTCGACATGGCACAATTCACGTGAGAGATTGCAAAATGGCAGAGCGAATTACGCTGCTTGTCTGGGCGATGGTTGCCTAGCGTCAGCAACGGGACCCTACCAACAGATCAATGGCGTTCTCGTTTTTGATGAGCAATTGTCAAAGAAAACCAACGCTTCGATGCGAGGTGCCTTTGTGCCTCGTGTTCGCACGCGTGATTCAAACATTGCCGATGGTTTATCCTACACTTTATTGTTGGGTGAGATTAGCACTTCGCTCGGTCGGCAAGGCATTCGCACTACACCCGGGGTGGCAGCGGAGGCTGAACAGTTGTTGAATGACCCCGGCTTGGCCATAACCATCAATCAGGAACGTCAAGTTGCTGGTGAAGAATCCATGTTCGCGCAGTCCTGGGGAGGAGGATCGTGGGAGCGGGTGGATGATCCTCGGCTTAACCTGCAGTCGGGATTGAATGGCTCGCAAGAACGTGGTCTGAATTGGGTCGATGGAATGCCCCTGTATACGGGCTTCAATACCATACTGCCCCCCAATCGAGAAATAGTTCTGTCAGAAGCGCGGGATGACTGCTGGGGAGTGCTTCCACCTAGCAGTTATCACCCTGGTGGCGTGGCCGTCGCCATGGTGGACGGCTCGGTGCGTTTCATCAGTGATGAAATTGACGCAGGCAATGATCATGAACCCACCGTTTATCCCGATAGCCCCAACCCACCGGGAAGTCTGAGTCCCTTTGGGGTCTGGGGCTCGATGGGAACGCGGGCTAGTAGTGAGTTGATGAGCTTTGAAAAGGTTCCCTAGTCAACCGGTTGTGTTGTTGATGCTTCGTCTTGCCAGATCGACGGATACTGCATCGGCTGTCGTCGCCGCGCTCATGGCAAATCGTTATGAGTTGTTTGCAAAAACCCGATTCTGCTTGCTGTCCGGGGATGTGCGGAGATGCCGTGATTTGTGAAAAGCGGCATCACGGATAGACAGCTATTCTGTTAGACTTCGATGAATGAGTCACGCCTTGCCATGGCTAAGTTTGGTCAGGGAAGCGATGTGGAGGGTGGGGATAACTTGCAGAGCAGTGTCCCTTCTTGCTGGGATTTTTTTCTGCTGGATGCCGTTTTCGATTTGCATCGGTTGATAGCGTCATCGCTTTGCAACCTTCTGTCTCCTTTTAGCCATTCGTAGCAACGCCCAATGAGTCAGGTGTTACCCGCACACGATGGAAATCGCTTTGGCACGTTTGCTGGGGTATTCACGCCCTGCGTGTTGACGATCCTTGGCGTCATCATGTTTCTTCGATTTGACGTGGTGGTGGGGAATGCAGGTGTTTTGTCGGCTCTTGGAATCGTGTTAGCAAGTAATGCGATCACGGTTCTGACCACGCTGTCGCTGTCTGCCATTGCCACCAATACCAAGGTGGAAGGAGGTGGTGTTTATTTTCTGATCAGCCGCAGCCTTGGGCCCAAGTATGGTGGAGCGATTGGCCTTTTGTTTTTTGCTGCTCAGGCCTTGTCTGTTGCCTTGTACGTGATTGGTTTCACCATTGCTTTGAAGCAATATCTGCCACCGTCGGTTTCCCCGTTGCTGATTTCGACGATTACCAATGTGGTGGTGTTTGGGTGCGTTGCAATCGGTGCGGGCTGGACTCTCAGGATCCAGTTCTTCGTTTTGGCAACGGTCGCTGTTTCTCTCTTGTCATTCTTTGTAGGGGCATGGAGTGCGTTTGATCCGGAGTTGCTCAGCAGTAACCTGGCTTCGGCCTATTCGGGTGATGAATCGTTTTGGACCATGTTTGCATTGTTCTTTCCTGCTGTGACTGGAATCATGGCGGGTGCGAATATGTCGGGCGAGTTGCGGGACCCGTCCCGTTCGATTCCACGCGGTACGCTGGCGGCTGTCTTTGTCACGGCTCTTATTTATGCCGCACAAGCTGTGTTCCTGGGTGGATCGGTGTCCCGTAATGATCTGGTTCACACTGAGATGGTGATGGCAGATATTGCCATTCTGCCAGTGTTCATCGCGGCAGGTGTGATTGCAGCCACCATGTCGTCAGCCTTGGGAAGCATGATGGGGGCTCCTCGGATTCTTCAGTCCATGGCCCGGGATCGTGTCTTGCCGCGTTTAGAACAGCTCGGAGTTCGGTCCGGCAAAAACCAGGAGCCTCGGCGAGCGATCTTTGTCACGTTTCTGATTTCTCAGGCAGGCATCATGGCGGCCGATCTGAACACGATTGCGCCACTGATCACGATGGCGTTTCTGGTGACCTACGGGCTGCTGAATCTTGCGACCTTTTATG
>JBPCVE010000115.1:0-6138 GCA_051010795.1 Rubripirellula sp.
CACTTGCCCGGCGTTTGCAGGCTCAACAGTCGGGAACGAAGCAGCAGATCATAAATGCTTTTAAGCTGGCTTATGGGAGGCAGCCGCGGTCGCAGGAACTGCAGTCGCTTAACGATTATGTCGAAGACATGGTGAAATACCACCGACAGCACCAACCTGAAGCTACGGTTTATCCAACAAGCGTTACCCGTTCGCTAGTCGAAGAGTTTACTGGTGAAACCTTCACGTTTGATGAAATCCTGCCGGTCTTCGAAGCTTATGTGCCGGACTCCAAATCGGCCAGTGTTTCAGCTGAAGTCCGAGCCTTAGCTGATCTTGCGATGTTGTTATTCAATTCGAACGAGTTTGTTTACGTCTACTGAATTTTTGTCAGGCTTTCCTCACGATCTGAAGCGTGTACTCAATGGATAATTCCAGCCGTCGAGATTTTTTGTATGGATTAGGTGCGTCTTTGGGAGCTGTCGCTCTCACGGATCTTCTCGATCAGGAGGTGCGTGCCGAGTCGTCGGCCGGACCACTAGCAGGCAAGCAGCCAATGCACCCCGCGCGCGCGAAAGCCGTGATCATGTTGTTCATGGAAGGTGGTCCCAGCCATATCGACACGTTTGATCCAAAACCAGAGCTGAGCAGGTTGAATGTGACCGAGTCCAAGCGGACTGCGGGGCTCGCAACAGGGAAACGATTTTATGTGGGTAGCCCCTTTGAAAGTCGAAAGGTGGGTGACTCGGGAATTGATATGTGTGATCAGTTCGTTCACTTGGCCAACAAGGAAGTCGCCGATGAGCTATGCGTTTATCGTGGCTGTCAGGCAGAATCGCTGAACCATCCAGAGGCGTTACTGCATATGAACACAGGCAGTCGTTTGGGTGAGGATCCGTCGGTGGGTTCGTGGGTTGGCTACGGTCTGGGAACTGAGAATCAGAATCTACCCGGTTATGTGGTGATGACTGAACTGGCGCTTCCGCAAGCAGGTTCAACGAATTGGTCCAATGGTTTTTTACCTGCGTATTACCAAGGTACGAGACTGAGAAGTAAAGGTGCTCCCATTTTGGATTTGCAACCACCTTCTTTTAAAACACGGGACCATCAGCGAAGAGCGTTGGATGAGTTGGCTAAGCTCAATGCCGCCCATCTTGGTCAGCATCAACAGCACGATGTTCTGGCAGCCAGAATGGAGAGTTACGAACTGGCCTATCGAATGCAAACGGCCGTTCCAGACATTGTGGATCTGAAAACTGAGACAGCGCAGACGAGGCAGATGTATGGGCTGGATAATCCTGTCACTGAACCGTTTGGGCGTCAGTGTTTGATGGCTCGAAAACTGGTTGAAAAAGGTGTGCGATTTGTGCAGATTTTTTCAGGCGGTTGGGACAGTCATGATTATCTGAAACGCGGTCACTCGTCGCGTATCGCAAGCGTTGATAAGCCGATTGCTGCGTTGATTCAGGATCTGAAGCGGTGCGGCTTGTTGGAGGATACGCTGGTCGTCTGGACGGGTGAGTTTGGACGCACTCCCGATAATAATTATCGCGGTGGTGTCACTTCACTCGGGCGAGGTCACAACGCGGATGCAATGAATATGTGGATGGCGGGGGGGGGAACTAAAAAGGGAGCGATCGTTGGTGCCACTGATGAAATTGGTGCAGAAGCCGTGGAGTGTGTTCATCCTATCCGTGATTTGCATGTGACGCTGTTACACCTGTTGGGGCTCAGTGACAACAAACTTACCTACTTTCACGGTGGCCGCTACAAGCAGTTATCTCAGTTTGGTGGTGAAGTCATTCATGATTTGATCGCCTGATGGCGATCGCCACTTTTCGTGTTTTGGCAGGAGAGTAAACGGTTGATTTAGCTGATTCCACTTTAGCCTGCCTCGCCGTTCGCAACCGCTAGTATTCTTGCGTGAGTGTCAGGACAATCTTTCCGCTCAGATTGCCCTCGCCGCGAAGCGTGGCGGCTTCCTGTTGGCGGTGCGCTTCGACAACTTGGCTCAATGGCAGTTGGAGCGAGATGTTGGGTTGGAGTTTCCCGTTTGCCATCCAGCGATTGATTTCTTCCGCCGCAGTTCTCATTTCAAGAGCCGTTGCCTTGAACATTACGAATCCGTGCAAAGAGCATTCTTTGACGTAAAAGGGCCCAACAGGAAAAACAGGCCTGGCATCGCGGCCTGCCATCAATACCATGCGTCCTCGGGTTGCAAGTAATTCAATGGCTTGGTCAAAGTTGGGTTCTCGGCGTGTTTCCCAGAACACGTTGACCCCCTTGGGTGCCGCTTGAAGAACCGAGTTTTCGATGGCGTCCTGGTTGTAATTGATCGCGACGTCAGCCCCCAGATTCATTAGGCGACGATGTTTCTCCTCGGTGCCTGCAGTTGCCAGTACCCTTGCACCACATGCCTTGGCCATCTGGACGACCATGGATCCTACACCCCCGCTTCCTCCTATGCATAGCACCGTTTCACCCGCCTGCAGTCTTGCTTCACGGAATAGACCGAGGTGAGCGGTCATGCCGACCAAAGCGCACGCTGCGGCAGTTTCGAAACTGACTTCGTCAGGAAGATGGTAGCACCAATCCTGATCAATGCAGATGAGTTCAGCGAAGGTTCCTTGGCGACCTTGCAAGCCTTGGTTGGTGCACCAGACGCGATCGCCAACTTTGAAGTTTTGAGTGTCCTCGCCGACCGATTCAATGATTCCTGCTGCATCACAGCCAATGATGTAGCGGTCGTCAATTCCGGATGCAACGGCGCCACTGCGAATGTAGGTATCGATCGGATTCACGGAAACCGCTTGCACGCGAATCTGAACTTCCCCCGGTTTCACGGCTGATGGCGGAATCTCAGCAATACGGATTACATCCGGAGCACCAGTTTGTTCGATATAGGCTGCTTTCATGGTGAAGACGCTTCTTGAACCTTTTAAAGTCTGGTGATGTTTGAAGTCAGTCTGCGTTTTCGAATGCCAACCGCGTTCTCGTCGATGTTCAAAAAGTGCTGTTGTTGCCTGCTAGGTAAACACAGATAAGCTGATTTGCGTTGAAAACCGTCTTTAACGACGTGACCGGCTTGGCTTTGACATTTCACGGAGGAAATCTTCAGGAGACAAAAGATCAATGCGATTTCTGCGTTCCGATGGAAGTTTGTTGTAACGCTCTTCCAAGCTCAAATTGTCTTCAAAGCGTTGCATGAATTTTCGTCTCAGTGCTTCTTCACACCAGACACGCAGTGTTACCAGTTCAGTCAGTGGGTTGCCCATGGACACGACACCAAGCATTTCAAGAGCATTTTCTGGTAACGGAAGTTTGATCGTATCCAGTTCTTCTCGGCTAAGAGACGCGGGCCGTTCTAGACGCGAGAAGAATTGTGATGAGGGCAAGCGACGTTTCGGATTGCCGGGTGTCACGCTCTGTGAATTCTCTGTTTTGCTCTGCTCAGTGATGGTCGGACTTTTTGAACGTGATCCGCCGATCACCATGGTTGCAATGGTTGCCTGCTTGGCGTCCTCGGCAGTACGGAAAACATTCGTCAGCGAACGTAGGTCGTCATAAAAGGCTTTGGTGACAGCGTCCCCGTTGTCGAGTCTTTCTTGAAGAATGACTCCGAGTGAAAAATTGATCCAATCGGTGGTTTCATCATCCAATTGCATGCTTGAGCGTCTTGAAATGTTGAAATACGTGCGGTCGATTGCTTGCTTGATTGCCGCTCGGCGTTTGGAGGGATCATTTGATTCGATTTGGTCACGTAATTCTGTTGGTAAAGTTTGCCGCCAGATTGCGTACACCTGCATTGTTTCGAGCAGGAGCTGGGAATCAGGTTGAGCAGCGATACTTGCGACTGTCGTGCGTATGCGGCTTTGGGCAGACTGATTGAGCCGGTTGAATTGATCCCAGCGTGAATTGAGCTGATCCATCTGCTCAAGGGTCATTGCTTTCAGTGCAATCTCTCGCTCTGCAGCGGGGGCTTCGGTCAGTTGATCGACAGCGTTGTCAACGCTGATGTCTCCGATCTCCTTGGAGGCGGAGATCATTTGTGCCCAATCTTTGTTGGCAGATAACTCTCGCATCAGTTTGAGATCCCCACCGTAGTTGTAGGCATTCAGGTTACCAGCGATGGCCAAGTCTTTCAGTTCTTTCTGATACGCGTTGGACCTTAATGTGGTCTCAGTAAAGTAGACCGCCAATCCGATGACCAGGCAGAGTAGAAACAGGCCGACTGGTAATTGCCACTGCATTCGGCTCTTCTTCACCGTTGGCTGGTCTTTGAGAATGTCAGCAACAACGAGTTCAAGAGTAGACTCAACCAATTTCATGCTCGGTGAGGAGCCAGGTAGGTCTTCAAGCAAGTCCCAGCCTGTTTGCAGTTGTTGAAGTCGCAACCTCAGCTTCTCATTTGTCAGTAGCCGATTTTCGAGATCAGATTGTTCCTGCCGTTGAAGCTCACCATCAAGGTACGCGACCAGTAATTCATCATCAGGATCAAGAGGAGCATTGTCAGAAATAGTTGATGCGTTCATTGCTTTTCCTCCTGTTCGCGTTCAAAGTCTTCTTTTTCAATCTCGCTATTGATTAATCCAGCCTCGATATACGGTTGCAATAGTTCCTTCAGATTGACTCGCGCGCGACTTAACAAAGACTTGACTGCCTTGGTTGTCAGATCCATGGTCTCAGCAATTTCAAGGTAGCTCATGTTTTCAAAACGAGAAAGCATGAGTGCCATGCGTTGACGCTCACTTAGCGCCGAAACCGCCGCGCGGACCACGCTCGCTCGCTCATCACCTTCGACCATCCTCGTCGGCATCATTCCACTTGATTCCAGAGCGGTGGCTGCCAGCAGTTGGGGCCCGCTAGGTGAGTCTTCGGCCCTCGGGGCATCCACTTCACTGACTTCTTTTCTTCGACCGAGGGATCTCGCGGCATTGCGAGCGACGTTGCCAGCGATCGTGAATAGCCACGTTGAGAATTTTGCGCCTGGTTCATAGGTCTTTCTTGCACGGAACACCCTCATGAATGTTTCCTGTGCAAGATCCTCTGCCAAGTCATGTCGTGGACCAATGGTGTGCATTAATCTGACTAACCTGCCTTCATATCGCTGCATTAGCTCAGCGAAGGCACTGGCGTCGTCATCACGCACGCGCAGCATCAGACGCACGTCCGGATCGGACTGCTGGTAACGCAATGCGGTCGATTCACTGACAGCCAAGTGAATTATTTCTGGTGGAGGTGGATCTGGGCTACTACTCTTAGTCTACTCATTACCAACCATTCGCGTGACCATAGGTTCCGGTGCGATTCGCATCCGGTCCTAAATGCTTCGAAATCAGCCTAGGATTCCGTGAATTACGTGCCCAATGTCCTGCTCAAGTCGTTGGTGTCCGGTTGCGTGAAGTCGATGGGAATGCAATCCCAATTGATGCAGCAAGGTTGCATGGACGTCGGTGACATAGTGAGGCATTTCCGCTGCATGGAATCCGATCTCATCGGTACTGCCGTGAGCGATTCCCCCTTGTACGCCACCGCCCGCCATCCAGATGCTGAATCCATGCGGGTGGTGATCGCGACCATTGGAACTCTGAGAGCCTGGGGTTCTTCCAAACTCGGTTGCAAACACGACTAATGTTTCATCAAGCATTCCACGTTGTTTCAGGTCTTGCAACAGACCGGCGATGGGCCGATCCACTTGCATTGCAAGTTCGGAGTGTTTTGCTTTCAGGTTGGAATGTTGGTCCCAAGCGCCCGCCGCTCCGTCACCGTGCATGATCTGGATAAAACGGACCCCATTCTCTGCGAAGCGTCGAGCAGCCAATAGTTGCTCACCAAACGCCCGTGTTTCTTTCTGGTCCAATCCGTACAGCTTGCGGGTTGAAGCTGTTTCCTGGTCAAAGCGAATTACATCTGGGACTGCGGTTTGCATTCGAAATGCTAACTCATAGGATTTGATTCGAGCATCCAATGCGGAATCACCGGGGTAATCTTCACCACTAAGTTTGTTCAGTTTGTTGACCAGTCCAAAGCCAAGTTCCTGTTCGGCACGGCTGACGCGTCCTTCGGGTTGCGCGAATTCGAGTGGGTTCTTGGGATCGACTTTGAGCTTGATTGCATCGTACGCTGGACCGAGGTAATGACCATCGCTTCGGTCAAAAA
>JBPCVE010000116.1:0-2952 GCA_051010795.1 Rubripirellula sp.
AAGTTGCATCAGGAGTGCTCAACTGGAACGTGAAAAGTACGACGAGCCCGCTTCCGCCAAGCCCCGAAATGCCAACCGAGGTTGATGCGGGCAAAACAGAGTCGTTCGCTCACACCATCACAATTCCGAAAGCTGGTTTTGTAGAAATGGTGTGTGAGTTTACGCCAAGTGGTGCAGAAAAACCGATCCGACAGTCACTCCGTATAGGATGCAACCCAGACAAAGTGATCTCACACTTAACACGGCAACCTGACTTTGACGAATTCTGGGAACGGGCAATCAAAGAACTGAAAGCCGTTCCTGCCGCGTTCAAATCCGAGGAACGCCTCGATCTGAGTGATGACCGCATTCAGGTTTTCGAAGTCAGCATGCGGAGCCATGGCCAAATCCGAGTGCGCGGCTGGCTGGAGGTTCCACGTAATGCGACCCAAGAACTTCCAGCAGTGATTCGTGTGCCTGGTTACGGCCAGAACATGAAGCCAATTGGCAAGTGCGATGACATGATCGTATTCTCTTTCAATCCCCGCGGTCATGGAAACAGCCAACAAGACGTTCCCGGACAACCCAACAATTTCTGGATTCGGGGCTTAGACAGTCCGCAAACGTATTACTATCGAGGCAGTTATCTCGATTGCATCAGGGCAGTGGATTTCATCGCAGCACGCAAAGATGTCGATCAGGACAAGATCGCTGTCTGGGGTGGTAGCCAAGGAGGTGGATTTGCATTTGCGACTGCGGCTCTTGATCCCAGGGTCGACCATTGCATCGCTGACATCCCTTTTCTCTGCGACTGGACCGACTATTTCCGTTTGACGCACTGGCCTGAGATGGATGAGTGGATTGCCGATCAACCTCATCGGAACTGGCAATCGACACTGCGAACACTGAGCTATTTTGACACCATGAATCTGGCGGATCGTATTAACTGCCCGACGCTGATGTCTGTCGGCCTGCAGGATTCAGTTTGTCCACCAACCACCTGCTTCCATACTTTCAATCGCATTCCGGGTGCGAAAAAATTTCGAATCTATCCCAACAAGCGCCACGGGCTTGGCAAAGAACACTACCCCTGGGTTTGGACCCAACTACGCGAAACCTTCGCTATTTCAGAATGACCCGCGACTGCTGAATCCGCGTTTTCCAGTTCAGTCTGTTCGACTCAAGAAGCAGCACGCTTCAGTAACTTTGTCAGCAGACGATCGAAGGTGTTTGCAAATGCCTTTTTGTCACGATCACCATACGGTCGGCTTCCTCCCGTTACCGTACCTGCACCCCGAAGGTCATCCATGAAGTTTCGCATCGAGAGACGGCTGGCAATGTTGCTGGCGTCATAGGATTCTCCTCGAGGATCAATGACGTCCACTTGCTTATCAACTAGCAGAGCTGCTAACGGAATATCTGCGGTGACAACCAGATCACCCGGTTCGCTGTGAAGGACGATGTACCGGTCAGCCACATCAGCTCCTTCACGCACAGTGACCATCGACACAGTTTCTGCGTTGGCTGGAATCCCAATGCGTTGATTCGCGACCAGCACTGTCTCAACACTCAGCCTTTTTGCAGCCCGAAACACAACGTCTTTCACATCTCGGGGCGCCGCATCAGCATCAATCCAAATTTTCATACCGCCTGTTCTCGCTTTGACAGGGTGGTGACGTCAAGCCGCCTTGATCGCATTGGCAACAAAGAATGCAAAACCATCAGGTTCAAGCGATGATTTCACGGATGACATGTCCGTGAACATCCGTCAGGCGGCGGTCAATCCCATCATGCCGCACACTCAACCGTTTATGGTCGATACCCATCAAATGCAGGATGGTGGCATGGATGTCATAGACCTGAGTTGGATTATCACGGTCCAGCGGCTTGTATCCCCATTGATCAGACTCACCATGAGTCATGCCACCTCGAACACCACCACCGCAAAGCCAATTGGTAAAAACATACGGATTGTGATCACGTCCCTTGCTGCCTTGGGTGCTTGGCATGCGTCCGAATTCGGTAGTCCAAAGAACAAGGGTGTCATCAAGCATGCCGGACTGTTTCAAGTCTTTCAGCAGCGCGGCGGTTCCCACTGCCATGCCTCGCGCCAACGGGCCATGGTCCCTTTCAATATCTTCGTGACTATCCCAATTGCGACGGGGGAAGCTGTTGTCATTACCTGACCAGATCTGAACAAACCGGACGCCCCGCTCCAAAAGGCGACGCGCGATCAGACATTTTCTGCCGAAATACTCTTCCTCTTCCGGTGCGTTGATCGTGTCCGGATACGTTGCCCCTGCACGATCAAGTCCATACAGCTTCATGATGTGCGCGGGTTCACCGGAGATATCCAGAGCTTCGGGAGCGCTAAGCTGCATCTTTGCGGCTAATTCATACGATCTGACCCGAGCTTCGAGTCGCGAGTCGTCCGGCCGTTCACGCTGAAATTCCTGATTGAATTTCGACAACAACTTGAGTCCCGCACGATCCCCCTCCGCAGTCGCAAAATCTGCCTGTGGCGTGAGATCCTCGATCGGATTACTACGCTGCGGAAAAATAGCAGTTCCCTGAGAACTCGCTGGTAGAAAAGCAGAGCCCCAATTTTTAGGTCCATTGCTGGCGAACCCGCGGTGATCAGGTAGAACCACGAAGGTGGGCAGATTCTCGTTGATGGAACCCAAAGCATAACTGACCCATGATCCCATTCCTGGGAAGCCGGGCCGCTGGAATCCCGTTGCCTGCAAATAAGTTGCCTGTGAATGAACCCCAGTCTTCCCTACAAGATTGTGAACGAACGTCATGTCATCCACGCATTCACCCAAAGGCGCCACCACATCACTGAGCATTTTTCCAGATTGCCCGTACGGCTTGAATGAAAACGGCGATTTCATCCATGGCCCGAGTCCATTTTGGAATGCCTCGACATGCTCTCCAAAATCCGACTTTTCCCCGTGGTGCTTCTCTAGCATC
>JBPCVE010000117.1:0-11001 GCA_051010795.1 Rubripirellula sp.
GATCAATCCAGGTCAGACATTGGCGGCACAGTTTCAAACGCCAGAATTGTTTGTGGTTGCTCCTGATCTGCGAGAAAAGGTCCATGTGTTTGCTTCGGTGGATGAGGCCGACATTGGACTGATTCAAGCCGCAAAGGACTTAGGCAAGCCGGTCGATTTCACGGTTGATGCCCATCCTGATGAAGTGTTTGATGGAGAAATTGAGCAGATTCGGGTTAGCAGTGTTGCAACTCAAAACGTCGTCACTTATCCCGTCGTGATTGCTGCCACTAATCCTGATTTAAAATTGTTGCCTGGAATGACGGCCAGCATCTCTTTTGAGGTTGATTCAACAGATGATGTTCCGAAAATCCCAAACGCCGCGTTACGGTTTTTTCCTGACAACGTGAAACTGGTTCGTGAAGCAGACAGACAGTTGATCGATGGCTCGAGTTGGAGATCGAAAAAAACTGATGCCGAAAAGGATGAGGCGGCCAATCAGACAGCGAGTGAGAGTGCGGAAGCACAGCGAAAAAAAAACCAGCGGCACGTTTGGGTGGTCGATGGTGAATTACTTCGTGCGGTCGAAGTTACGACAGGTTTGATGGAAAATAAGTTTACCGAGATGGTCTCCGGTGATCTTAAGGTTGGTGACAAGCTAGTCATTGGCAAGAAGGACTAAGTCAAACATGTCTTTCTTTGATACCGTTCGCATTGCGTTTCGCGCATTGTTGAAAAACAAAATGCGTGCAGTTTTGACCATCATTGGTGTCGTGATTGGAATCGCGGCAGTGACGACGATCGTCTCGATCGGGCAAGGTGCAAGCAAGCTGGTCAGCGGTGAGTTTGAAGCCTTGGGAACGAATGTGATTCTTGTCTTTCCAGGACAGACCAGGCGTGGTGGGGCAAGGCAGTCCGGCGCGCCCACTCTCACCACGGCAGATGCCGATTCAATTGGGACCGAATGCCCTGCGGTGCTGGCCGCGTCTCCCATCGTTGGAACTGCTGGACAAATCATTTATGGAAATGAGAACTGGAATCCAAAACAGATGCAGGGTGTCGGGCAGGACTACCTGACAGTGAGAAATTGGGAGCTAGAAGCTGGCGGCTTCTTTTCTACGAGCGACATCGAATCCAATGCCAAGGTCTGTGTGATTGGCCAAACTCTGATTCCCAAGCTGTTTCGCACCGTCAATCCGATGGACGAGATGGTCAGGATCAACAATGTCCCGTTCCGTGTGATTGGGATTCTTGGAAAGAAGGGTGCCAATATGGTGGGTGATGATCAAGATGATGTGGTCCTGATGCCTCACACCACCGTTCGGAAAAGACTCAATGGATCACCGCTCGACAACGTGGGCATCATCATGGTTTCGGCACGTGGAACCAACCAGATGGGGGAAGCGGCTAAACAAATCGAAACGCTGCTCTACGAACGCCACGAAATCGGTCCCTCAGAAGAACCCGATTTCAGTGTTCAAGATACAACCGAAATCGCTGCGACACTCGGGATCATTACGGGAACATTGACACTGATGCTCTCTGCCATCGCAGGGATTTCTCTACTCGTCGGTGGTGTTGGAATCATGAACATCATGCTGGTTTCGGTGACTGAGAGAACAAGGGAAATCGGAATTCGTATGGCACTGGGAGCACGGGGGAAAGACATCCTGCGGCAATTCCTGATCGAGTCGGTCGTGCTCTCGTGCATTGGTGGTGCCATTGGACTACTGCTGGGTACCGGTGCGTCCATGTGTGCCAATGTGCTGATTAACATCTACAAGCCGGGAACGGATTGGCCCATGATCGTTTCCATCCCGGCTGCAGTTGTGGCGATGGGATTTGCTGCAGCCGTGGGTGTCTTCTTCGGTTACTACCCTGCGCGGCGAGCTAGCAAGCTCGACCCGATTGATGCGTTGAGGTACGAGTAAATGGCTTTGATTGAACTTGATGATGTTCGCAGAGTTTACGATTTGGGCGAAGTCAAGGTACACGCTCTTCGCACGGTGACGAGACAAATTGATCTAGGTGAATACATCGCACTGATCGGACCCTCGGGCAGTGGCAAGTCAACGCTGATGAACACATTGGGATGTCTCGATCGCCCAACCCATGGCAGTTATCTGCTTGATGGCGAAGAAGTGGTGACGATGAATCGGGATCAACGAGCCAAAATCAGAAACAAACAGCTCGGTTTTGTTTTTCAAAATTTCAATCTTCTCAATCGCACGTCGGCGCTCGAAAATGTCGAACTGCCGTTGATGTATGGGCCTCGCGTGTCCGCGCGTGAACGCCGCGATCGTGCCATGGAAATGCTTGGGAAGGTTGGCCTGGCTGATCGCTACCATCACCACCCCAGCCAGTTGTCCGGTGGTCAGCAACAGAGGGTTGCCATCGCCAGGGCACTTGTGAACCGGCCTTCGATCCTGATGGGAGATGAGCCGACCGGGAACCTTGATTCGAAAACGAGTCGGGAAGTGATCGAGTTGTTTCGTGAGTTGAACGAGAGGCAGGACATCACCGTGATTCTCGTGACCCACGATCAGAATGTAGCCCGTAATGCAAAACGAACACTGGTTCTGCGGGATGGCGAAATTGTCGAAGATACGGTCGATTTCAAGCTCGCAAAAGCTGCCCTCGAATATGAACCCGCATTGGAAGAATAATGCCGTGTCCATCGATGGTTTTCGATGATCGCGGGTGTTCAGGTGGCGAGCCTTTGATGGTCGTATGCTCGTAACATGTTGGCCAACAACGCCCGGCCAGGGGTTGGTCGTGTTTTGCTATCTAACGTAACCGTTAAGGTTGATGCGGCTTCCCAGTTGCTATCGCAGGAACGCGGCTGGAACCAACGTCACGCTCGGAAAAACTGGCGCATCCGTTGTGTCCGGTCGAATCCGTACCTATGGGTATTGTACTGACAGGTCGTGATTTGAGTCCCCGCTGCACCTTTGGCAGCTGGCTCGCCTGCAGCTGGGTTGTCTGCAGCTGGGTTGTCTGCAGCTGGGTTGTCTGTATTAGCATGGCGTCGCCTAGCGCCGTCGCTGACGAGCCCTGCTACCCGATCTTGCCCGAGCAGCGTTCTTTGCAGCTTCGGTCCCCCGGTCAGTTGTTGCAGGTGGCAGTCCCCCTGACACCACGACCACCGACTGTCGCAGATCCCCAGTTCGATGCACAGCCTCGGAATCTCGCTCTCAACGACGCCATCAATATCACACTGGCAAATAGTGAGGTAGTGCGGGTGCTTAGTGGAGTGACGGCATCGACCAGCGGACGGACCATCTATGATGTGGCCATCACCAATACCACGATCGATCAGCAAAAGGGGGCCTTTGATCCGACGCTGCGTTTCAACAATGTCTGGAATCAGGTTGAAAATCCCATTGGAATCTCCGATCCGTTGAATCCGGGCAACACTCTGATTGAGGGAACGCAAAATGAAGCTTATGGGATCGACTTTGGATTGGCTAAGAAGAACCTGCTCGGTGGAACGACCAATTTGGGAGTTGTGAGCAACCGCAATCACATCACGCCCGGTATCTTTCCACTCGATCCGTCAGATCGCACCGCCACTGAATTCAGTTACACACAGCCACTGTTACAAGGGGGTGGTAAAGCAGCCAATCAGGCTCCGATCGTTTTGGCTCGCATTGATACAGAGCGTTCCTACTTTCAGTACAAGCAGGCAGTGCAGCGATCGGTTCAGGGTGTGATCGAAGCCTACTGGGCTCTGGTCTTTGCCCGAACGGACCTCTGGGCTCGGACGCAGCAGGTCGAGCAGGCCAAGTTTGCGAATGACCGCACGGTGGCCCGCGTGGAAAGTGGAGATGCCAATGCGGGTGATCTTGCCCAGACGGAGTTGGCATTGGAGAATTTTCGGGCCAGCCTGTTAGCTTCTCAAGCCAGTGTTCTGCAGCGACAGGCTGCTTTGCTGAACATTCTGGGGTTGCCACCCTATGAGGCTGAACGCACTGTGCCCGTCACTCCCATGCTGGAAGAATTGATTGCAGTTGACTGGAGTTTGATCAATGAACTCGCACAGCGAGAGCGTCCCGACATCATTGAATTGAAACTGATCCTGGAAGCTGATCAGCAACGAATTCTAGTCGCGGAAAATCAGGCTCGACCACAGCTCAATGGCGTTGCTTTGTATCGCTGGAATGGACTTGAGGGGACTGCACCAGCCGGCAACCGTGTACGCAGTGCCGCAGGAGATTTTCAGGACTGGTCACTTGGTGTCAATTTCTCAGTGCCGTTGGGTATGCGAACCGAACGAGCGACTCTGCGTCAGCAGCAGCTTATCATTCAACGCGACCGCGCCAATTTGTATCAGGGCTTGCATAACATGCAGCAACTGCTTGCCTTGAGTTTACGCAACCTTGAACAGTTCTACGCTCAATACGAGCGATACAAAGCTGTTCGTGCTGCGGCCCGTCGGAATCTGGAACAGCAACTCGCGCAGTACAACGAAGGGATCATCCAGTTCATTGTGGTCCTACAGGCGATTGTTGATTGGGGAAACAGTGTCAGCTCGGAAGCTCAATCGCTGACTCAGTACAACACCGAAATCGCAAGACTTGAATTGCAGACGGGGACCATTCTGCAGGAACACAATGTCGTGTTCTTTGAGGAACGCTTCCGCTCAATTGGGCCGCTGGGGCGTTGCGGAAAAGATGCCTGTTACCCACGTAGTCAACCACCATCGACGTCGGTGATGCGGTATGAAGAGGGAATGCAACCTTCCGAAGAGTATTTTGATCTTGAAGATCCGGTTGCCAGAAAAAAACCGGATGATGAAGACCAGGGCAGTGGCAAAGATCTCGATCCGGAGATGGATGTCGAATTTGAGAAGATCGACAAAAATCAGGACGGTGAAATGTCAGATGAGGAAATCAACAACCTGTTGAAAAACAGAAGTGCTCTACGCACATTCTCGGACTTTCTGCAGACCAAACTGCGGCGTTAGTGAACGCCGATCAGACCCCGCGACAAGGGTCAGCAATGATTCGGCAGCGGGGTTCAGCACGCTGCGAATACTTCTGGTGATGAGTGAGCTTTCCGGTTGAACTTGGCTTGGGTGACGAGCATCTCACTCTGTGAACATCGCCACCAGCAATAGCAGGTGGCGATGGAAAAGAACAGGTTGGTGCTGTGCGGCCGCAGTGGGTATCAAAACGCTCGGTGGTCTATTTTGGCGTCAGCGAGGTGATGTTTACTTCTTGGCTTTCAGGATCGGTGTGTCCCATCCTTGAATTTCATCGGGGCTGGCATCCGTGATGGAAGGTTTGAAATTGAACGTTGTTGGGTTGTAGGGGCCAACAAATGATATGTCTGCTTCCGGCTTGATTTCGTCTTCCATGTTCATGCACCAAAGTGTCGCATTGATAATCATTCGACGCACACCTTCGCTGAGAATGTCTTCTGATGCACCCTGAGTGCTGCAGAACGCCCGTCCTTCTTTTCCATCCTGAAACTGGTAGGTGCGAACCCAAGCAGCTGGCTGAGGTGCTTTGTCGGTGATGGGTTTGGCACCAACCTCCATCGACTCTAGCACTTGATTCATTGCCAGGATCGTTGAGTTGGGCATGGGTCGCGCTGAATAGGCACCAGCCATGGCATGCATGTCTTTCACACCCCTCATGACGGGATGCATTTCCTGCTCAGGAACTACATTCATGGCGGTTGCGAACTGATGGTTGCGTCCGTAGTGTCCGGCACCCAAACCCGGATTCCAGGTCTCGCCAAGGATTTGTCGCCCAAACCCTCCGATGTAATCTTCTTTTTTCGAGTTGAAGTTCTGATGCGAGTATTTGCCTTTGAGTCCATTGAATGCGTGTGTCGTGGTCCGCAGTCCAAGCACAGGGCCACCACGTTTCAGATATTGCTCGAATTTGGCCATCCAAGGATCTTCTGGATGGACAAAGCGGAGGAACAGAAACAGCATGTCGGCATCATCAATCGCATCAATTCCGGGGATCAGACTTGAGCCAGGTTTGATCAGTCCCTCGGGAGTTTGCCCGAACAGCACGGTGCACTTGAAGCCGTACTGTTTGGCCATGATGCGGGCAATCGCGGGACAGGTCTCCTCACCTCGGTATTCGTGGTCCGATGCGATGAAAAGGATGTGTTTACCCTTGCCCGGGCCTGAGTCACCTTCGTACACGACATGATCTGCTGCAGTCGCGTGCGCGCAAAGAAGGAAAAAGCCCGCTGTAGCGGCTAGCAAGTATCGTCTGATCATGTTGTGGTCCTATGGTTGCGATATTGGGGTAGCATTGGACTCGAGGCGAACAGGTTGCGATCACCATCGTGCCAAGATGAAGTATAAGGTATTCGAGCGGGTTGTCGTTGGCAGGGTTTTCAGCGGCAATGGAAGGGCGTGGCGGGTGGATTCTTGGGGTTGCATAAATGCTGGTGCTGTCTGCTGGTGCCGTCCAGCAGCCTTCTTCCAACCACAGGTGCCAAGTCAGCGTTGCCTCAGGGCTTGGGCGGGGGCGTGTTGGGGTTGCTGGCAGCGTCACCCGCCGGCAGTTGGTTGATCCACTGCGTGATCATGCGGACCGCATCTTCATCGATCAGCGAAGTGCCCAAGGGAGGCATCTGACCGCGACCACGGCGTTTCATACGTTGCAGTAGAAGTGACGCCAGTGGGTCCCCAGGTTTGATCAACTTGGCGCCGGTGATGCCAAAGGAGTCGTGGGATGGAGCGACATTGATAATGCCTGCCTTGTTCAACGTCCGATTGATGGCGAGGGTGATTTTGGAATTACCACCACCTTCTTTCACGTGGCAATTCGCGCAGTTGGAATGCAGGTAGGATCGCACACGGCTTTCCAAAGCTGCGTTTGTATCGGCTGGATCTGTCAGCTTGGGTAAATCTTCTACCGCAGAAGGAAATTTGAATGCGGTATCTGCGATTGATTCGTTCTTGTCTGCTGATCCGGGACCATGAAACAAACCTAACTGCTTGAATTGTTCCAGTTGTGAGACCGTTTGTGCCTTGTCAGTGCACGTGAGATTGGTCTGCTGTACTGAAAGTCCAAGTACAAAATTGCTGGCCCGGCTATGGCAGACCATACACTCCGAGCGACTTGGGTAATGCCAAGTCTGTTTTGTGAGGCCATCTTTCCAGTCGTTTGAGGCGACTTTAAACGTCTGGTCGTGCCCTGAAGCTTCTACCAACACAGCATCAGTTTGGTCAGCGTTCCATTGGTAGCTGTAGCCGTGCCATTCACCACTCTGACGCGTCATCAATCTTGTTTCAATTCGAGTCAACGGTGGCTTGCTGGTTTGCCCATCACTTTTTCTTGGCTTATCAGCTAGTGGAAGTGAAAACGTTTTGACCAAAACGGTTCCATCAGGAAAATCCCAGCTCTTGGCTGTTTGAAATTCGATCGTTTGGTTACCGGGGATACCCATGAACCGCTCTTTGACTGCACCGTCTGACCACAGGGGAGAATTCACCTGGTAGGGGATCAGGCCCGGGTGAATACGGTTTTCAGTAATCGATTCATAGATGCCGGTTTGGCTTAGCAGTCGAGGAAAGTCACTCGACTGCTCTTGTCGGGTAGGCACCAATCCGTAAAGTCCGCTGCCGTGATCAACAACAATCAATTCTCCGTCGTGATCGATTCCAAATCCCGCAATTTGCAGAGATGTTCGGGCGACTGGAAAGTGTGAGGTCACAGAACCATTGTCATACTTTGCAGCCCAAATTATTCCCGTTGCATAATCCCCGTACACATAGTGCCCGCGTAGCATGGGGTACTTGCTTCCATAGTAAACATGCCCACCAGTCAAAGAGCGGGCTTCCGAGTGTGGATGTTCAATGGTTGGCGGTATGATGGGGGTCGGACCGCGTTTGCGCTGAGATTGGAAAGGGTGGCTGCCCTCCGTGATGCTCCAACCATAATTCTCACCGCGACGAACGACCTGCGCAGTTTCCCAAAGGTCCTGCCCATTGATGCCGGCCCACAAGTCGCCAGTCTCAGCGTCCACTGAAATCCGCCATGGGTTTCGAAGTCCATACGCCCAGATTTCCGGTCGTGCTCCGTCAATGTGGAGGAATGGATTGTCTGTTGGAACTGAGTAACTCAGTTCATCGGTAGGGTGATCAATATCGATCCTTAACATGCTACCGGGCAGTGTCGTAAGATCCTGACCGGCATGATTGGCATCTGAATCTGATGTACCATCACCAGCGGAGACGTAAAGCATCCCATCATGTCCGAAGACCAAGTCGCCGCCATTGTGCCCGTTCGAGGGCCATTCGATGATCGTCATTTTCGATGCTGGTTCGCATCGGAAAGGTGCTTTGCGCTGAACATGGAATCGAAGCACGCGAGTGCAAACTTGGTTGCGTGCTTTCGATTTTCCGTTGCAGCCAACGTACATCCACCCGTTCTCTTTGAAATCGGGGTGGAACGCGATGCCGTAAATGATGTCGTCGAGCACAAGGAACTCTTCCAATTCCCCACTCGCCTCCTGGTTTGCTGCAACGCCCGGTGTGAATCGCAGCAGTCGTCCCGGACCGCCGTAGCCGCCTTGATGCACATGGACGAGCAGGTCACTCGTTCCAGGCAAAGCGGTCACTCCCATCGGTTTCGGTATATCCAGGTTCGAATGCAGTTGGGCCACTTCGAATGGGGGTGGTGAATCAGGGAACCCGATCACGGTGGAGTCGTTCCAAGGCACTCGATGAGAGTCAGCGTTCGGGGGGGCAACCGCGTAACTCGCAGGAATGAAAGGAATCACAGTGAGACCAAGTGCGACAAAATGCTTCGCATTCTGCAGCATCAAAAGGGCATGTGTCGTGAATTCAAAAATGGAGCTCAACAAGAGGACCACATGGGGTTAACGAAAAAGAAATAGAAGTACACTTTTGTGCACTGCTGTGCGCTGCCAGAACAGCGGTACCCCAGTTTATCGAGAGGTTCAAGCATCGTCCACTTCTGATCGGCCAGCCTTGAGGGCGATGTTTGGGTGTTTTCGGCAAGTAGATGACTAACCGTTGGTTGTGTTCCCAACTGCCCAGGGTATTGATCCAAGTAAAAAATCTCTGCAGGGGTTGAGTTGAGTTGCGGGAGAGCGAAACTTCTCACACACTAGAAGGTTCACATTGATGTGATGGTATTTCCCAAGAATTGAGACGCTCGAATGATATTAAGACTCCTGTGCATCGGTCTGTTTACCTGCCTAGTCTGCGGCGCCAGTAGTTGGGCTGAGAACTGGCCTGCTTGGCGGGGTGCCGATCGCACTGACGTGTCAACGGAAACTGGGCTTCTCAGTGAGTGGCCTGAAAAGGGGCCGGAGCTAGCTTGGCTATCGAAGAAGTGTGGAGTTGGCTACGCGGGTTTTGCTGTGGTCGACGATAGTGTGTACACGATGGGTGCTTACAAGAATGACGAGCGTCTGGTTTGCCTCGACGCAGCAACTGGGGATGTTCGTTGGAGGATGGTGATGACTGATGCCGTCCTTGAGAACGGATGGGGCGATGGTCCCAGAGGTACACCCACAGTTGATGGAGAGTTCGTCTATGCGATGGCGGGAAATGGAACGGTCGTTTGTGCCAAAGCTGCGAGTGGTGATTTGGTTTGGAAAATCAGCATGCAGGATTTGGGAGGTAAAGTTCCGTATTGGGGATATTCCGAATCGGTATTGGTCGATGGCGATCAGCTGATCTGCACGCCTGGAGGTGACGATGGCGCGTTGGTCGCGATTAATAAGCTCACTGGAAAAAAGATTTGGCAATCAAAAGATTTTACCGATCCAGCGGATTACTCTTCGGTCATCGTTGCCGAGCATGATGATGTGAAACAGTACATTCAGTTGACACAGAAGACATTAGTTGGCATTGCTGCCAACGACGGTCGTGTGCTGTGGAGTTATCCTTGGCCCGGTCGCATTGCAGTGGTGCCTACACCCATTTTTCGTGGCGGAAAAGTCTATGTCGCTTGCGGTTATGGCGTCGGTTGTGGTCTTGTGAAGTTGACGGATGGTGCGGCCGAAGAAGTTTACGAAAATAAAGTCATGAAGAATCATCACGGAGGTGTAATTCTTGTTGGTGACTATCTTTATGGTTATTCCGATGGCTTGGGCTGGGTCTGTCAGAACTTTGAGACTGGTGAACAGGTCTGGGCAGAGAAGAAAGCGTTGGGGAAAGGAGCGATCGCTTGTGCTGATGGAATGCTCTATTGTGTCGATGAAGGCAGCGGTGAAGTGGTCTTGATTGAAGCAAGCCCCGAAGGTTGGAATGAAAAAGGCAGGTTCAAATTGGATCCTCAGTCAGAGTACCGTAGCCCACGTGGAAAAATCTGGACTCACCCAACGATTGCCAATGGCAAGCTGTATTTGCGTGACCAGGAAATCGTCTACTGTTTCGATATCAAGAAGTAGTGACTCGCTCTTACGCGTGGTACGCTTGCAGCGAAAGAAGGCAAGTTCTTTTGCCAGCCGCATCTTGGTGCTGGCTGTTGGTTAGTAGTCTGCTACGAAAGGATCACACGAACAGTTGTTCCAGGGGGCCAGTTTGCGACATGCCGTTTTTTTGCAGAGTCAGATCAAGATTGCCGTAGTGTTCAATGGGATTTCCAAACGCGTTCAGCCACGTTGTCCACCAATTTCCGATCGTGCGATGGCCATCGTGCCCGTAACTGGGGTATTGCAGGTAGCGTCCCGCGATGCTGAGCCGTCCGCCGTTTCCACCTATCACGACGTAAGGCCACTCGTTTAGATTGCCGTGGTGTTCGTTCCCTGAGTCACTCAGGTAGATGATGGAAGTGTTGTCTAGCAGCGTGCCGTCTGCTTCCGGAACTGCCTTCAATTGAGCTGCCAGGTCAGCCAGTAATTCCATGTGGTGCAAGCGGATGATGTCGCGGGCTTCCTCAGGGGATTTACCGTTGCATGTCTCCTTATGACCGATTCCATGCACTGTCTTTTCTGACAGCCCCAATTGGGCGTAGCTGGTGCTGATATTGTCGAGTCTCAGCGTGACGACATTGGTGATGCCGGAGATCAATGCGG
>JBPCVE010000118.1:0-11086 GCA_051010795.1 Rubripirellula sp.
AGTCCGCTGTGTGGAGTTCTTTGGTTACAAAACTGATTGTAACCGCCAGTCCTAGAATGATGGCTCCGATGGTCATCGTTTTGCAACCATTGAGAAAACCTTCCATGATGTCGCTGACTCGCATCCCTCGCAGCCAAGCAAGTAACATGGCAGAAAGCAAGCATGCCATGAAAGCTTCGTTGATGAGGTTGGTATTGAATACCACATAAGGGATGATTGCGATTCCGAGCAAGACACAGATTGGAACGAGGAAGTCAAGTAAACTTGGTGTGTATCCAGCCGCGTGCGTTTTAGTCGGGTCAAAGTCATCACCTTGAACTTTGAGCATTGGGGAAGCGGTGTCCGCGTCAAGCTTTCCCGTGTCTCGAGCTCGCCGCCGAGCGGCGGACATTTTTCTTCCCAGTAGAGGCCAGATTTGAACCGCCGTCAGAAGTGTCATGCCAACGGCGATGAAGGCGTAAAAGTTGTACCGTATGCTGGAGAAAAAGAATAAGATGCTGGTTTCAGTATCAGGAAAACAGCTTGGCACCGTTCCTACCACGAGAGTCGCAACGTACGCAGGCCATGCGTTGAAAGGCAGAATTGTGGCTACCGGTGACGCGGTGGAATCAACGACATACGCGAGTTCTTCGTGGGACACGCTGTGCTTGTCAGTCACTGGCTTGACCGTTGTTCCAGCCAGGACAGTGCTGACGGTCCCGCCTTGATGAAAAATACAACCGAGCAACCATCCAAATACCATTGACGACCTCGGGCCCCTTGCGATGCTGCCACCAACCACCTTTGCAAAGTGGAGTGCACCGCCAGTTTTCTCCCAGATCCCAAGTAGTCCACCGAGGCACCACAGGTAAAGTAGTAAGATCTGTGCGTAATCTTCGCTGCCCAGTGCGGGAATGAAAAAGTTAGCTACGAAATTGGCTTCCGAAATATCCCCTGTCTGGTACCACAGCACGAGTCCCGCAGAAACAACTCCAACGAAGAGAGACACCACAACCTGCTTTGTCAAAAAAGCGAGCATGATTGCTACGAATGCCGGTACCAGAGACAGGAAAGTTGGGTCGTCCATTTGAGAGCAGTCAGGTGTCGGGGAACGGTTGGAATGTTCGTGCTTTTCGGGTGGTCACTGCGACCGAGGCTGTTCTTGTCGTTGCAATTTCTATTTCGCCAGGGTCGAACCTGTGACGCTCAAGGTCTGCACCATCGTGGTGATGACTGATAGCGTACTGCATTCCGGGAACCCCAGCGTGCTGACTGGGTAGAAGGTTTCGACCACTCGGGGCAACCCTGAGTTGAAAGTCGTATCTCTTACTCGGCTTTCAATTCCGCTGCAAAACTACGCAGTGGTTTGGGGAGGGGAAAGTGAACTGATTCCTCCCGGATGGTTTCCAATTCAACCGTTGCGTTGAACTTGTTGACGAGGCAGTCAAGTGTTTGCTGAACGACTGATTCTGGAGCACTCGCACCGGCGGTGATGAGTACCGTCTGCTCGGCATTCAATTCACTGAGTTCGAGGTCCTGCGGTCCGTCGATGAGAAACGCGGTGATGCCTCGGTCGCTTGCGAGCTGTTTCAGGCGTTGGCTATTGCTGCTGTTCTGGCTGCCAAGGACAATCACAACATCCGCACGGTCAGCCAATAAACGAACCGCTTCCTGGCGATTCTGTGTGGCGTAGCAGATATCTTCCTTGGGGGGGCTCTCGATTTTTGGGAAGCGTTCTTTGATTTTCTCGATGATCCGATTTGCATCATCAACACTGAGTGTGGTTTGTGTCAGATAAGCGAGTTTTGTTTCATCCTCAATGTTCAAATCTTGAATGTCTTGTTCGTCTTCCACGAGGATGATTGCTTCGGGTGCTTCGCCCATGGTGCCGATCACTTCATCATGGCCTTCATGGCCGATCAACAGAATGGTGTAATTCAACTTGGCATACTTGATTGCCTCGAGGTGAACTTTGGTCACCAGTGGGCAAGTGGCATCCAAGGCATGCAGGTTCCTTTGATTCGCCGCTGCCCGGATCTCGGGTGAAACACCATGTGCCGAGAATAGCAGGACACTATCGGTTGGAACTTCCTCAACCGAATCGACAAAGACGGCTCCCTTTTCACGGAACTGATCAACGACATATTGGTTGTGTACGATTTCGTGGTACACATAGACCGGTGCACCAAATTTTTTAAGCGTCAAATCCAGCGATTCAATTGCCATATTCACGCCAGCGCAAAACCCTCTCGGGGCTGCCAAAATGATTTTCATTCCTGTTCCAGTGCCGTGTTCCAATACAGTGGTGCCGTTTTGACTCGTTCCAGTGAACCGTCGAATTCTGGATCTCCTGAGGTAGAAACCAAAGGAAATGATCCCAGAAACGCCCAGCATAACCGTGTGGTGGCATCATCGTCTAACCATGGTGAGTCTGGCAACGGTGCGCATATGCTGCGTCAGGCGAGGGAATCCACGCGAAAACTGGCGACTTCCCATTATGAGAATTTTCTGGTCGCAAGCATCCTCTTGCCAAAGAAATTTCGTCAACCTTTTTATGACGTGTATGCTTTTTGCCGGACGGCAGACGATTTGGCAGATGAGTCCCCCAGTCCTGAGGTGGCGTTGAGGGGGCTTGAACGTTTTCAGCACCAGCTTGACGCTGCCTTCCAAGGACGTCCTGAGGAGCCTCTTTTCATCGCGTTAGAAGCGACGATTCGGCAATTTCAAATTCCCAAGCAACCTTTTGATGATTTGCTGGATGCATTTCGACAGGACCAGCATCTGAATCGATACGATAGCATGGAAGAGTTATTGGAGTATTGTCAACGTTCGGCCAACCCTGTTGGGCATCTTGTTTTGTACCTCGGGGACTCGTACACCGAAGAAAATCGTGTTCTTTCTGATCATATCTGTACCGGATTGCAGTTGGCCAATTTTTGGCAGGATGTCGCGAGAGATTTTGCCATGGACCGAATTTATATTCCTCAAACTCTGATGCGTCAGTTTGGGGTTGAGGAGGAGATGTTCAAGCGGAGCCCGACAGCGGAACCCCTGCGGCATCTAATAGCCCACGAATGTGAGCGTGCCGAGGCAATGTTTCGGTTAGGCCTTTCACTTGCGAACAGAGTGAAGCCATGGCTCGCAAACGACGTAAAACTGTTCGCACATGGTGGTTTGCAGACTCTGCAAGCAATTCGAAAAATTGATTTCGATGTTCTGGGGTCTCGGCCTACGGTCGGGAAGTTGCAACAGTTCGGCTTGGTTTTACGCGCTTTTGCAGGCAGATTGTAAATGACTATTGGTCAATGGAATGAGTGCAAGGGATGACCCCGCAGTCATCGACTCGCCCTGCGGTTATTATATGAATATGGATGTTAGTAGTTCCGTTGCTGCAAGTTATCGGCACGTTCGGCGTATCTCACGGCGAAGTGGTAGTAATTTTTATCGATCGTTTTGGTTGTTGCCCAAGCCGAAACGCGAAGCGATGTGCGCCCTTTATGCCTTTGCACGCACCACGGATGATCTAGGCGATTGTGAAGAACCTATTGCCCTACGCACGCTGTGGTTGGGGTGGTGGCGGCAGACGGTGGCTTTGAATTTGATCGGGGACGTTTCGTCAGAGCAAGTCATTCTGCCGGAGGGCTTGATACCAGAGGGCGCATCGGCAGGAACCGAGAATTGGCCCATCGATTTGCATCGACGTGCGAAGGAAATTCTGCCGGCCTTACGCGATGCGGCGAAGCGATACGAAATTCCTTCACGATATCTCCTAGAAATTGTGGATGGCGTTCTGGCAGATCAACAGAAAACCAGATTCGATACGTACGAACAAGTCGAGCATTACTGTTATCTGGTGGCATCTGCGGTCGGCTTGGCATGCATTCATATTTGGGAATACGAAGATCCTATCCCCATGTCTGCCGCAATCGACTGTGGTTTGGCATTTCAGTTGACCAACATTCTTCGGGATGTTTTGGAGGATGCCCACCGTGGACGCATTTATCTACCGCGTCAGCACTATGAACAACATGGACTTAGCGAAGATGATTTGTTGAAACCGCGCCCAGATGACCGCTTACAGTGCCTTGTGTTGGATGAGGTCACAAGGGCCCGTAGATTGTTCGACTCCGGTTGGGGTATCTGGGACTCGCTACACCCTGATGGAAGGCCCATGTTCAGTATGATGTGGAGGACGTATCGGCAATTGTTGGAGCGGATTTCTGAGTCCCCTCGCTCAGTTGCTCAGTATCGAATTCGTCTGACACCCGGGGCAAAGTTTGGCATTGTTTCTCGTCATTTTTGCCCACCACTGTTCCGTCGTTTACCGATACCGCCGCGAGAACTAGGAATGTCGGAACCTGAATCGTGAATGCCGTCACCCAGCCAGCGGAGACCACGAGTCCCAAGAAGCGAGTGTTGATTGTCGGGGGGGGCCTGGCAGGGCTTGCTACGGCAGAGTGTCTGGCGCGAAACCACTCGGACCGCTTTGAGATATCCCTTTTGGAAGCCAAACGGACAACAGGCGGACGTGCTGGGTCATTTCAGGACAGCAAGACCGCTGGGACGGTTGATTACTGCCAACATGTTGCAATGGGCTGCTGCACCAATTTTTTGGGGCTTCTTGAGAGGCAGGGTTTGGATGACCAGTTGCATCGATACACTCGATTGAACTTTTTTCATCCCGAATACCCCGTCAGTACTTTTGCGCCTTCACGCTGGCTGCCTGCCCCTTTTCATCTGATGCCGGCACTTTCGAACCTGCGCTATTTGAACCGATCCCAACGGCGACAGATCAAATATGCACTGTTCCGCTTTTTTCGCATAAGCTCGGAAGATCTGGGCGACTCGCTGGCTGAGACTTGGCTTGAAGCTCACGGGCAGGATAAGACAACGATTCGAGACTTTTGGAGCGTGATTGTCGTCAGCGCTCTCGGTGAGTCGATCGAGCGGGTTTCACTCGCTGCCGTACGCAAAGTTTTTGTCGACGGGTTTGCAGCAGCACACGGCGCGTCTGATGTGCTTGTTCCCAAACTGCCTCTCGCCGACTTGATTGGTGGGCAACTAACCGCTGCGATTGAACAGCTTGGAGTCGAAGTCAAAACCGGCCACGTGGTTCGGCAGATTTCGACGGACAAAAAAGTTGTCACCGCTGATGGCCAAATGCTGGCGGCTGACCATGTGGTGATCGCTGTACCATGGCATGCCGTCAACGAGTTAGTTCCACCGGATGCTGTTGAAAAGTCGGAAAGTTTGGCGGCAGCGCCTGCTTCGCCGATCAGTGGCTTGCATTTGTGGTTCGATCGGCAAATCACTGACCTTCCCCACGCAGTACTCGTGGGGACTGTTGCTCAGTGGGTGTTCCGGCAACCGTGGGAAGATAAACAAGTGTCGGCTGGGTATTACTACCAGGTGGTTATTAGTGCATCAAAGTCAGCCCGCTGCTTACCGCGGCAGGAATTGATTGATATTGTCCTGCGAGAGTTGCAGAATACCTTCCCAGAGGCGCAGTCTGCGAATTTGGTTCAGAGTAAAGTCGTGACGGATCCAAAGTCGGTTTTCTCCGTTACACCGCAATTTGAGGAACTCAGACCGCCTTCCCGAACGGGTTTGCCGTGGCTCCACTTGGCCGGCGATTGGGTCGCGACCGGATGGCCAGCAACCATGGAAAGTGCCGTGATCAGTGGAAGAATGGCTGCTGCGAGTGTCGTACAGAGTGAATTTGGGGGTGATCTTGAGGTTGACGCAGGTTTGCCGCGTAGCTGGCTTGCACGCTGCTTGATCAAACCATAAGGGCGGTTTGCCGACCGACTATCATACCGGTGAGAATGCCAATTATGAGAGAATGAGCGTGGATGATTCATTACCCCAAGCGTTAGCGGAACGATTCCGCTGGCTCGTTAGCCCCGCCGATGCACAGCACCAACCGGGTGAGTTCGTCCTGTATTGGATGCATAGTGCGATGCGAGCGCATGAAAATCCAGCTCTGGACTCGGCAATCTGCCTTGCGCGGCAAAATGGGTTGCCTCTTCTGGTCTATCACGCCCTGTCCGAGGACTATCCCTACTCCTCTGACCGATTTCATGCTTTCATTCTGCAGGGGCAACGGGACGTGCAGCGCGAACTCGCAGATCGAGGGATCGAGGCTCACTTCCATCTGGCACGAGATGGAGATCGAGGGCCGCACTTGAGAGATTTGACCAGGCGAGCGGCTGCCCTTGTCACTGAAGACATGCCTGTCCAACCGCTCGCGGGGTGGATGGAGCGTTTGGTCAGCCGTACTTCGACACCTATCGCGATGGTCGACTCGTCATGCGTGGTTCCCATGCAACTGAGTCCAAAGTCATTCCAGAGGGCGTATGAGTATCGAAACGCAACCAAAAAGTTGTATGAAGAGCGGATCGGCCAAGCCTACTCCGAGCAGGAGATCGATTGCGAATTTTTTCGGGGTCCCCTGCCATTCGAATCGCTTGACCTGCAGGATGTTTGTCTCGCTTCCTTGATCGCGGGATGCCGGATTGACCACTCCATTGCTCCTGTCGCTGACACGCCGGGTGGTACGCGGGCGGGTTACAACCGGTGGGATCGATTCAGGGCCCATGGATTGAATCGGTACGAAGACGAGCGTAACGACGCGAGCAACCGTGACGGGGTAAGTCGCATGAGCGCTTATCTGCACTTCGGAATGGTAAGCCCGTTCCGGTTAGCTCGGCAGGCGGATGCGGCAGGTGCCGACAAGTACCTTGACGAGTTGCTTGTTTGGCGTGAGCTGTCCTTTAATTTCTGTTTTCACAACCTTGATGTAATCGATTCGATTGACGCGTTGCCTGACTGGGCTATCGAGACACTTGACGAGCACGCTTCGGACGAGAGGCAGGATAATTACTCGTGGGAAACCCTTTCACGCGGCAAGACCGAACAACCTCTCTGGGATGCATGTCAACGTAGTTTGGTCAAGCACGGCGAGTTGCATAACAACGTGAGGATGACTTGGGGGAAGGCTTTCCTGCGCTGGGCTCCGTCACCTACTGCCGCTATGCAACTCACGATGGATTTGAATCATCGCTACGCCTTGGATGGCAGAGACCCGTGCAGTTATGGCGGGGTGCTATGGTGCTTTGGTCTCTTCGATCGACCCTTCCAGCCTGCGGGGGACGTTTTTGGCAATGTGCGGGAGCGCCCTTGCGAGATTCACGAGTCACGGTTGGACCTCGCTAAGTTCAGCGACTCTGTCGACCGGCCTATTGCTGGTCGAATGCCCAAGATTGCCATGGTCGGAGCGGGGGTAGGTGGGTTGATGGCATCGAGATGTTTGCAAGATCATGGTCTCGATGTGACGGTGTTTGACAAGTCGCGGAGTGTTGGTGGGCGTTTGGCAACCCGCCGCGAAGACGGCTTGTCATTTGACCACGGCGCGCAATATTTCACTGCTCGAGACAGTCGCTTCACTCGTTACGTCCGCAGTTGGATGCAGCAGGGACTTGTGGAACCTTGGATGGGCCGCATCGTCAAACTTGATTCAAGCGGTGGTTGCGAAGATCAGTATGGAACCCCGCGTTACGTGGCGGTTCCAGGCATGAACAGTCTGGCTGAGCATCTTGCGGAGGGTCTTCAGGTCCGAACAAATACTTGCATTTCGAGAATTGATCCTGCAGACGGGAAGTGGCAAATCACTGACACAGCAGGAAGAAACGCTGGCGTATTCGATTGGGTCATTCTCAACTGCCCTCCGAAGCAGAGCCTCAACATTTTGGATGGTCAGTCCGTCCTCTCGGACCAGATCGCTGACGTCAAAATGGATCCTTGCTGGGCAATGATGCTCACGACGGCAGACTTGGGAGACGTTGTTTTTGACGGCGCTTTCGTTGAAGAAGGTCCCCTCTCGTGGATTGCTCACGATGGAAGCAAACCGCACCGGCATGAGGCTGAAGCCGTGACTAATTGGACTCTACACGCTTCGGCAGAATGGTCTGAAGCTCATCTGGAATGCTGCCCATCGCAAATCGAAAGTAAATTGCTGTTGGCGTTTGAAAAGGCAGTGCAGAAGAAGGTCCAGCCTCTTCACTGTAAGGTTCACCGCTGGAGATATGCACTTCCAAAGGTCGCAATGGAGGAACAGTGTCTTTGGGATTCTGCTGCTGGGCTTGGAGCCTGCGGAGACTGGTGTTTTAGTCCTCGAGTCGAAGGTGCCTTCTTGAGCGGGATGGCAATGGCAGGGACCATGCTGCGGCAGCTAACAATCGATCGACCGGTGGCAACAAGCGTATCGCGTATCGCGGCCGCGACTTTGACCCAGACCAATGCCGCAGCAGGACAGCAGCAAGGTGAGGCTAGCTGACGGTTCAGCCATTGGCCATGGCGGTCCTGTGTAGGGGCTGGAAGGCAGTTGAGCGATTCTCTGTGGGCCGTCGCTTGGGCTTGGAGGTTGGGATTCAGCCGGCGTCGATGCGGTTCTGCAGTTCGGTTGCGAGATCATCCAGGTGAATTCGACTCTGTTCTAATGTGTCTCGGTCTCGCACGGTCACTGTTTGATTCTCAAGCGTTTCGGTATCGACGGTGATGCAGAAGGGTGTTCCGGCCTCGTCCTGCCGCCGATAACGCCGTCCTACGGCACCTTTCTCGTCGTAAAACACTGTCATGTGTTGTTTCAGCTTGCCGTAAATTTCGCGGGCAACTTCCGGCATTCCATCTTTTTTTACCAATGGGAAGACCGCAGCTTTGATGGGTGCGATGCGCGGGTGAAGTCGCATCACTGTTCGAGTCTGCATCTTGCCTTTCTCGTCAGGCGCTTCATCTTCGGTGAATGCTTCGCAAAGAAACGCCAACACACCACGGTCTGCACCGGCTGATGGTTCGATAACATGCGGTATGAATTTTTCACCCTGAATTTCATCACGGTAGCTCAGGTCTTTGCCGCTCCCGCGGTATTTTGGTTTTCCATGTTCATTAAGTTCCACCGTCATTGGGCTGGTTGATGGATCCAGTTTGCCTTCCATGTGGCTGCGAAGATCAAAGTCACCACGGTGGGCGATGCCCTCAAGCTCTCCATATTCTCCCTCCGGTAAGAAAGGGAATGCATATTCGATATCAGCGGTGCCAACGCTGTAGTGGGCAAGTTCTTCTTGATGATGCTCTCGCATGATCAGGGAATCGCTGGACAGGCCAAGAGAGACGTACCAGTTCATTCGGCGGTCACGCCAGTAGCGATACCATTCCTGCGATTGGCTGGGATGGCAGAAAAACTCAATCTCCATCTGCTCGAATTCACGGGAGCGGAAGGTGAAATTTCTCGGTGTGATCTCGTTTCGAAAGCTCTTGCCAATTTGTCCAATGCCAAAGGGAACACGTACTCGGCTGCTATCAAGAACATTTTTAAAATTGACAAAAATTCCCTGCGCGGTTTCGGGTCGCAGAAAAGTTGCATCCTCCTCACCTCCAAGAGCTCCCAATGTTGTCTTGAACATCAGGTTGAACTCGCGTGGTTCGGTAAGCGTGTCCAGTTTCTTGGCGTCAGGAGCTAATACGTCGGTGGTTGAATCGAGTTTGTCCAAGGTGATGGACTCGTCTCCAACCGTGATCTTGTCAGCATCTTTGTTGCGAAGACGAAAAAACTTCATGCCTCGCCGGCGAACGTCGTCAAGTTCGTTTTCAATGTCAGCCAAGGTGGATACAAATATTTTTCTGTCTTGATATTCCACCCATCGGCCACGGACTTGATCAAAGCGATAACGCTTTTTCGACTCCTTGCAGTCGACCATGTGATCATGAAAAAGGTCGTAATGCCCACTGCATTTCCATACCTGTGGATGCATGATGATCGTGCAGTCCAAACCCACCATTTCAAAGTTGCCGGGCGCAGCGTCAGGCTTGAGTAACTCGTTATGGCCGGCAATCATGTCCTGCCACCATGCTTCCTTGAGGTTGCGCTTCAGCTCAACCCCCAATGGCCCATAGTCCCAGCAACCCTGCACACCGCCATAGATTTCGCTGGATTGAAACAGAAAGCCACGTCGCTTGCAGAGCGACACAATTTTTTCCATCGACTTCATAATGATTCAGTGGTTGAGCTTGGGGGAAGCTGGTGCGGTCGGTGATTTCCGCAAACTGTAGAGGTTTTGAAGCTGCCTTCGTAGGCTAGCAAACCTCACGAAGATGATTTTAAAGGACTGGTTTTGGTCGATCCGATCAGAGCGAATCTCAAACGCCCTTCCCTGCGAGCGGCGCGATCCATACGCCAATTGTCTGTTTAGCAGAAGTGCCCCGAGCCGCAGAGTCCCTGAACTGCTGGCAGCCTTTCTACTGGCCTAGTACCTGTTCAAAAAGCCACCGCCGTACGCGGGGGCAGCAATCTGTGTCTGACCGGGTGGTGTCGCAGTTTGGGCATTTCCACTGATTTGGTGGTTTAGCTTGGCGACTTCAGCAGCGGCCATCGGTTGGGCTGGGTTGATGGCAAGGCTCTGTTGATAATTTTGCAGGGCTTGCGGCAGGTCACCGGACTGCTGACGCAGTTTTGCGAGTGCTAGCCAGGCACGCGGGTTATTTGCGTCTTTTTGAACGGCATCTTCAAGATATTTCATCGCCGTTTCGGGGTCATTGGCTTCCTCATAAAGCCGAGCCAATTCGATACGGGCTTCCGCACTGGCCGGATTCTGAGTGGCCCAGTTCTTCATGAGGGCAAAGGCGCGATCGTTGCGGCCTGTATCGACGAGCAGAACGGCTAGGCCTCTGTGGCACTCTAGGTGGTTTGGGTCGTGGTCGAGGCATTGGTTGTACAGAGATTCAGCTTGAGTCAGCATCTCCTGGTCGCCCCGCTGATTCCCCAAACGGTGGGTAGTGGCCGCAAGGTTGTAATAACCGTCAGCGTTTTGCGGATCGGTAGCAATTACTTTTTGAAACCGCTGCAAGGCTGCCGTGTATTGCCCTTGTTCGTAGAGCTGGGTGCCCGTTGTGTTGTGTCCACTGGCCGCCCATTGGCACCCTACGGCTGTTAACAGCAAGGTTGCGGGCAAGACATGGACAAAAATTCTGAAAGGCGCGCGGATCTGTGCTCGATTTGCCCATCGGCAGCCGAAGGTATTAAGTGAGCCGGAGGTTCGTTGACGAACTAGGT